>CAKTAM010000008.1 GCA_934527255.1 uncultured Oscillospiraceae bacterium | reverse complement strand
CGTCTCCATCAGGCAGTCGGGGTATTGCCGATACAGCCATGCCGGGGCGGGAAAAACCGGATTGATAATGACCTTCAGTTCATTCCGGGCGCAAAGCTCCATCAGCCGATCCAGATCGTCAAAATACATCCGGTTCGGGGCAGGGCAGCACCAGCGCCAGCTGGGCATCAGCTTCACGGTATTGAAGCCGTGCCGACGGATATTGGCAATGTCGGCCTCCCAATCCTCCGCAAGGGGCGTGGGCGGGCGGTAATATTGCGTGCCGAAGGGCAGAATGGACAGTGCGTTGGACATGGCTACGTTTCCTCCTGTAATGGAACCATAACAGTATTGATACGCTATTCATTATAGCATCCGCACCCCGGAATACAACTTGGGAAGTGGCCGAAGAACGGCCCGTTTTTTCGTCAGTTTTTCCATATGGGCCGCCCTGTGCGCCAAACGGACGGTACAGCAGCTATGGCGGCCCGCGCTTTTTCAAGGCCGCCGCAGGCCTCCCGCTTTGCCGCCTGCGGGTATTCTGCCGTCGCCTGTTCGACGGGCGCGGCCGTTTTTTCACAATCCGGTAATGCCAGGCGGCCCGGGCGCGGCGGCAGACCGCCTGCCGCCAGCAAAAAGACAGCCTGTTCAGGCGCGTTTTCCCGTTTTGGCATTCCGTGGGCGGCCGCGGGGCCTGCAGGGGCCAAAAAGCAGCAACGGGCACGGCCCTGCGGCCGTGCCCGTTGCATCTGTCGCTTTGCCCTGACCGCGTGCGGCAGCCCAAAAGCAAAGCATTCTTTTTTGGGGGAGCAAAGCAAACGCCTTCCGCGCTTACAGCACAATGCTTTCGCCGGTCATTTCGGCGGGCTGGGGCAGCCCCATCAGCTTGAGCATGGTGGGGGCAATATCCGCCAGACGGCCGCCCTCGCGCAGGGTCACATCACCCGCGCCCGCCACCAGAAACGGCACCGGGTTGGTGGTGTGCGCCGTAAAGGGGGTGCCATCCTCATCCGCCATATAATCGGCGTTGCCGTGGTCAGCCGTCAGCAGCACCGCGCCGCCCTTGTTCAGCACGGCCGTGATGACCTTGCGGGCGCAGGCATCCACCGCCTCCACCGCCTTGACGGCAGCTTCAAACACACCGGTGTGGCCCACCATATCGCAGTTGGCAAAGTTGAGGATGATGACATCGTACTTGTCGCTTTCGATGCGGCGCACGCACTCGTCCGCCACCTCATAGGCGCTCATCTCCGGCTTGAGGTCGTAGGTGGCCACCTTCGGGCTGGCGATCAGCGCGCGATCCTCGTTCTGGTACGGGGCCTCGACGCCGCCGTTGAAGAAGAAGGTCACATGGGCATATTTTTCGGTTTCGGCAATGCGCAGCTGCGTCTTGCCGTTGGCCGCCAGATACTCGCCCAGCGTGTTGGTCAGGCTTTGCGGACGGAACGCTACATGCACGTTGGGCATGGTGGCGTCATACTGGGTAAAGCAGACGTAATACAGCGGGAAGCAGCCGTTTTTGCGCTCGAAGCCGGTAAAATCGGGGTCGACCAGCGTGCGGGTGATCTCGCGGGCACGATCGGGACGGAAGTTGAAGAACACCACGCTGTCACCCGCCTGAATGCGGCCGCCCTCGCCGATGACGGTCGGCAGCACAAATTCGTCGGTGACATCGTTATCATAGCTGGCCTGCATGGCGGCCACCGGGTCGGCGGCGTGCTCGCCCTCGCCCAGCACCAGCGCATCATAGGCCTTTTTCACACGGTCCCAGCGGTTGTCGCGGTCCATGGCGTAATAGCGGCCGCACAGCGTGGCGACCTTGCCCACGCCCAGCTCGGCGCACTTGTCCAGCAGCTGCTGCACATATTCCTTGCCGGAGGCCGGAGGCGTATCGCGGCCATCCATAAAGCAATGGACGTACACGTTTTCCACGCCCTCACGGCGGGCCATCTCCAGCAGGCCGTACAGGTGACCGTTGTGGCTGTGCACGCCGCCATCCGACAGCAGGCCGTACAGATGCAGCGCCGCGCCGGGCTTTTTGGCGTTGGCCATGGCGGCCTTCAGCACGTCGTTTTCAAAAAATTCGCCGTCCTGAATGGCCTTGGTGATGCGGGTCAGCTCCTGATACACCACACGGCCTGCGCCGATGTTGGTGTGGCCCACCTCGCTGTTGCCCATCTGCCCGTCGGGCAGGCCGACATCCATGCCGGAAGCGCCGATGCGGGTGTGGGGATATTTGGCGAACAGCTCATCCAGAAACGGCTTATTCGCCGCCGCAATGGCATTGGCGCGGCTGTCGTCGCGGCAGCCAAAGCCATCCATAATGCAAAGCATCAGAGGTTTCATAGTGCTTGTTCCTTTCTGCAGCGGGCCGGACGCCGCTTTTGCGCCTGTGGCCCTGAAAAACAGAAATCGGGCGGCGGCCCTGCCGCCGCCCGACCTACTGTGCGGAAATGGCACGCGCCGTTTTGCCGACGCGCCGCCTGCCAACTGGGGGGCCGCCCTGCGGGGCCCCGCACCGACAAACGAATTTTTCTTATTTCCCGGCAGCTGCCACGATGGTAGCAAAATCGGGGGCCTTCAGCGAAGCGCCGCCGATCAGGCCGCCGTCCACATCCAGCTTGCCCAGCAGCTCGTCGCAGTTGCCCGCGTTCATGCTGCCGCCGTACTGCACGGTGGTGGCCTGCGCGACGGTCTCGCCGTACAGCTGGGCAATGACGCCGCGGATGATGGCGCAGACCTCCTGCGCCTGGTCGGCCGTGGCGGTCTTGCCGGTGCCGATGGCCCAGACGGGCTCGTAAGCGATGATGATGTTGGCCATCTGCTCGGCGGTAACGTCCTTCAGGGCAATTTTGGTCTGCATGGCGACCAGCTCGGCCGTAATGCCCTGCTCGCGCTGGGTCAGGGTCTCGCCCACACAGACGATCACCTTCAGCCCGGCGTTCAGCCCGGCCAGCGTGCGCAGGTTGACGGTCTCATCGGTCTCGCCGAAATACTGACGGCGCTCACTGTGGCCGGTGATGACATATTCGCAGCCGACCTCCTTGAGCATCTCGGCAGAAATCTCGCCGGTGTAGGCGCCGCTGGCCTTGAAGTGCACGTTTTCGGCGCCCACATGGATGTTGGAGCCCTTGCACTTTTCCACGGCGACGGTCAGATCAACATACGGTACGCAGATGACGACCTCGCAGCCGGCATCCTTGACCAGCGGCAGCATCTCGTTGATCAGACGGGCGGCCTCGGCGGGGGTCTTGTTCATTTTCCAGTTGCCGGCAATGACGGCCTTCCGGGTAGCTTTATTCATAACGGTAAACCTCTTTTCTATGTTGTGAGAGCAAATGCTTCAGCTGTTCTGGATGGCGTCCACGCCGGGCAGGCCCTTGCCCTCCAGATACTCCAGCGAAGCGCCGCCGCCGGTGGAGATGTGGCTCATCTTATCGGCAAAGCCCAGCTGCATGACGGCAGCCGCGCTGTCGCCGCCGCCGATGATGGTGGTGGCGTCGGTCTCGGCCAGCGCCTTGGCCACGGCAATGGTGCCCTTGGCCAGCTCGGGGTTCTCAAACACGCCCATGGGGCCGTTCCAGACGACGGTCTTCGCCGTCTTGGCAGCGTCGGCAAACAGCTCGCGAGTCTTCTCGCCGATGTCCAGGCCCATCATGTCGGCCGGGATCTCGTTGGAGGGAACCGTCTTGACCTCCACCGGGCCGTCGATGGGGTCGGGGAACACCTTGGAGACCACGGTATCCACCGGCAGCAGCAGCTTGACGCCGCGGGCTTCGGCCTTTTCCATCATGGCCTTGCAGTAGTCGATCTTCTCGGGGTCGATCAGCGAGGTGCCGACCTCATAGCCCTTGGCAGCCAGGAAGGTATACGCCATGCCGCCGCCGATGATGAGGGTATCCACCTTGTTCAGCAGGTTGTCGATGACGTTCAGCTTGTCCGCCACCTTGGCGCCGCCCAGCACCGCCAGGAACGGGCGCACCGGGTTCTCCACGGCGTTGCCCAGGAACTCGATCTCCTTGGCCATCAGATAGCCGACAGCCGTATCTTTAATGTAAGCGGTCACGCCGACGGTCGAGCAATGCGCACGGTGCGCAGAGCCGAAAGCATCGTTGACGTACACCTCGGCCAGGCTGGCCAGCTCCTTGCTGAACTCCTCGCCGTTCTTGGTCTCTTCCTTGCGGAAACGGGTGTTCTGCAGCAGCACCACGTCGCCGTCCTTCATTGCCGCAACGGCGGCACGGGCGTTGGGGCCGACCACCTCGTCATCATTGGCGAACACCACCGGCTGGCCCAGCAGCTCGGCCAGGCGCACGGCGCACGGCTCAAGGCTGAACTTGGCCTCGGGGCCGTTCTTGGGCTTGCCCAGGTGGCTGCACAGGATCACGCGGCCGCCGTCGGCGATCAGCTTTTTAATGGTGGGCAGCGCTGCCACGATGCGGTTATCGTTGGTGATCACGCCGTCCTTCATGGGAACGTTGAAGTCCACGCGCACCAGCACGCGCTTGCCCTTCACGTTCAGATCATCCACAGTACGTTTGCCCAGATTGCTCATAATCGACGATCTCCTTTATTAAAATGTATTTTATGAAATGGAAACCTGCCATAGCGGCAAAAGGCAGCCGCCTGCGGCGGGCCGCTTTTCACCATGTACCAGTATACTCAACTTGCGCGCATTTATCAAGGGGCAAAGCGGCCCATTTGTCAAGTTTGTGGGTTGTGTTCGGTTTCCCACCGCGGCGCGGCGGTGAAATTGTCCATTTTTTAACAGCCATGCGGCAGCCGCCTGCGGCGAACCGGGGCCCGCCTCCCTGTTTTGGGCAGACATCCCACGCGGCCGCAGCGCCAAACGCCCTGCCGCTTTTGCGCAGATGGGCCGGCAGTAATACAGGCAGGGGCCGCGCGGCAGCCGTATACTTCACGCTTTCTTCCGGCAGGGCCAAAACCCATACAGCAGGCGCCGCCCCCCTGCGGCGGGCCGGGGAAGCCTGCCGCTTTGCCGCTTACGTCCCGCTCAGCAGGGCCGGGCGGCTGGCCTCCCGATAGCTGTGCAGAATGCCCTGCAGCACCTCCGGGTGGGAAAAATCCTTATGGTAGACCATATTGGTCTCGCGCACCATGCTGAGGTTTTCAATAGGCAGCACCGTCAGCTTGCCTTTTTTCACCTCATCCATGCAGGCGCTCTGCGCCAGAATGGAAGCGCCCAGCCCCTTGCGGATGAGATCCTTGATGGTGGCAATGTTGTCCACCTCCAGGATCACATCGAAATTGTCGATGCTTTCGCCGATGGCCGCCAGGTTGGATTCGAACTGCATGCGCGTGGCCGAGCCCGCCCGCCGCAGGATCATTTTCTGGCGCTTGAGCTGTGCAATGGTCACCATGGTCTGCCGCGCCAGCGGGCTGCGGTTGTACACGGCGCAAACCAGACAGTCGGTGTCCAGCAGCAGCGCGTTGAAATCGGCCGGGTCTGGCCGATCCTCAACGATCACCAGATCCAGCTCAAAATTTTCCAGCTTATCATAAAGCTTTTTTATGGTATCCGTGGAAACGGTTATGGTCACACCGGGGTTGGCGCTGCTGTATTTGGCCAGTGCTTCGGCAATGAGGTTGCTTTCGGCCGTGTGGGTAATGCCCACGCGAATACGGGTCAGGTGACGCTCGGCATCCGACAGATCGTTGAGCAGGCGGCCCTGCAGCGTCTGCATGCGCCGGGCATACCGCACCGCGATTTCTCCCTCGCGCGTCAGCTGCAGAGGGCCTCTGCGCCCCTGCTCAAAAATACGGATGCCCAGCTCCTGCTCCAGCTGGCGGATGTGGTGGCTGACGGCGGGCTGCGTCAGCGACAGGGCACGGGCCGCTTTGGTATAGCTTTGCTGGCGCACTACCTCCAGCAGCGTTTTGACCCACGGGTTCAGCATCGCGTTTCCTCCATAAGAAATATTTATCATCCAATAAATATTTATGTGCTTGCTTTTATAACGCATTCAGTGTATCATACTTTTCTAAATTCTGCAAGGCGGGCACCGCCCGCCCCCATGAAAGGAGACCTGCCCCATGACGCAGCCGCTGTATCTTCTGCTGGAGCGTTCCTCCCCTGTGGCGACCATCATCATCTCCGTTTCCGCCATGCTGTTTCTGGGGTTTGCCGCCACCCGGCTGACCAAGCCGCTGAAGCTGCCCGACGTCACGGCTTATATTCTGACGGGCATTCTTATCGGGCCGTACTGTCTGAACCTGATCCCGGAAAAGATCATTGCCGGAACGGATTTTCTTTCGGATATTGCGCTGGCGTTCATCGCCTTCAGCGTGGGCGAATTTTTCACCTTTGACAGTCTGCGCCGCAATGGTGCCCGCGTGGCGCTCATCACCGTGGCTGAGGCCTGCGCTGCCTCGGCGGCGGTGTTTGTGCTGGTGTACTGGGTGCTGGGGCTGAGCCTGCCGTTTTCCGTGGTGCTGGCGGCGCTGGCCTCGGCCACCGCCCCGGCCTCTACCGTGATGACCATCCGGCAGACGGGCGCGCACGGCGATTTTGTCGACACGCTGCTGCAGGTCGTCGCGCTGGATGATGTGGTTGGGCTGGTGCTGTACAGCGTGGCCATTTCGGTGGCGCTGAGCGCGGGCGCGCAGGGCGGCAGCACGCTGCACACCGTCGGGCTGCCCATCCTTACCAATATCGGCGTCGTGCTGCTGGGCGGCGCGGCGGGCTTTCTGCTCAAGCTGCTGTTCCGTCGCCGCTCTACCGACAACCGGCTGATCGTCTCCATCGCGGTGCTGTTTGCTTTCTGCGGCATCTGCGCGCTGCTGGATGTTTCGCCACTGCTGGGCTGCATGTCGATGGGCACGGTCTACATCAACCTGAGCGGCGATGCCAAGCTGTTCCGGCAGCTGAACTACTGGAGCCCGCCGCTGCTGCTGCTGTTTTTTGTGCGCTCGGGGCTGAACTTTCAGCTGGACGCCCTGCTGCACCCCTCGGCGGGCAGCGGCGGCGCGTCGCTGCTGGTCACCGGTGTCGGGTATTTTCTGGCCCGCATTCTGGGCAAATATCTGGGCGCGTTTGTCGGATGCCTGGCCGTGCACAAACCGCCCGCCGTGCGCAACTGGCTGGGGCTGGCGCTCATTCCGCAGGCGGGTGTCGCCATTGGCCTTGCGGCGCTGGGCGCACGCACACTGGGCGGCGACATGGGGCAGGAGCTGCAGACCATCATCCTGGCCTCCAGCGTACTGTATGAGCTGGTCGGCCCGGCCTGCGCCAAGCTGTCGCTGCATCTTTCCGGCAGCTATGCCGCGCAGCCAGCGCCGGACGCAGCCGCCGCGCCCGGGGCCAATGCAGCAGCCGCCGCCCAAAGCGCCCCTGCGCCGAATGCCGGAGGCGCTCAGAAGCCGGCCAGCCTGCAGACGCTCATCCGGCAGGTACAGCAGATACAGGCCGACCTGCCTGAGCACCCGGCCGCCTCGGCCGAGGAGCAGGCATTCACCGAAGCAGCCGAGGAGCAATACGCCCTTGCCAGCTATCAACATGACCGCCGCTTCCGCGGCCGATTGTCAGGAGGTAACCGTCCATGATCCATTCCATTGATCCCATCGCCGCCCTGCTGGGCAGCTGGTCGGCCCAGCCGGGGCTGTGGGCCATTGTGTTCCGCATTCTGCTCAGCGTGGTTTTTGCCACCGTCATCGGCTGCGAGCGCGCCACCAAACGGCATGCCGCCGGACTGCGCACCTTCATTCTGGTGTCGCTGGCCTCCACCTGCGCCATGCTGCTGGATGAATTTGTCACGCTGTCGTTCAGCAGCGCGGCGGTCCTGCCGCTGCTTTCGGCGGCGGCCGTCATCGGCATTGCCGTCATCAGCAGCAACTCCATTCTG
Organism: uncultured Oscillospiraceae bacterium; assembly: GCA_934527255.1. Lineage (GTDB taxonomy): Bacteria > Bacillota > Clostridia > Oscillospirales > Ruminococcaceae > UBA1762. Next base: position 24,763 of record CAKTAM010000008.1, on the reverse strand, counting down.
TACAGCAGCAAAAACCAGATCAAGGGGCTGACCACCTCGGTGGCGCTGTGGGCCTGCGGCATTCTGGGGCTGGCCGTCGGCGCGGGCTTTTACACGGCGGCCGTCATCGGCTTTGCCGCGCTGCTGTGCTGCCTGTCGCTGTTCCCCTCGTTTGAAAGCTATCTGAAAAACCGCTCCAACCATTTTGAAATGCACATCGAGCTGAAAAGCCGCAGCGACCTGCAGGATTTCATCACCACCGTGCGAACGCTGGGGCTGAAGATTGACGACATCGAGGCCAACCCCGCCTATCTCAACTCGGGGCTGAGCGTGTATTCCGTCTCGCTGACGGTGCGCCACCGGGACGCCGGGCGCTATCGCAGCCATGCCGAGCTGATCGCCGCGCTGTGCACGCTGGACTGTGTCTATTACGCCGAGGAGATCGGCTGAGGCTACCGCCGGGCGGCAGGGAGGCTTTGCCGGGCGGGGCGATCCTTTTCTTTTTCAAAACCGTGCGCGCAGCGATGCGCGGACAGTCAAAGGGGGCTGCGGCACTGCCGCAGCCCCCTTCTTGTCGGCCGCAAAAATGTATGCTATAATCAACGCAGCAGCCGGCCGCCGACCGCAGACGCTTTGGGACATGGGCGCAAAGCAGACACCCGTTTTGTGCGGCGCGCGCTTACAGCAGCCCCTTCAGCACCAGCAGCAGCACCACGCACACCGCTGCCAGCGCCGCCACGGCCGCCAGCATGCCGCCCATATGCGCCCGGCCGCTTTCGCTGTGCTCAGGCACGGCGACCAGCCGTGCGCGCCGCAGCCCCTGCACGGCCGGTTTGTACAGCAGCAGCGTAAAAATGGCGTTCAGCGTGCCCTTGAGCAGATTGAACGGCAGAAACACCGGCACCAGCATGGCGGCGATGGTCTCGCGCGGCTGGTGCATATACAGCGGCGTCAGCAGATAGTTCCACAGCAGCATGGCGGCCGTCATCAGCAGTGTGCCTGCCACCAGCCCCAGCACGGCGCCGCTCAGCGTTCTGCGGCGGCGGTACACCCACGCCGCCGTGCAGGCAAAGCAGCAGGTGGAAAGCACGTTCATCACCAGCCCGATCACGCCGGTGTCGCTGACGGTCAGCATTTCCACCAGCGATACCACGACCGATACCGCCAGGCTGGAAAGCGGCCCGAACAACAGCCCGGCAAAGGTGATGATCACATCCTTGGGGTCATACTTCAAAAACAGCACCACGGGAATGCGCCCCACCACCATCAGCACATAGGCCAGCGCGCTGAGCATGGCCAGCAGCGTGATGCGGCGGGTGCGGGTATCCTGTTTGTTTTCCATAGGGCAAAACCTCCTTGTATCAGCGGCAAAAGAAAACGCCCGAAAACCCTTTGGTTTTCAGGCGTCGGCAATGCAAAAAGCTGGCCCATGGGGCCAAAAAGCTCTGCCGGCCTTCTTTCATCCAGACTGTACTGTTGGTTTTGGAGTTTCACCAAATCAACGCCTGCAAGCGCTCGCGGACTGTACCGCCAATCGGGAATTGCACCCTGCCCTGAAGACCCGGTTTTTCTGATTTTCTTTTGTGTGTTTTTGGCCGGATGAGCGGCCCTGTTTTTATCATACGCATTTTCGCGGCGTTTGTCAACCCCTGCCGCCGCGCCGCTTATGCCGAAAGAAGCTTTTTATGACCGAACAGCAGATCGTTGCGCTGGTGCGCCAGCGCATGGCCTACCGCCCCAAGATCATCCGGATGTTTGAGAACTGTTACCGCGACACGCTGGAAAACGCCGTGCGCTATCAGGAGGACGGACAGGTCTTTCTGCTGACAGGCGACATTCCCGCCATGTGGCTGCGCGACAGCACCAACCAGCTGCGCCCCTACCTGCTGACGACGGCCGACAGCCCGCGCATCCGGGCCATTCTGGAAGGCGTGCTGAAAAAGCAGTGCCGCTGCATTCTGAGCGACCCCTATGCCAACGCCTTCAACGCCGGGCCGGACGGCAGCGGCCACCAGAGCGACGCCACCCGTATGCAGCCGGATATCTGGGAGCGCAAGTATGAGATCGACTCGCTGTGCTACCCGGTGCAGCTGGCCTATCTGTACTGGAAAAACTGCGGGGCGACCGCCCAGTTCACCGAGGAATTTCACCGGGCGCTGCAGAGCATCGTGCGCCTCTGGCAGCGCGAGCAGCGCCATGACGAATGCTCGGAATATACCTTCCAGCGCTTTGACTGCCCCGAGACCGATACCCTGCCCTGCGGCGGGCGCGGCAATCCGACAGCCTATACCGGCATGACCTGGTCTGGCTTTCGCCCCAGCGACGACCGCTGCGTGTACGGTTATCTGGTGCCCTCCAACATGTTTGCCGTGGTGGCGCTGGGGTATATGCAGCAGATCCTGTCCGCCTTTTACCGTGACCCGCAGTACAGCCCCGGGCCCGCCGCCTGTTAATACAGGCACAGCAGCGCCAGCGCGACGGCCCCCGTCAGCACGGTGGGGCGCACCACCGTGCAGGGAGCGCGCAGATACATCAGCGCCCGCACGGCGGCAACGGCCAGCACCAGCAGCGCCCATGCCGCAAGCAGGCGGCGGGCGGTAAAGCCAAATGCGGCAACATACAGCCAGAGCTTGGCGGCGGCCGTCAGCCACAGCAGCAGGCTTTCCAGCAGCAGCACGGCGGCAGCACAGCACAGCGGTCTGCAGACAGTCAGCGGCTGCCGTGCCAGCAGGCCCGCCCCGGCCAGCACGGCAAAATTCAGCAGCATCACGGCGCACAGCTCAAAAAAGCCCTGCCGCGCATACCCGGACAGCGTAAAGCCCTGCGGCAGCCTGCCGACCAGCCCGCCGAACAGGTACTGCCCCTGCACCAGAAAGAACAGCAGATACAGCCCCGCAAACGCGCCTAGCACCCCGCACAGCAGCCGTTCGGAAACACAGCGCAGGCGCGCCAGCTGCTCCGCACGCCGCTGCAGGGCGGGGCGCGGGCGGCTGGCCAGCCGCCCGCTGCCGGTCACGGCCAGCCCATAGAAAAACGCGCCGACGGGCAGCCCGACAGCAAGGCAGAAGACGGTCTGACCCAGCCATTTCCCCTGCCAGAAGTCGCCGTTCCAGAAAGCGATGCTCTGCAGCAGCGCGGCAAACCCGGCATCCGCCCGGCCAAGCCAGCTGGCCGCCAGACAAAGCAGCACCGCCGAAACCGCCACGCACCCGACCGCCGGGGCAGCCGAGCGCCGGGGACGGCCGCCCTTTGCCGGACGGCTGCACAGCCAGCGCAGCAGATCACGCGGCCAGGCTGCCAGCCCGGCGAAGCCCATGCCGACGCCGCGCAGAAGATCGGCCGCGCAGAACGGTCCGGTGCGGCCCTCCGTCAGCTGGCCGGTACAGGCCAGCACGCCGTACAGCGCCGCGCCGTGCCAGAACAGCACCGCCAGCCCCTGCGGCACGGCGTTCAGCCGCACAAAGGTCAGCGCGGCGGCAGCCGTCAGCGCGCAGCCCAGCCAGAGCAGACCCTCCCCGCCCAGCTGCGGGGCCGACTGCCGCGCCCATACGCCGACGGCAGCGGCAAACAGCAGGGTAAACGCCAGCGGCCCCGGCCAGAAAAGCGAAGCGCCCACCGTGCCGGTAAACAGCAGCAGCCGCACATACAGATAGCCCAGCACCGCCGAAAACAGCAGCGCCAGCCCCCCGGCCGTACGGGAGCCGCCCGGCACGGGCGCAGACGGCGGCGCATCTGGCACAGGGGCGCTTTGGGGCAGGGCCGCGTTTTCGGCCGTTGTTTTGGGCTGCTCCGCGGCATTTTGGGGTGCAGCAAACACAGGGGTGCGGCAGGCCGCATCCGGCAGTTGGTTTTTCATCTTCTGTTTTCTCCTTTTCCGGCGGCTTCTTCCGGCCGCCGCACAATGCGTTTTTGTGGCCCGACGTTTTGCCAAGGTCGGCCGTGCTGTCCTCCGCAGCGGCCGCTTTTGCGGAAATGCGGCCCGCTCAGACAGCCCTTTTTCTATGAGTCATCCGCCCCATTTCAGCGGGCAGCTCTTCCGCCTGCGGGGGTGGCCGTCACGGCCGGTCGTCCGCCGTCTCCTCCGGCGGCCGGTATTCCAGCAGGTCGCCCGGCTGGCAATTCAGCACGCGGCACATCTCCTCCAGCGTGGAAAAGCGCACGGCGCGGGCTTTCTGGTTTTTCAAAATGGAAAGGTTGGCAGGGGTGATGCCGATCTGCTCGGCCAATTCTCCGGCGCTGATCTTCCGCCGGGCCATCATCACATCCAGATTGACCACAATGGGCATGAAAAGCGCTCCTTTCAGACGGTGAGATCCAGCTCGTCCTTCATGACGACGGCGTGGCCAAAGCAGTTTTTTACCGCGTTCAGCAGCAGGGCCATCAGGCCGAAGGCGCCCGCGAACGCCGCAAAGGGAACATAATAAAAGGCCGAGACCAGACAAATGAGGCAGGCCGCCGCACAGCACCAGCTGATGCCGCGCAGCAGCAGCACGTTTTCCGCCACAAAAATGGCCCCGCCGCGCAGGTTGCCCAACAGCCGCAGCAACAGCAGCAGCGCGGCAATGGCGGGCACCAACGCAAAATAGGTGGTAAGAAGAAATGCGGTCGTCAGGCGCAGCAGCTCCGGCCGGAAAACGCCCAGAAACCACTTCCAGCCCGGCAGGGCGATCGCCCCGAAAACAATGCAGAGCCACAAAACAACCTTGGTGCAGACCATGGTCAGCGTCAGGCTTTTGCTTTCATTCCAGTTCATGGCGGTACTCTCCTTCGTCTTTTGCGATCCTGTGTGTTCAGTATAGCACTGCGCTTATTGCTTTTCAAGTGTTTTTTATCGAATTTCGATAATTTCTTATTTCGAAACAAAAAACGCGCTGCACAAAACAGGCAGCGCGTCAAAAGGCGGGCAGAATAAAACACGGCGCCCGCACAGGCGAACCGGCCATACACCGGCACGGCGGCATACTGCCGCAGCGATCAGGCGAATCGGCGGCGTGCACAGGCGTGCACAGCGGCGCACAGGCAAGGGCCGGGCCGGATCATCCAAAGACCGGGCCGCCATCAGGTCTGCTTGAGCACAAAGGCCGGAATGGGCACATCGCCGGTGCGGTTGACGAACCGCGTGACCAGCGCCGTATAGCGGCGGGGATCCAGCGTCTGCAGGTGCTGCAGAATGGCGTCACGCTCCTGCGTGCCGCTGCGGCCGCCATAGTACAGGCACAGGCTGAGCACCCCGCCCGGCCGAAGCAGCCCCAAGGCGGCGTCAATGGCAGGCAGGCTGGTGCGCGGCAGGGTAAAAATGCTATGGTCGCCGCCAGGCAGCCAGCCAAAATTGAAGCAGACGGCATCGACGCTTTCCGGTGCGGCGCAGGCCGTCAGCCCGGCATGATCGGCCAGAATGGCCCGGCCGAACGCCGCATAGCCCAATTGTGCCAGCCGGTCGTTGGTGTTGGCAACGGCCTGCGGCTGAATATCCAGCGCCAGCACACGGCCCGTCGGCCCCACCAGCGAACACAAAAACGCCGTATCGTGCCCGTTGCCCGCCGTGGCGTCAATGCAGAAATCTCCCGGCCGCACATGCGCGGCAAGAAACGCATGGGTCAGCCCCAAACTGTTGAGCGGAAAATCCATCAAAAGCACCTCTCCTCACCGATGAACGGCGTTTCCCGTCCGACAAAGCGCCGTGTCCGGCAAAAACAACGTCTCCCTGTCCGGCAAGCCTTTCTCGCCGAAAAGCCCTGTCGGCAGATGCCGCCGGGCAAGCCCGCCCGGATCAAAACCGGCAGCTGCCGACAGGGCCGCTTTGCCTGTTATTATCCGGTATGGGCGGGGTTTTGTCAAGCACCGGCCGCGGCGCGCCGTTTTTTGCCCGTTGCCCAAAGGCCGCCCGCCGACCTTGTCTGCCCCGCAGACAGCCTCTGCAGTCAAAGCAGCCGCGCATCCGATCCTGCCGCTGCAGCCGCCCTTTCGGCTTGGCGCAATGCCCGGCACAAAAGCGGCGGGCATAAAAAAAGCGGGCATCCTCTGCCGCAGCGCAGGTCGCAAAACACGGCGGTGAAAACCGCCGCTTTGCCGCGGCAGAGGGTAGCCCATAAGACAAAACCGGCTTGAAAAGGCGTTGGTCAGACGCCCGGATCCTGAAGGGCCGGTCAGCCTTTGAAAGGAAAGCGACGGCAAAAAGGCCGTCAGGCCAGCGTGGCGGCCGGGGTCTGCAGCCAGCCGCACAGCGCCGTGCGCAGCACGTCAAACAGCAGGTCATACCCGGCGTCGGAAAGATGGATGCCGTCGGCGGAGATCAGCTCATCCAGCTGTTCCGCCTGCAGAAAGCGCGAGCGGACATCCAGACACGGCAGATGATACTCGGCCGCCGCACGCTGCACGGCATCGGAGTACAGCTCCTGCTGGCGGTAGATGCGCTGCACATCGTTTTTCAGCCATTGCAGCAGCGCCGCACGGTCCAGCCCACGCGAGAAGAAATCAAAATAGCGCTGCCCGTGAATGGGCGGCAGGGTCATCAGCACCGGCGAAATGCCATGCTGCTGCAGCAGCTTTATCATGGCCGCCAGCTGCGCGGAGAAGTGCGGCAGGGCCGTCATGGGCCGGTGAACACCGCACGGGTCGGCCGCGATGGCGGGCCAGTCATAATTGCAGTCGTTGCCGCCGAACTCCAGCAGAGCAAGGCGGCAGGAAAGCCCCTTTTCCAGATCGGCCGACAGGATCTGCATACCCTTGTCCACCGTTGCGCCAAACCGCGCACGGTTGACCAGCTGCACCGGCAGGCTGTCAAACCGCCGCAGAAACTGCTGAATATGAAAGTGGTATTTCAGCTGGTCATCCGGCACGGTCGCCTTAAGGATGGAATCGCCGTAAATGGCAATACTGGTACAGGGATCCATGCGCACACCCGGCCTTTCATGCGATTAGAAGTAGTATTGAATACCACATTATCCAGATTATAATATGCTTTTACGGAATAGTCAATATGCCTTGACGAAAATTTTGAAAAAACCTATAATAGCAGTAAAGTATCGCGCCGTGCGCAGCAAAGGAGAGAGCTGTTATGACGGAGGTTCGTCTGTGCACCTATCATTGCCCCCGCTGGGAGGAGCTGCCCGCCCTTGGCCTGTATCTGGATCAGGTGATGCTGGTGCTGGAACAGGCGCTGGGGCCCATCACGCCCGGAAAAGATAAGGTCGTCATCACCCCCACCATCATCAACAACTATGTCAAGCAGAAAGTGCTGGCGCCCACGCAGAAAAAGAAGTACGACCGCAGCCACCTGGCCGACCTCATCATGATCGCGCTGCTCAAGCGGGCGCTGAGCACGGTGGAGATCGTGCAGGTGCTGCAGATTCTGAAAGACGGGCGCGATCCGCAGGCCGCCTATGACCTTTTCTGCACCGAGCTGGAGCGTCGACTGCACGAAAGCGTGCTTTCCAAGGCAGGCCCGGCGACGACGGCGGCCGCACAGTGCCCGCCCATTGTGCAGGCGGCCATTCGGGCGCTGGCCGGTAAAATCGTCTTTGAAATGCTGCTGGAGGAGGCCGCCCGGCAGGATGCCGCCCGCGCGGCCCAGAAGCCGGTAGCGGAAAAACGGCGCGCCCGCAGCGCGGAACGGGCGGAGAAAAACGGCAGGGCCGAGCAGGGCGACCGCCCGGCGGCCGCAGCCGGGCCGGAGAACAGCTGAAAAGGGCGGCGGGCCTCGCGGCCTGCCCCACAAAAAGGAGAACGCAAGCAATGATGATTTCCAGCAAGGGCCGGTATGCCCTGCGCGTGATGATCGACTTGGCGCAGCACGGGGATGAGGGGGTCATTCCGCTGAAGGCCATTGCGGAACGGCAGGATGTTTCGCTGAAATATCTGGAAAATATTGTGGCGGCGCTGACCCGCGCAGGCATCGTCCTCAGCCAGCGCGGCAAGGACGGCGGCTACCGTCTGGCACGCAGCCCGCAGGAATATACCGTGGCGGAGATCGTACGGCTGGCCGAGGGCACGCTGGCCCCGGTGTCGTGTCTGGAATGCACCGAGAACGCCTGCGAACGGGCGGATTCCTGCCTGACGCTGCCGGTGTGGCAGCGGCTGGATGAGCTGATCGACGCCTATCTTTCCGGCGTGACCATTGCCGACCTTGTGGCGGGAAGCATTCCTGCCGTCCGGCTGCAGTGGCTGCCGTGACCGCAGCGGGCGCTGTCCATGCGCGGCTCGCAGGGCGGCTGCCCCTCCAGTGACCGCAGGCGGCCGGGGCCTCTTTGGCCTGCCGCCGGTTTGAAAGCGACGGCAAGGCGGCTCTTCTTTTTTCGCCGGAGGGCTTCACGCAGAGCTGCAAAGCATCAAAAAAGCACCTGAGGGAAACCATTTCCCTCAGGTGCTTTTCTATTGCGTCTGCGTCCGTGCGTTCAAATGCGCTGCGTCGGCGAAAGACGCTTAAAATTCGATGGTCATGCCGTCGTACGACACCAGCCAGCCCTTTGGCTGCACATGGGCGGAAAGCTCGTCATAGGTCAAGCCGCCGTTGTGCGAAAAGTGGTTGAGCACCACCTGCGTGCGGTCATCGGCCAATCCAAGCTCCCGCAGACGGCCGACCAGCTCTTCGTTGGCAGGAATGCCCATATGGCCGTCGCGCCACGGCTTGAGGATGCCGGTGCAGTCCAGCGAGAGCAGATCAAAGTGCACGGGGTGCGCGGCCCAGTACTGCCAGACATCCTCGCCGGGCAGGCCGGTGTCATTGCCGTACAGCAGCGTGCTTTTGCCGTCGGTGATCTGGTAGATCACCGGCGTTGCGTTGGGGTCATGGTTGGCGGGCAGCGCCGTTACGGTATAGCCGTCCACCTCAAAGGTCTCAAACGGCTGAATGGGGCGGTAGCGCAGGCGGTCGCTGTCCTTCAGGCGGTTTTTCGCCATCTGGCGCTCCATATCCGCGCGGATGCCCTCTGCGCCCCAGACGGTCAGCGGGCGCAGCTGCTCCGGATGCTGATAGTTGGCAAAGCCCTCGGCGCGGTACAGCAGCTCCTCCGGGTACCAGTGATCCTCATGCGAGTGCGTGATGAGGATGTTTTCCAGAAAGCTGATATCCAGCCCGGCAGTCAGCAGATGGTGATAGGTGTCGGGCGGCAGGTCGATCATCAGACGGCCGTCCAGCAGGGCCTGGCTGCGGGTGCGGATGTTGCGCCCGCCCACAGTACGGGCACGCTGACAGGCCGGGCAGTCACAGAACAGTGCGGGCCAGCCCTCGGCGGCGGCGGTGCCCAGATAATGCAGTTTCATGAAAAGCCTCCTTGGCCGCACTGCCGACACGGCGCCGGGCAGGCGGTTCCTTTTTATTTGATGATCTTATTATACAGGATTGCCGCAGCCGCCGCAAGGAAAAAACGCGGCGGGGCATCCGCAGTTTTTATCCGGACGTCCACGGCCGCGTTTGTCCGGAGGAGCCTTTTGTCCAAAACCCAAAAACGCTCTTGCAAAGCGCCGGGCGGTGTATTACAATGAGCATGAATCATGTGCGGCAGCGCCGGACAGGGCCGCCGCGCTTTCCAAAAGGAGAATCCCCTTTATGCTGTATTTCTGCTCGGATGGCGGCGGCACCAAGCTGCAAATGCTGGCCTTTGACGAAACGCTGCACCTGCTGTCGTACGCAAAGGGTCCGGCCATCACCACGACCTATATTCCCGCCGAGGAGGTGCGCCGCGGGCTGAAGGCCACCCTGCGCCAATTGATCGACGGGCTGCCGCGCCCCCTGCCCGTGGGGGAGGATGGCCGCCTGCTGGTGGACTGTCTGTACCAGACCAGCTGCTTTGGGCTGACCCCGGCGGACGCCCTGCCCGCACAGGCCGTGCTGCGCCGCACCGTGCACATTGGCGAGGGGCCCTGCGGCCTGCTGGCCGGGGCCGGGGCGCGCACCGGCATTTTAACGCTGGCAGGCACCGGGTCGGATTGCTTTTATATTCGCGACGGGCGAGAGGTGCGCACCGTCGGCGGATACGGCCCGGTGCTGGGCGACGAGGGCAGCGGCTATGACCTTGGGCGGCAGGCCCTGCTGGCCGCCATTCACGCCGACGAGGGCCGGGGAGAGCCGACGCTGCTGCGCGACTATGTGTTTGCGGATTACGGGCTGAAGGAACGGATGTTTGAGCTGGTGGCCATTGTGCACGGCTCACCCGACAGCCGCAAGCAAGTGGCGCGGGCCACCTACACGCTGGGGCGCGCCGCCCGCGACGGCGACGCCGTGGCGCAGCGCATTCTGGTGCGCGGCGGCCGACGCCTGGCCGAGGACACCATGGCGCTGCTGCGGCTGATCGGCGAAACGCCGGAATGCACCCTGCCGGTGACGGTCTCGGGCGGGGCATGGAAGATCCACCCGCTGCTGTGGAACGCCTACCGCACCCGCCTGCTGCAGGCTTACCCGCACCTGGCGCTGCAGGCCCCGCCGTTTGACCCGGTGATGGCCGGGGTGGTGCAGTATGTGCTGGAGACCGAGGGCACGCTGACCCCGGCCCGTCTGGCACAGCTGAAGGAGGCCTTTGCCCCCTGCGTGCTGGACAGCTATTTTACGCCGCTGCCCCCGCAGGCGCTGGACGGCCTGCAATAAGACCGCACGCGGCCCCAAAACGGCCGCAGCGTTTGAAAAAAAGCAGAAGCGCCGCCCCTCACCGGGCGGTAAAAAAGGAGGATGCCCCATGCGTGATTATGCTGCGGAATACCTGAACGAGGTGCAGCGCATTCTGGCCCGGGTGCTGGAGACCCAGACCGAGGCCATCCATACGGCCGCAGGCTGGCTGGCGGATGCCGCGCTGAACAAAAAAAAGCTGTGGGCGGCTGGCTGCGGCCATGCCGGGCTGCTGGCACAGGAGCTGTTTTACCGTTCCGGCGGGCTGGTGGTGCTGAACCCGCTGTTTGCCCCCGGCCTGCAGCTGGATGTCAACCCCGTTACCCTGACCTCGGACATTGAGCGGATGGAGGGGTACGGCGCAACGCTGATCGACCGCAAGGGCATCGGCGACGGCGACGTTCTGCTGGTGCACAGCGTATCGGGCCGCAACCCCGTCGGCATTGATATGGCCCTGCGCGCCCATCAGCGCGGCGCAAGGGTCATTGCGCTGACCAACCTTGCCTATTCGCAGGCAAGCGTGTCGCGGCATTCCAGCGGCAAGCGCCTGTTTGAATGCGCCGACCTTGTGCTGGACAACTGCGGCGCAGTGGGCGATGCCGCCATTGCCATTGACGATTTTGCCGAGCGCACCGGCCCCACCTCCACCGCCGTGGGGGCCGCCATTCTGAACGCCATGGTCTGCCAGACCGTGGGCGAATTTCAGCGCCGCGGCGTGACGCCGCCGGTGTTCGTCAGCGCCAATCTGGAGGGCGGCGACGCCCACAACAAGCGGGTGATGGAGCAGTACCGCAGCCAGATCTGCTACCTTTAAGCCCTTTTCAACCGTCATTACGCCGCCTGCGCGGCAGATAAAAAGGAGTAACCATCATGCTGGTAGACCGCTATTTTGAAGCCATGGACAAGGTGCTGGAAAAGTCGCGCCGGGTAAACCGCGAAACGCTGGAAAAGCTGGGCGAGGTGATCGCCGACAGCGTTGCACACGGGGGGCAGATGTTCATTTTTGACAGCGGACATCTGGTCAATCAGGAAATGCTGTACCGTGCGGGCGGCGCGCTGTACCTGAAAAAGTTTGAGTACAGCTTTTCGGTCAAGACCGAGCCGCAGCCCCGCAAGCGCGAGACTGAGCCTGCCATCGCCGTGACCGAACGCGACATTCTTCGCACGGCGTTTGCCCATTCGGATGTGCGCCCCGGCGACGTGTTTATTGTCGGCTCGGTCTCGGGCAACTCGGCCAATGTGGTGGATATGGCCCTGACCGCCAAGGAAGCCGGGTGCACGCTGGTATGCATCACCTCGCTGGAGGCTTCGCCACGGCTGCAGCCCAAGCACCCCTGCGGCAAGCGCCTGTTTGAGCTGGGCGACTATGTGCTGGACAACTGCGCCCCGTACGGCGACGCCATGCTGGAGGTGGAGGGGGTCGAGCAGAAGTGCTTCCCGGCCTCCGGTTTGGGCGCTGCCTACACGCTGTGGGCCATGATGGCCTGCGCAACGGAAAGCCTGGTGCGCCGCGGCATTTCGCCGACCATGCTGCGCAGCGCCAACCTGCCCGACGGCATGGAATATCTGGAGACGCAGCACAAGCGTTATCAGGAACTGGGGTATTAAGCCTCTGCCCTGCGCAGCCTTGCCGGGCCTGCCTTGCGCGGGCCCGGCTTTTTTGCGCCGCAAAGCGCCGCGGGGAAGCCGGAGTGTCAAAATAGGCGGCAGACAAATGGCCAACCGGCAAAACGGACGGCAGGCACAAAAAAATTCCCCTGTTGCAGGATACCGACACTGCATCAGGGGAATTTCTTCTGTCAAACCCAAAAGAGAGCGCGCTGCCGGGGAACGCCCCAAGCCAAAGCCGCCTGCGGCCGGGCGGCAGCTGCGCCGCCCCGGGCTTTCAAAGGTTGGCCAGCCTGCGATAATCGCTTCTGCCGCCAAAAGGGGACGCGCCTGCGCCAAAGGGCCGACCGCCCCCGGCCGGAAGCGGTCGGCCCTTTTGGCCGTTTATTCGGGCTGCTCCTCTTTGGCCGACGCGGACGGCGCATCATCCGCTGCGGCGCAGGGCGCCGGTTCCGCATCCGCCGCATCGGCAGAGGGTACGGCCTCCGCAGCCTGCGGGGCAGCGTGCTGCCTGGCAGCCAGCGCGGCAAAGGCGGCGCGGTCGTTCTTGAACAGCTTCTCCCACAGAACGTCGTACCCGAACACCGCATGCGGCAGCAGATCAAACAGGGCGTGCATGGCCGCGGAGGCATCCGCCTCGCTGCGCTGTGCCACCTGGCGGCGCTTACCGGCGGTATCCGTCAGCACCAGCTCGTAGGCCGTACCGGCAGAAATGCCGTACACACGTTTTTGCGTTGCATGCATGTACACCCAGGCAATGCGGTCGGCATCCAGCACACGGGTATACAGCTTTTCGGGGAACAGCACCCGCTCACGATCGGCATAAATGCCGCCGGGCAGCGGCTGCGTGCCCTGATACAGCTCCTCCAGCCGGGCCTGCATGGCCTCCGGGTCAGCCGCCGCGGCGCAGTAGCGGGTCACATCCTTCTGGTAGGCGCCGGTCAGCGCCTTTACCAGCCGCACAACGGCCAGCACCAGCAGAAACAGCGCCGCCGCTGTGAGGAAGAGCACCACGCCCCGGCTGCCGCCCGGCAGCTTGCCGCTGCGCAGCACCAGCCGCAGCCCGGCGACATCCTCCATGCCAGTCTCCTCCAGCAGCTCTTCATAAAAGCCCTGCTCGTCCTCGTCCATCTGCTCTACCGTGCCGCGCACGACCATCGGCTTGCCAAGGTCGGCAGCGTCCCACGTGCTGTTAAAAGCCAGCACGCCGCGCTTGTACAGGGCTGCCGCCGCATCGATCTCGCTTTTCTGGAACGCAACGCCGATGTACTCGGCCGTATTGAACGCTTCCATATCGGTCAGCGGCGTGGCCGCGGCCATATACTGGATCTCGGTGGCGTTGTCCTCGTCCTCACCGGCATAGCAGTACGGCTCCCACAGGAAATTGATGGTCGCCTCGACGTATTTTCCCTCCAGCTCCTTCGGCGCATAGCTTTCCAGCGGCCGCGGGCCCCGCAGCAGATCGACAATGCCAAAGCCCGTCAGTGCCAGCAGCACTGCCGCCAGCACAAGGTACAGCACCGCCTGCACCAGCGTGCGGCGCAGGGTCTGTTGTTTCAGTTTCTGGATCATGTCCGTTTCACACCTCAATTTTCATTTTGGGGCACACGGCCCCTGCGCTTTCCATTATAAGAGATTTTCCCTGCCTGCGCAAGGTAATTTTCGCCGTTTTCCGCAAAAGCCGCCGCCCGCCCTGCCGCCGGTGCAGCCGCCGCGCAAAAAACGCTTGCAACCGTCGGTGGAATATGGTATGGTTTAGCCAAAAGCAGCCGTCTGCCCGCCATCGGTCGGGGCGGCGCCGCTTCCCACAGGAAAAAGCAGGAACAGAAATTTAAAAAGGAGCAGAACATGAAACGTGAAATTTACCGCCCGCTGCGCATTGTGCACGGCGATTTCGGCTATGCGCCGGAGGACACGCTGGAGAAAAAATGCCGCTGCATCCGCGAGCGCATCGCCGAGCTGAAAGCCAAGGGCTACGGCGGCATTGTCACCAATGTTTCGTTTGTCAACTATATGCAGGATGCGGACGAATGGCAGCTGATGAAGGAAAAGGTGCACGCCTGCCGCGAGCAGGGCATGCGCATGTGGCTGTACGATGAGGACGGCTACCCCAGCGGCATTGCAGGCACCCAGACCATTGCCCAGAACGCCGACTTTGAAGCCCGTGCGGCCGTGATGGTCAGCCATGTGCTGGCCCCGGGGGAGGAGCTGGAGCTTCCGCTGCCCCGCGGGCACGAAAAGCTGCTGGCGGCGGTGTGCTACCGCATGGCGGGCGATGCCCCCACCGATGACGAGCTGCTGCACCCGCACGCGCGCCCCGCCGGCCTGCCGGTGCATTTTGTCAACGACACCCAAACCCCGCTGCTGTGCCTTGCCTTTTTTGAAAAGCACATGTACGAGGGCGCGCACGCCCAGCACAATGTCTATTCCAGCCGCCGCTACATCGACGTCAGCAACCGCGACGCCGTCGCCGCCTTTATTGACAACACCTATCGCCGCTATACGGCGCTGCTGGGCGACAGCTACGCCCGCCGCATCGGCGACGAGGCGGAGAACGCCGTCATCGAAGCCATTTTTACGGACGAGCCCTCGTATATGGGCTGCTATATCAACGCGGAGCTGTACCCCGACCGGGTCGATCACCCGTACGACAACGACATTCCGCTGTACCCGGTGGTCAACTGGGGGCGCGATGTAGCCAACCGCTTTGCCTCGGTCAACGGCTACCGGCTGGAGGATGAGCTGACCGCGCTGTTTCTGGGCCACAGCGAGCATTTCTGCCAGGTGCGGCAGGCGTACCACCAGCTGATGAGCGACCTGTACGAGCAGGCGTTTTTTGCCCAGCTGAGCGATTACTGCGCCACGGTGGGGCTGAGCTTCTCCGGCCACATTCTGCTGGAGGACGAGCTGCATCTGCACGTTCTGTTTGAAGGCAACTTTTTCAACCTGCTGCGTCACATGCACATTCCGGGCATGGATATGCTGCAATCCACCCCGCAAACGGTGTGGGATTTTGCCTTTACCCCGCGGCTGGTGCGCAGCATTGCCGAGCTGTACGGCCGCGAGCATGTGATGGACGAGGTGTCGGACCATAACCAGCAGGCGCACCATTATCAGGTATCAGCCGATGAGCGGTACATTGCACTGATGCTGCAGCTGGCCTTCGGCGTGGATGTGTTTACCTCTTACTACAATGACAGCGACCCCACCGGTGATATGCGCCGCACACTGGACGCGCTGAACCGCGCCACAGAAGCGCTGGCCGGGCAGCGCCTGTCGGATACCCTGCTGCTGTACCCCATTGAGACCATGATGCGCAACCGCCGCCCGCAGCAGCCTCTGTGCGAGGCCGACAGCGACAGCGACACCAAAATGACCGTCTGCGAGGCCGCCATGCTGGAAGCACAGTTTGCCATGCTGAACCGGCAGAAGAGCTTTACCTACACCGATGCGGCAACCGCACAGGCACAGGCCGTGCGCGGCAGACACTGGCGCAGCTTTGTCATTGCCGCCTGCGACGTTACGCCTGCGCTGGCCGAGGCCGCCGCTGCGCTGGCGGCAAAGGGCACACAGATCATCTGGTACTGCCCGGTGCAGGCGCAGGGCCTGTTTGGCGCGGGTCTTGACCGCCTGCCCGCAGGCACGGTGACCGTGCAGACGGCCGAGCAGCTGCTGGCCGCCGTGCGGCCGGAGGGCCCGCAGCTGACGGTGCAGACGCCGGGCGAAAGCACCGACGGCATTGCCTGCGCCCAGACGGCCGCCTGTGCGCTGCTGGTCAACCGGGATGCGGCCGACCGCCGCCTGTGCTGGCATGGCGCACCGGTTGAGGCGGTGGACGCCGCCACCGGCACGGCCGTACCGGTGCAGACCCTGCCGGAGGGCACCGGCTTTGTATTGCCCGCCCGCGCGGCGCTGCTGCTGCGCACCGCGCTGTAAAGGCGGCAGCCGGCGTCTTGGGCGTTTTTCCGGACGGGTCGTCGTCCGGCGGAACATCTGATAGAGCAGAACGTCTGACAGAAAGCAGAACAGAGAGGGGAAAGCTGCCCGTGTTTTTCAAACCCAAAGCCAAAGCAAAGACTAAAAGCGCGCCCTCATGGCGGTTTTGCCTGTGGGGGCTGTGCCTGCCTGCCGCCGGGCTGCTGACGCTGGCCGCCCGCCGCCTGCCCGGCTTCGCCGAGGGCTATGCCAGCACTGTCTACCCGCTGCTGGCGCAGCCGCTGAATTTTCTTACCGGGCTGCTGCCGCTTTCGCTGATGGAGCTTCTTTGCGGCGGGCTGCTGCTGGCAGGGCTGGTGCTGGCCGTACGGCTGGTACGGATACTGGTGCACACGGCCGGCGCGCGCGCCCGGTGGGTGCGGCTGGCGCGGGCGCTGGCCCGGCTGGCCTGCGCCGCCTCGGCGGCGCTGCTGGCATTCGTGCTGCTGGCGGGGATCAACTATTCGCGCAGCAGCTTTGCGGCGCTCAGCGGGCTGCCGGTGCAGAACTCCACCGTGGAGGAGCTGCAGACGCTGTGCAGCGACCTTGCCGAGCGTGCCGACCGGCTGGCCGCGCAGATACCGGCGCACGATGCCGACGGCGTGACGCTGACGACGGAGGACGGCTTCCACGCGCTGGCGGAGGCCGCCGATGAGGCTTACGCCAACGCCGCCAGGCAGTACCCGGTGCTGGGCGGCCGCTATGGGCACGCCAAGCCCATGCTGGCCTCGTTTGTCATGTCGCGCATGCAGCTGACCGGCATCTTTTTTCCGTTTACCATGGAGGCCAACGTCAACACGCTGGCCCCGTCGTTCAACGTACCCTACACCATTGCGCATGAGCTGGCGCACCTGCGCGGCTTTATGCGGGAGGATGAGGCCAACTATATTGCGTGGGTGGTGTGCAGCGCCTCGGCGGATGTGCGCCTGCAGTACGGCGGTACGCTGCTGGCGCTGATCCACGCGGGCAACGCGCTGGCCCGGGCGGATGCGTCGGCCTATGCCGCGCTGTGCGCCGCCTACAGCCCGCAGGTGCGCCGCGACCTTGCTCAGAACAACGCCTATTGGGCGCAGTTTGACGGTCAGACCCTCAGCGAGCTGAGCGAAAAGACCAACAATGCATACCTGAAGGCCAACGGCCAGACGGACGGCACCCGCAGCTATGGGCGCATGGTCGATCTGCTGCTGGCCGAATGGCGCGCAGCCGCACAGGCCGAGGCCGACACGGAAGCATAAGCCGCCGTTCCTGCCCGTGAAAAAGCGGTCTGCCTTTGCCCAAAAGCCTCGCCGCCCCCCAAAAAAACAGTCCGGCGGCAGGCCGACGGCGTTCGCCTTTGTCGGATCGCAAGCCCGCCGGTCTTACCCTGCCCGCCGCGCAAGCCGCCCGGAAAAGCGCTCCGCTTTTTTGGGCGGGCAGCAGTCGGCAGAGCCGCCGACCGGCCGCACCGCATCAAAAAAAGGGAACCGCTTGCCAGGCAAACGGTTCTCCTCTTATCCAAAGCATCCCCCGCCGTACACCGGAATGCGCCCGGCCTGCGGCGGGGGATGTCTGTTTTTTATCCGATCGGGAAAACGGGCGGGGCCTTCAGCGGCCAAAGCCGCCGTCCACGCCCAGCGTCTGCCCGGTGATGAACGAGGCCTCCGGCCCGGCCAGGAAGCAGATGGCGGCGGCGACCTCCTCCGGGCGGCCAAGACGCCCCAGCGGGGTCTCCTCCGCCAGCGCCTGCCGATCCTCCGACGAAAAAGCCGCCATCATGTCGGTATCCACAACGCCGGGGGCCACGCAGTTCACCCGAATGCCGCTTGGCCCCAGCTCCTTGGCCAGCGCCTGCGTAAAGGTGATGACCGCGCCCTTGGCGGCCGAATAGGGCACCTCGCACGAGGCGCCGACCACCCCCCAGATGGAGGAGACGTTGACAATGCTGCCGCACTTGCGGTGCAGCATGCCCGGCAGCACCGCCTGCACCGTGCGGTACATTCCCTTGCAGGTGACATCGAACATATCGTCCCAATCGGCCTCGGTCACATCGCCGAACAGCTGCTGCCGGGCAATGCCGGCATTGTTGACCAGACAATCCACCCGGCCAAAGGCGCGCTCGACGGCGGCAAAGCCTGCGCGCACCCCGGCGGGGTCGGTCACATCCACCGGCACGGCCAGCGCCGCGCCGGGGCGTGCGGCGTTCAGCCGGGAGGCCAGCGCCTCGGCACGCTCACGCCCGCTGCGCCAGCCAATGGCGACCTGCCAGCCCTCCCGCGCAAAACGCTCGGCGGCGGCTGCGCCGATGCCGCGGCTGCCGCCGGTGATCCAGACGGTTTTCATGGCGTTTCCTCCTGCGTTGACGGCCGCCAGCGCGGACGGCTGCGCAGCCGCCCGCGAAGGTCGGTAAAAAAGCCCTGCAGCAGGGCGGCGCACTCGTCGGCGCACACGCCCCCCACGCTTTGCGGGCGGTGGTTGAACGGCAGCGTGAACAGATCGATCACACTGCCGCAGCAGCCCGCCCGGGCATCGGCCGCGCCCCACACCACCCGGCGGATGCGACTGTTGACAATGGCCCCGGCGCACATGGGGCAGGGCTCCATGGTCACATACAGCTCACAGTCCCACAGCTGCCAGCCGCCGCGCACCGCGCAGGCCTCGGCAATGGCCAGGCACTCGGCGTGCGCCAGCGCGTTTTTGTCGTTCTGGCGGCGGTTGTGCGCGGCGGCGATGACCTGCCCTCCGCGCACAACCACGGCCCCGACGGGCACCTCGCCCTCCGCAGCCGCCTGCCGGGCCTGTGCCAGCGCCAGCTGCATGAAGCGCTCGTCCGCAGCCTGTGCGGCCGGGCCGCCGGGCACAGCGTCGCCTGCTTTTTCCCCGGCCGGGGCAACCGACTGCATCGGCTGGCGCTCGGCCGGAGCAGCCGGTTCAATCCCGATGGTCGGCATACAGCGTCACGATCTCTTTCAGAATGCGCACCATGGTGTGCATATCCTCCACGGCAATGTGCTCATACGGGCCGTGCGCCGCCCAGCCGCCGGTGCCCAGGTTGGGGCAGGGCAGGCCGCTGCGCGACAGATGCGCGCCGTCGGTGCCGCCGCGGATGGGCACGCTGGCCGGGGTCAGCCCCTGGGCGGCAATGGCCTTGCGGGCATTTTCCACCAGATGGAACGCCGGGCGGATGTGCTCGACCATGTTGCGGTACTGCTCGTGCAGGGTCAGGGTCACGGTGCCCTCGCCGTATTTTTCGTTCATCAGGTCGGTGATGTGCCGCAGCTGGCCCTGCCGCGCGGCAAACAGCACGGCGTCATGGTCGCGCACGATGTAGCTCAGCTCGGCGGCCTCCACGTCGCCGCTCATGTGGCACAGATGGAAGAAGCCCTCGCGCCCGTCGGTGTGGGCCGGGGTGCTGCCCGCGGGCAGCATGGCGTTGAACTCCATGGCCAGCAGCGCAGCGTTCACCATGGTGTTTTTGGCGCTGCCGGGGTGCACATTAAAGCCGCGGAACGTGACCGTCGCGCCCGCCGCGTTGAAGTTTTCATAATCGACGTTGTTCACCTCGCCGCCATCCACGGTGTAAGCGTACTTTGCGCCGAACCCGGCAATGTCGAACCCGGCCGCGCCAAGGCCGACCTCCTCATCCGGCGTAAAGCCGATGCACAGCCGCCCGTGCGGGATCTTTTCGGCAATGACCTGCTGCACCATGGCGAGAATTTCGGCAATGCCCGCCTTGTCATCCGCCCCCAGCAGCGTGCTGCCGTCGGTGGTGATGAGGGTCTTGCCCTTCAGCGAGGGCAGGTGCGGGAAATTGCGCACGCTCAGGGTGCGCCCGGCGCCCAGCACAAGGTCGCCGCCGTCGTAGTTTTCATGAATGCAGGGATGCACGTTTTCGCCGCAGAAATCCGGCGCGGTATCCATATGGGCAATAAAGCCCAGCGCCGGGGCCGCCTCGCAGCCGGGGGTGGCCTCCAACCAGCCGTAAACATAGCAATTGTCGGCGACGGTCACATTCTGCAGGCCGATGGCGCGCATATCCTCCGCAACGGCGGCGGCCATATCCCATTCAATGGGGTTGGTGGGGTTGGTCTCCGGCCCTTCCTTGGAGACGGAGTGGATCTTCACATACTTGAGAAACAGCTCTTCAACAGTCATGGTTCGGTTTCCTTTCCGGGGCGGTGCGCCCGCATGGGATGGCGGCGCGTTCCCCGCGCAGGGGGCGCAGGGGCGCGGCCGCTTTTTTCTTTCAGTATAACATAAACCGCCGAAAATGCAACGGAAAATGCGCGCCGGGGCAGCAGGGCGGTTTGGAAGGATCGCCGCTGTCAGCCGCTTTCCGGCCAGCCCTTTCTCCCCGGGCGGCCCGGGCTGTTTTCCCCGGCGGCAGCAGAGAAAAGTGCTTTTGCACCCGCCTGCGGCAGCACGCAAAGCCCCCCGTTTGCCGCGGCGGCGCGGCGGAAATTGCCGCAAAGCGCCGCCGGATGCCCCGCGGCAGGGTCAGCGGCAGCCCTGCCCTGCCATCCCGACCGCACCTGACCGCTGCCGTTCTTTCCCGCCGCAGCCCTTTCTGCCGCCGCCCCGTTTTTTGCCGGGGCTTTTTTGGCGGCGGCCGCCGTTTCGGCGTTTTTCGAAAAAGATTCCGGCTTTTTTGCGCTTTTCCATGGAAAAGGCGGCGGGATTGTGCTATACTAAATGACGATTCTGTAACATTTGTACAGGCTTCCGGCGGCAAAGCGGCGGCCGGGGCCGCAGAAAGAGGATACACGCGTATGTTTGACGGAAAGACCCTTCTGATCACCGGCGGCACCGGCAGCTTCGGCAACACGGTGCTCAAGCATTTTCTGACCACCGGTATCGGCGAGATTCGCATCTTCAGCCGTGACGAGAAAAAGCAGGACGATATGCGCCACGAGCTGCAGGCCCGCCTGCCCGATTATGCCGGTAAGGTGCGCTTTTACATCGGCGACGTGCGCAATATCGACAGCATCCGCCCCGCCGTGAAAGGGGTCGATTATATTTTCCACGCGGCGGCGCTCAAACAGGTGCCCAGCTGCGAGTTTTTCCCCATGGAGGCGGTGCGCACCAACATCATCGGCACCGACAACCTGCTTTCGGCCGCCATTGATGCCGGGGTGAAAAAGGTGGTCTGCCTTTCCACCGACAAGGCGGCCTACCCCATCAACGCCATGGGCATTTCCAAGGCCATGATGGAAAAGGTGATCGGCGCGCGTGCGCGCGAGGCGGCAGGCACGACCACCATCTGCTGCACCCGGTACGGCAACGTCATGTGCAGCCGCGGCAGCGTCATTCCGCTGTTTATCGACCAGATCGCCGCGGGCAAGCCCATCACCGTCACCGACCCTGCCATGACCCGTTTTCTGATGAATCTGGACGAGGCGGTCGACCTGGTGCTGTTTGCCTTTGAGCATGCCAACCCCGGCGACCTGTTTGTGCAGAAGGCCGACGCCTGCACCATCGGCGATCTGGCGGCGGCGGTGCAGCGCCTGTTCGGCGACACCGGCATGCACATCATCGGCACCCGTCACGGTGAAAAGCTGTACGAAACGCTGCTGACCGCCGAGGAGCGCACCCGCAGCGAGGATATGGGCGGCTATTTCCGCGTGGCGGCCGACGCCCGCGACCTCAACTATGACAAATATTTCGTCGACGGCAAGGTGCAGACGCAGGCCGACGAAAGCTATACCAGCCACAACACCCGCCAGCTGGATATCGACGGCGTGGTGCAGAAGATTCTGACGACGGATTATGTTCGGGAGCTGCTGAAAAAGTAACTTCCGGCAAAGGGAGGGAAAACGCCTCATGCAGAAGACCGACGCTATTCTCATCACCGGCGCGCGCGGCTTTATCGGCAGGAATCTGACGGCGCAGCTGCAGAACCGCGGGTATGAAAACCTGCTGTTGTTTGATGTGGATACCGACCCTGCCCTGCTGGCGCAGTATGCGGGGCAGGCGGCGTTTGTATTTCATCTGGCGGGGATCAACCGCCCGACGGACCCCGCCGAGTTTTACACCGGCAACCGCGGCTTTACCGAACAGCTGCTGGCACTGCTGCAGGCGGCGGGCAACCGCTGCCCCATCGCCGTGACCAGCAGCACCCAGGCCGAGCTGGAAAACGACTACGGCCGCAGCAAGCGGCAGGCCGAGGAGCTGATTTTTGACCACGCGGCCGCCGTGGGCACGCGGGCGTATGTGTTCCGCCTGCCGGGGGTGTTCGGCAAATGGTGCCGCCCCAATTATAACAGCGTGGTGGCCACGTTCTGCTACAACGCGGCGCACGGCCTGCCCCTGCAGGTGCGTGACCCCGCCTTTACCCTGCCGCTGGTGTATGTGGACGATGTGGCCGAATGCCTCATCCGCGCCATGGACGGGCTGGTGATGGCCGACCGCAGCCGCCGCCCCATCTGCCGGGTAACGCCGGTGTATGAAACCACACTGGGCGCGCTGGCCGAGATCATCGGCAGCTTTGCCGCCTGCCGCACCACGCTGGCGGTGCCGGATATGGCCGACCCGCTCACCTCGCGGCTGTACAGCACCTATTTAAGCTATCTGCCAACGGATGCCTTTGCCTACCCGCTGACCATGCATGCCGATGACCGCGGCAGCTTTACCGAGTTTCTGCGCACCGCCAACGCGGGGCAGGTCTCGGTCAACATCTCTCACCCGGGCATTGTCAAGGGCAACCACTGGCATCACTCCAAAAACGAAAAATTTCTGGTGGTGCACGGGCGCGGGCTCATCCGCCTGCGCCGGGTGGACTCGGATGAGGTCATCGAGTACCCCGTCAGCGGCGACCGGCTGCAGGTGGTGGATATTCCCACCGGCTATACCCACAGCATTGAAAACGTGGGCGATGAGGATATGGTGACCGTCATGTGGGCCAACGAACCGTTTGACCCCAAACGCCCCGACACCTGGTTTCTGCCGGTGTGACGCGCCGCGCGGCAAGGAGAACGCATGAACAAGCTGAAGATCATGACCATCATCGGCACCCGGCCGGAGATCATCCGCCTGAGTGCCGTCATCAAAAAGTGCGATGTGTACTTTGACCAGATCCTGGTGCACACCGGGCAGAATTACGACTATACCCTCAACCAGATCTTTTTTGAGGATCTCGGCCTGCGCGCCCCGGATTTTTATCTGGAGGCGGTCGGCAGCGACCTGGGTGAGACCATCGGCAACATCATTGCCAGAAGCTATCGGCTGATGGCCGAGCAGAAGCCCGACGCCCTGCTGATTCTGGGCGACACCAACAGCTGTCTTTCGGCCATCAGCGCCAAGCGGCTGCACATTCCCATTTTTCACATGGAGGCAGGCAACCGCTGCTTTGACGAATGCCTGCCGGAGGAGACCAACCGCCGCATCGTCGACCATATCTCCGATGTCAACCTGTGCTATTCCGAGCATGCCCGCCGCTACCTGAACGCCGAGGGCACCGCGAAGGAGCGCACCTATGTCACCGGCAGTCCCATGGCGGAGGTGCTGCGCGCCAACCTGCCGCAAATTGAAAAAAGCGACGTGCTGGCCCGGCTGGGGCTGACCCCGAAGGGCTATATTCTGCTGTCGGCCCACCGCGAGGAGAACATTGATACCGAGGCCAACTTCACCAGCCTGTTCAACGGCATCAACCAGCTGGCGCGGCAGTACGATATGCCCATTCTTTATTCCTGCCACCCGCGCAGCCGTAAATTTCTCACCGAGCGCGGCTTTGCACTGGATGAGCGGGTGCACCTGCACCAGCCGCTGGGCTTTCACGATTACAACTGCCTGCAGATGAATGCGTTCTGCGTGGTGTCCGATTCCGGCACGCTGCCCGAGGAGAGCAGCTTTTTCACCAGCATCGGCCGCCCGTTCCCCGCGGTGTGCATCCGCACCTCGACCGAGCGTCCCGAAGCGCTGGACAAGGGCTGCTTTGTGCTGGCAGGCATTGCGGGCGACGGCATTGCCCAGGCCGTGGCGACGGCAGTCGCCATGAACGAAAACGGCGACTTCGGCATTCCCGTGCCCGCCTATACCGAGGATGTTTCGGGCAAGGTGGTCAGGATCATCCAAAGCTATGTAGGGGTCGTCAACAAGATGGTGTGGCGCAAGGGCTGACGCCCGGCTGCAGGCTGCACAGGGCAGCCTGCCTTTCCGGCATGTGCCCCGTGTACACGCTTGACAAACACACCGGCCAAATGCATCCGGCAAACCTGCCGGGCGCATACACCCGGCGCATATGCATGCGCCCGTCACACAGCAGCAAAAGAGCCTGCGCAAAAAACGCCGGGGCAGCGGGCATGTGTGCGGCCGCACACACCAGAGCGGCCCCGCGCCGAAGAAAGCGCTTTTCTCTTTCAAAAGACAGTTCCCCATTTTTCGACAGAAAGGAGCAGCCGTTTTGACAACCGAAAAAATCAGACGGCTGCTGCTGGTCACCCAGCATTTCTGGCCGGAAAATTTTCGCATCAACGATATTGTACAGGGCTTTCTGGCGGACGGCATCGCGGTAGACGTGCTCTGCGGGCTGCCCAACTACCCAAAGGGGGACGGGTTCGACGGCTACAGCCGCCGCGGCCCCCTGCGGGAGGACTGGAACGGGGCGCGGCTGTTCCGCTGCCGCGAAAT
>CAKTAM010000007.1 GCA_934527255.1 uncultured Oscillospiraceae bacterium | reverse complement strand
GGAAAGAGCAGGAAAAACCGTTATGGCGCGCAAAAGCTTCTGGCAGGGCCTGAAGGATTTTTTTAAGGACGATGACGCCCACATCATCACCGATGAAGAGTGGGAGACCATGCAAAGCGAAAAGCAGCCCGAGGAGGAGCAGCCTCTGGAGGAGGGCGTCTACTGGCGCTGCCCCGAGTGCCGCCACGCCAATCTGGAGGGCAGCATCTTCTGTTCGCGCTGCGGGTTTCACCCCGGCAGCTTTCGCGAGGTATTGTCGCAGCTGACTACCGAGCAGCTGCGGCTGGTGCTGGGCGGCAGCTGCCGCTACCCCGTGCAGGAGCGCCGCCTGCTGGAAGAGGAGCTTGCCCGCCGCGGCCTGGCGGATGACGGCGAAGCGGCGGCGCAGCAGCCCCCCGCGGAAGCGGACGAAAAGCCCTCCGGCTGGCGGTGCGTGCGCTGCGGGGCACAGAACCCGCAGGAAAGCTATTTTTGCGGCAAATGCGGCGACTATCGCGATTGACAAAAGCAGCCTTGCGGCCGTGGGCGGCCCGGTATCCCGTTTGGGATGACCGGGCCGTTTTTGCTGCGGCCGCGGGCTTCGTGCGGCGGCCGGGCGCAGGGAGAAGGGTGCAGACACCGTTCTGCGGCCGACGGAGGATCGCCGGAAAGAGCGGAGGACGGCAGTTGGAAAAGCTTTCGGAATGTCAAAATATCGGTATGCAGCAAAGCAAGACCGGTGCGGCAAAGAGAGAAAGCGGCAGCCGCTAGCCGTACGGCGCAGTTTTTTTGTCAGACTGCATAAAATAGGGGTTGACAATATCGACAAGCTGCTGTAAAATGTTAGAGCACTGACAGTTCGCGGCCGAACTGTACGAAAACAAACATTCTGCGCGCCGCGCAGAAAAACAGAAAGGGGCGAAGCGATGGAACGCCACATTGGCGGGGCAATTCACCAGCTGCACAATTTGCTGGGGCGGGAAAACAACCGCTTTCCGCATGGCGAGCTGGTCGACCGGATGACCGGCAGTCACGGGTTTATTTTGTGCTGGCTGTACGAGCACCGGAACGACGGCGATGTTTTTCAAAAGGATCTGGAAAAGCAATTGCGCCTGCGGCGCTCCTCCGTGACGGGAGTACTGCAGGTGATGGAGCGCAACGGCCTGATCGAGCGCACGCCGGTCAGCTCTGATGCCCGGCTGAAAAAGCTGACGCTGACGCCGCGCGCAGAAGAGCTGTATCGCATTCTCTGCAGCGATATGGCCGAGACCGAACGCCGTATGTCGGCCGGTATTCCCGCGCAGGACCTGGTGGCTTTCTGGCGCACGGTGGATCGCATACGGGACAATTTGGAACGGGGACTGTTTACCGAACAGGAAAGCGGCGCCCTGCACCAACAGGAGGGAATGCAATGATCAAAAAACTGGCAGCCTCCATACGGGAGTACAAGAAGCAGAGCATTCTTGCCCCCCTGACGGTATCGCTGGAGGTGGTGATGGAGGTCATCATTCCGCTGCTGATGGCCAAGCTGATCGACAAGGGCATTGAAGCGGGCGATATGTCGTACATTCTGAAAATGGGTGGCATACTGTGTCTGTGCTGCCTGCTGTCGCTGGCATTCGGCGTGATGGCGGGCAAATATGCGGCAGTGGCTTCCAGCGGCTATGCGCACAATCTGCGGCGGGATCTGTACTACCGCGTGCAGGACTTTTCGTTTTCCAACATCGACAAGTTTTCTACGGCCAGTCTGGTAACGCGCCTGACCACGGATGTGACCAATATCCAGAATGCTTATCAGATGATCATCCGCATTGCGGTGCGCGCTCCGCTGATGCTGGTGTTTGCGGTTATTATGGCCATGAGCCTCAGCGTGCGGCTTTCCACTATTTACCTGTGCATTGTGCCGGTTCTGGCACTGGGGCTGTACCTCATCATGAGCAAGGCACACCCGGTCTTTCGCAAGATGTTCAAAATGTACGACCATATGAACAACGTGGTGCAGGAAAACCTGTACGGGGTGCGGGTGGTCAAATCCTATGTGCGGGAAGAGCATGAGGATAAAAAGTTCAGCGACGTGTCAAACGATATTTACCGTACTGCCACCCGTGCCGAGCGTATTGTGGCGCTGAACAATCCGCTGATGATCGCCTGCATTTACGGCTGCCTGCTGCTGATCTCGTGGTTCGGCGCAAAGCTGATCATCTCCACCGGCGGCAGCGAGCTGACCACCGGCGAGCTGATGAGCTTCATCAACTATGCCATGCAGATCCTCAGCAGCCTGTTGATGGTGGCAATGATCTTTTTGATGATCGTCATGTCGCGCGCCTCGGCCGAGCGTGTGCTGGAGGTGCTGGAGGAGACCAGCGACCTGACCTCGCCCCAAAATGCACTGACCGAGGTGCCGGACGGCAGCGTCCGCTTTGAAAACGTCGGCTTCAGCTATGCCGGGCGGGAGGATAAGCTCTGCCTCAGCGGTGTGAACCTGGATGTCCCCTCCGGTGCGACGGTCGGCGTTCTGGGCGGCACCGGTTCGTCCAAATCCACGCTGGTGCAGCTGATCTGCCGCCTGTACGATGTGACACAGGGCCGCCTGCTGGTAGGCGGGCACGATGTGCGCGAGTACGATCTGGAGGCGCTGCGCAACGCTGTGGCCGTGGTGCTGCAGAAGAACGTGCTGTTCAGCGGCACCATCAAGGAAAACCTGCGCTGGGGCAACCCGGAGGCGACCGACGAAGAGCTGGTGCACGCCTGCCGCCTGGCTGCGGCGGATGAGTTTGTGAACACCTTCCCCGACGGTTATGATACCTACATCGAGCAGGGAGGTACAAACGTTTCCGGCGGGCAGAAGCAGCGCCTGTGCATTGCACGCGCGCTGCTGAAAAAGCCACGCATCCTGATACTGGACGACTCGACCAGCGCGGTGGATACCGCCACGGATGCCCGCATCCGACAGGCGTTCCGTGAGGAGATCCCCGAAACCACCAAGTTTATCATTGCACAGCGCATAGCCTCGGTGCAGGATGCCGACCTGATCGTGGTGCTGGATGGCGGTCGTGTGACCGATGCCGGTACCCATGCCGAGCTGTTGGCGCGCAGCCCTATTTATCGGGAAGTATACGAATCGCAGATGAAGGGAGGCAGCGACGATGAGTAATGGACCTATGCGCGGCCCCGCCCCTATGGGCAAGGGCATTCAGAAGATGGATTTCAAGCTTCTGGGCCGTGTGCTGGGCTATATTCGCGGTAAAAACCGCGCCATGCTGATCGGCGTGCTGCTGTGTCAGGTGATCAGTGCCATTGCCATGGTGCAGGCGTCGACCTTTATCGGTGTGCTGATCGACGATTTTATCACCCCGATGCTGGGCGCAGCTGCGCCCGATTATGCCCCGCTGCTCAGCCAGGTGCTCAAGCTGGCGGTCATTCTGTTGTTGGGGTTGTTGGCCACGTTGTTCTCCGGTCAGATGCTGGCGGCGGTGACCCAAAGGGTGCAGAAAGATATCCGCGACGAAATGTTCATGCACATGCAGACTTTGCCCGTCAAATATTTTGACACACATCCTCATGGCGAGGTCATGAGCACCTACACCAATGATACCGACACTCTGCGCCAACTGGTCAGTCAGACGCTGCCCAATGTGGCGTCGTCCTGCATCACCATTGTTTCGGTGTTCATTGCCATGGTGCGGCTCAGCGTTGCCATGACGGCCTTTGTGGTGCTGACCGTAGCGCTGATGACGCTGCTGACCGGCAAGATCGGTGGGCGCAGCATGAAGCACTTTGTCGGCCAGCAAACCTCGCTTGCCGCCGTCAATGGCTATGTGGAGGAAATGCTCAACGGGCAGAAGGTCGTGAAGGTGTTCTGCCATGAGGAGGCGGCCAAGGAGGGCTTTGACAAGCTGAATCAGGAATGGCTGGTCAATTCCAGCGAGGCCAATAAAACGGCCAACATTCTGGGCCCCGTGATGAACAACATGGGCAACCTGCAGTATGTGCTGCTGGCCGTGGTGGGCGGCGCACTGGCGCTGGGCGGTGTCGGTGGCTTGACGCTGGGCGGCGTGGCGTCATTTTTAACGCTGTCCCGCGGTTTCACCAATCCCATTTCGCAGATGGCCCAGCAGCTGAACGCGGTGGCAATGGCCATGGCGGGCGCCAAACGTATTTTTGCCATCATCGATGAGCAGCCCGAACAGGATGAGGGCTATGTGACGTTGGTCAACGCCTGCGAAAAGGCAGACGGCACGCTTTGCGAAACAGCGGAGCGCACCGACTTGTGGGCATGGAAGCACCCGCACAACGACGGCACTACCACCTATACCAAATTGACCGGCCATGTGCAGCTGCACGATGTGGACTTTGGCTACACTCCGGAAAAGCTGGTGCTGCACGACATCGATATTGATGCGCAGCCGGGGCAGAAGGTGGCCTTTGTTGGGGCGACCGGTGCAGGAAAGACGACCATCACCAACCTCATCAATCGCTTTTACGACATTGCCGACGGCAAAATTCGCTATGACGGCATCAACATCAACAAAATTCGCAAGGCTGACCTGCGCCGCAGCCTTGGCGTGGTGCTGCAGGATGTCAACCTGTTCACCGGCACCGTTATGGACAATATCCGTTATGGACGGCTGGATGCCAGCGACGAGGAGTGCATTGCCGCCGCCAAGCTGGCCAATGCGCATGACTTTATCAGCCGCCTGCCGGAGGGGTATCAGACCCAGCTGACAGGCAACGGCGCCAACCTTTCACAGGGGCAGCGCCAGTTGATCTCTATCGCCCGTGCGGCGGTGGCCGACCCGCCCGTTATGATTCTGGACGAGGCGACCTCTTCCATTGATACCCGCACCGAGGCGTTGGTGCAGCAGGGAATGGATGCCCTTATGTATGGCCGCACCGTGTTTGTCATTGCTCACCGGCTGTCCACCGTGCGCAATTCCGACTGCATCATGGTGCTGGATCACGGCCGCATCATCGAGCGCGGCAGCCATCAGCAGCTGATTGCACAAAAGGGCCAGTACTACCGTTTGTATACCGGCGCATTCGAGCTGGAATAACGCGGTCAACACAAAAGAAAAGCGCTTTGCAGAGCTTCTCTGCAAAGCGCTTTTTGCGTGCGGCTGTTTTTTGCCCGCCCTTTTGCGTTGGAGCGGCCCGCCCAGAAAGACTCTCTGCGGCGGGGAAAACGGGCTCTGTTTGCGGCAAAAAGTACAGATCCACCCCGGAGCGCTTCCGGCGCTGCGCAGGTCACCTGCTCCGACAGAAAGCAGGCAGATGCTCCGCACTGCTGCGGACAAACACGGGAAAGCCCGTGGGCCGGAAAGCCCCAGTGCTCAGGCGTGTACGCCGGGCTGCACCAGCGTGGCGGTAATGCGGTCCAGCCCCTCCCGCAGCAGGCTGCGGGGGCAGGCTACATTGATGCGCTGGAACGCGCCGGTCTCGTGGAAGGCGCTGCCCTCGGTCAAAAAGACCTTGGCATCCTGCTGCAGGCGCTGCGTCAGGCGGGCGGGGTCAGGCTCGTAAGCCGAGAAATCCACCCAGGCAAGGTAGGTGCCCTGGCAGTTGAACATCACGGCTTTCGGCATGCGTTCGCGCAGGTAAGTACGCAGGAACTGCAGGTTGGCGTCAATATAGGCGTTGGCCTGATCCAGCCACTCGTCGCCCTCGGTGTAGGCGGCGATCATGGCGGCGATGGAAAGCGGGTTGGCACTGTTGACATGCAGTGTATTGCCTACATAGGAATCCCACTGCCGACGAATGTCCTCGTTGGGAATAAAGGTGTTGGCCAGCTGCATACCGGCCAGGTTGAAAGTCTTGCTGGGCGAGGTGCAGACATACACATGGTCGGCCCAGTCGCCTGCCAGCGACAACAGCGGGGTTTGGGTGACGCCCGCGCGGATGATGTCGCTGTGGATCTCGTCCGAAATGATCCACTTGCCGTTGGCACGGGCCAGCTCCAGCACGCGGCGCAGCTCGTCCGCCGTCCACACGCGGCCCACCGGGTTGTGCGGGTTGCACAGGATCATGCCGACGGTCTCGGGGTCGGCAAAGCGGGCGGCAAGGTCATCAAAATCCATGTCGTAATGATCGCCGCAGCGCACCAGCGCGTTGTTGCTGACCACCCGGTCCTGCGTCTCGATCGACATCATAAACGGGCCGTACACGGGCTTCTGCACAATAATTTTGTCGCCCGGCTTGCTCAGCATATGGATCAGGCAGCTCTGCGCCTGAATGACGCCTGCGCTGTAGCGGATCCATTCCGCCTTCGGCTGCCAGCCAAAGCGGCGCTCCATCCAGCCCAGCACGGCGCCGGTGTACGCCGGGGTCAGGGTCTCGGTGTAGCCGAAAATGCGGCGGTCTACCCGCTTGTGCAGGGCCTGAATGATGGGCTCGGCACAGGGAAGATCCATGTCGGCCACCCACAGCGGCAGCAGGTCGGGTCGAGCGTCCCATTTCGAGGCCATGGTACCGGAGCGATCGACAAATTCATCAAAATTGTACTGCATAACGGTTTGTTGTACTCCCAAATCAGTATAATGTTTTCCGGCCGTGGCCGGGCTCTATCCGAACGGCGCCTTGTGCGCCGCGGGGCAGACGAAAGGGGAACCGGCCGCGGATCAGCGGCGGTTGCTGCGCCGGAACTGCGCGCGGGTCTTCCAGTAGCGGGCGTCGTGGAATATGCGCCGAAACAGATCCGGCCCGAAAAACAGGAAGAAGTTGACAAGGCTCATCAGCAGGGCGGCGCGCACGGGCCAGCCGGAGATGAGAAAAGCGTATACATAAAATGCGGCATCCAGCCATGCCAGCCACTTTACCTTGACGGGTATTACAAAAAACAGCATCAGCTGCATGTCGGGGTACAGGGCGGCAAAGGCAAAAAACAGCGACATATTCAGGTAGAAATTGGTCGAGCTGCCGGTGATCAGGCATGCGGCAATTGCGCCCAGCATGCCGCACAGATAATACAGGTTAAAGCGGAACGCGCCCCAGGTATGCTCCAGCGAGCCGCCGATCCAGTAGTAAAAATACAGGCTGAAGGCGATGAACAGCAGGCTGCTGTCCGGCGGCAGAAAAACAAAGGTCAGCAGCCGCCACACCTGCCCGTGCAGCAGGGCGCTGCGGTCAAGGGTCAGGTAGCTTTGCAGGTTGACCGTCGGATTCAGCAGGTCGGCGGCAAACACCAGCGCCATGCCGATGACAACGGTCATCATCAAATTGGGAATGGCCTTGCGGCCAAATTTGTATTCCATACGGGCCAGCCACTTTTTCAAATCATTCACTCCTTTGCGGAAAGCGAAAACGCTCTTTCTCTTATTCTAGCACGTTTGGCCGGGCAAAATAAAACAAATTGTAAATTTCGGCCGTGTTTTTGGCAGTGCGGGCCGCGGCCGGGCGTTTACAGACGGTTCGGTTCGTGCTATACTGAAAAGCAAGAACGGAAAGCTCCGCCCCGGCCGGGCGGAAGAACAGGAACGATGACCATGGAACAGAAAAAAATAGACCGCATCAACGAGTTGGCGAAAAAAAGCCGTACAACGGGCCTGACCGAAGCCGAAAAGACCGAGCAGCAGGCGCTGCGCACCGAATATGTCGCGGCCTTTCGGGAAAACCTGAAGCGTCAGCTGGACGACCTGACCGTGGTGGAGCCGGATGGTACCCGCCACCGTGTACGCCCCAAAACGCCTCAAAGCTGACACCGCGCTTTTGCGGCCGTTGGCGCAAAGAGCATTCCGACCGCGGTCGGAATGCTCTTTTTTCGCTTCAGTCTGCGGTCGCAGCCCGGCGCGGCCTTGGCAGCTGGCCGTCTTCCGGCAGGCGGCGGTGCACCACCAGATAGCAGATCACATGCACCAGCGAGGTGACCACCCACGAAATGGGGTAGGACAGATACAGGCATTGCAGCGTGGGCTGCAGCGGGAAGATGGTGTAGATCCACACAATGCGCAGGCCGCACGCGCCCAGCAGCGAAACGATCATCGGCATGACGGAATAGCCAAGGCCGCGCAGGCCGCCGACCATAACATCCATAATGCCGCAGGTGAAGTACGTCAGTGAAATGATGGTGCAGCGGATGGCCCCGGCGGCAATGACGTCCTCCTCGCCGGGGGCGTAAATGGCCAGCAGCGGCATGCGCAGCACATACACCAGCAGCCCCAGCAGCAGCCCCACGGCGCACACCAGCACCAGACAATCCGCCAGAATGCGGCCGGTGCGGCGGTATTGCCGCGCCCCGTAGTTCTGGCCGGTAAAGGTCAGCGCCGTCTGGTGCAGCGCGTTCATGGAAACGTAGATGAAGCCCTCCAGATTGGCCGAAGCCGAGTTGCCCGCCATCACGACCGAGCCAAAGCTGTTGACGGTGGATTGAATGATGACGTTGGAAAGCGAAAACAGCGTGCCCTGCAGCCCGGCCGGCAGGCCGATGCGCATCATCTCCAGCAGATCCTTGCCGGAAACAGCCATTTTGCGAATGTCAAAGTGATAGCACTCGTGGCTGCGCATCAGGCAGAACACCACCAGCGCGGCCGAGATGTACTGCGAAATGATGGTGGCCAGCGCAACACCGGCAACATCCATATGAAAGGCAATGACAAAGACAAGGTTCAGCACCACGTTGACCATGCCCGAGGCCGCCAGAAAGTACAGCGGGCGGCGGGTGTCGCCGATGGCGCGCAGCACTGCCGCACCGAAGTTGTAGATCATGATGCCGGGCACGCCCAGAAAGCAGATCTCGAGGTACAGTGAGGCCAGATCAATGACATCCTCCGGCGTGGACATGGCCAGCAGCGCGTCGCGCGCCAGAAAATACCCGGCCGCGCCAAGGATCAGCCCGCCAATGACGCTGACGGTGACGGTGGTCTGCACCGCGCGGTGCACTTCGTCATAGCGGCCCGCGCCGATGCGCTGCGCCACCATAACGCTGGTGCCGACCGAAAGTCCCAAAAACAGGTTGGTCACAAGGTTCATCAGCGCGCCGCAGCTGCCTACGGCCGCCAGCGAGGTCTGCCCGGCCCAGCGCCCCACCACAATGACGTCTGCCGCGTTGTACAGCAGCTGCAGAATGCCGCTGGCGATCATGGGCAGAGTAAACAGAATCAGGTTTTTATACAGCGGGCCATGCAGCATATCAACGGTATGCTCTTTATGCTTCATAATAACAGAGGTACGTCCTTTCCAGTCAGTCGACTATGTAACAGTATACAACCTTTTTCGCAGAAAAGCAACCGCGGAGGAGCGGCCCTGCGGCGTGCGGAGGGTTTGCGGCGTGCGGCCGACGGCAGAAGCCTCCCACCAGGAAGAGCTGCAGCATAGCTGCGGCAGAAAAAACGGCGTGAAACATTGACTTTCCGCCCCGGTAAGCTTATACTTTCAAGCAGAGAGCAATAGACGCAAGCGCCAAAAAAACGCAGCCGCTGCGCTGCATGAAAAACAGGGAGGCCCGCAAACCATGAAACAGACCGTGACCATCTGCTTTGCCAACAACAAGGGCGGCAGCGGCAAGTCCACCACCTGCGGCAACGTGGGGTATTTTCTGGCACAGCAGGGCAAGCGGGTGCTTCTGGTGGACGGCGACATGCAGCTGAACCTGTCGCTTTCCTTCTTTCCGGAGGAAGAGGTGCTGGCCATGGCCCAGGGCGAACGCAACCTGTACCATGCGGTGCGTGACCAGAAGGATCTGACCGATTATATTGTACCCACCCCGTATGAAGGGCTGGATCTCATCCCCTCCAGCACACTGATGAGCGGCATTGAGTACGAGCTGTTCACCAAGTGGCAGCGCGAACTGATTTTGAGCCGCTGCCTGCAGAATATCAAGGCGAGCGGCCGCTATGATTATATTCTGATGGATGCGCCGCCGACGCTGGGCGGATGGGCGATGAACCTGCTGTGCGCCTCCGATTGGCTGCTGGTGCCGGTGGAGGCCTCGCCCTGGGGGCTGTTCGGCCTGGCCAATATGTTTGAGTTCTTCTCGACGGTGCGGCAGATCTCGCCCAAATTACAGCTGCTGGGCATTGTTGTGACCAAGGTCAACGAACGCAAGAACTATTTCCGTCAGACGCTGGAGGAGCTGCGCGAAATGCCGGATGTCACCACGTTTGACACCTATATCCGCGTGGATGCTTCCATTGAATGGGCGCAGGACGCCAGCCAGCCGGTCGGAGTGTTCCGCCGCGGCTGCCGTGCCGCCGCTGAATATGAAGCTTTGGCAAAGGAGGTCGATTTCCGTGTCAGCAACCGGAACAAAGAAGCATGAGGAGCCGTTGGAGGTGGGCAGCGTGACGCCGCGCCGTCCGCTGCGCGGCGAATACACCGAGGTCGAAACACTGAAGATCCATTACATCAAAGGGGCCGAGGCCACCACGGCAGATGCGGCCAGCGCGGCGCTGGTCACCTCCATCCGCGAGCACGGCATTCTTGGCCCGCTGATGATCGGCCGCACGCCGGACGGCACGCTGTATCTGCTGGGCGGCTATAAGCGGCTGGATGCCGCCGCCAAGCTGCGCCTGACGGCGGTGCCTGCCGTGGTGCTGGAAGTGGCGGATGACCGCGAGGCACTGCGCCTGTTTCAGGAGCTGCACGCCACCCGCACCACCGCCAGCGATATTCACGAGGGCAAGTTTATGGCGGCCGCGTCGCTGCCCGCCATGCCGGACTATCTGCTGTAAAAGAACAGGCCCCTTGCTCCCACAGGGCGCAGGCGTATAAAAAAGCCCGCCGAAGCAGGAATGCTTCGGCGGGCTTTTTGTGTCGGGCTGCTTTGGTAGGCGTCGGTCATCGGCCGGGCCGATGCGCTTCACGCGGCTTTCAGTCGTCGTCCTCCACCCACTGCGGCGCACGCGGCGGCTGCCGCAGCAGCACGGCCAGCGCCGTCATGGGGGCGGCGGGCGTATAGCGCAGGTGCGCGCCCTCAATGGTCAGGGTATTTGGCTCGGAGGTGTAGACCTCCTCCGGCGTATAATCGTCAAAGGGCAGGTCAAAGCTGATGGTCTGCGGGTAGGGTTGGGCAAAGACGTGCAGCACCAGCAACGCGCCCCGGCCGGGGATCAGGCGCACAACGGCCTGCCAGCCCGTGGGGTGCCGGTAAACGGCGACCTCGGGCCCATAGCGGCGCGTAACGCCGTCGCGGATATAGGGAACGCTCTTTTGATAAAAGGCGATGCCGTCATCCACCACCTGCCACTGGCGCGGGGTCAGCCGGTCAACATCGCCCGAAACGCACATGCGCCCCAACAGCGTGTTGGCCAGCGAGTAAACCAGCCGCCGCTCGCTGTCGTCGGCGCGCAGTACCGCCCAGATCTGGCACTGGCGCGGCAGCATCAGCCGGTGCATGTTGGCGGCGATGATGGGAATCTCCTCGCACTCGTGCGCATCGGAAAAGCTGGAAAGCGTGGTCAGGCCAAGCATCAGCGGCTCCAACCGGTGCCCGCCGGAGGCGCAGTTTTCCACGATCAGGCCGGGAATGGCCTCCTTCATCTCGCGGATGAACGCGGCCGAACCGACGGCCGTCTGCCGCAGGCCCTCGCCGTCGCTTTCATAGCCGTCGCAGCCTGGGCCGATGCTGTCGTTGTAATCGATTTTGATATAGCCGAAGCCGTTTTCCTTCAACAGGTCGGTGACGATGCGGTGCAGCTTTTGGCGCACCTCCGGCTTGGCCATGGCGCGGAAGCGCCGCGCCCCCACCTGCAGCGGCTGGCCGTCGCGCCACAGCAAATCCTCCGTCTGCTGCCACGCGTGCGAGGTGCAGCCCACGCCGTCCAGCTCAAACCACAGGCCGGGTACCATTCCGGCCTCGCGGATGGCGTCGGAAATAACGTGAATGCCGTTCGGATACAGCAGCCGCGAGGGCACATAGTCGCCCATGGCCTGCTCCCAGTTGTATTTATCCTCGTTTTTGAACCAGCCCGCATCAATGACAAAATAGGCAAAGCCCTTGTTCTTGACGGCCTCCAGCACCGGCATCAGACGCTCCAGCGTGGGGTTCGTCCAGGTGGTGCAGTATTCGTTGAACATCACCGGCAGCTCCTGCTCGCTGGCGGGGCCGGCGTTGACGGCGGGGGTGGCGGCAGCGGTCAGACGGCAGGCGGCGTCATCCAGCGCGGCGGCGCGGCAGACCGTCAGGATGGCATCCGGCGTGACAAAGCTTTCGCCCGGGGCCACCCGCTTGCGCCAGCGGCCAAAATCCCAGTCGGCAAGGCCGCCGCTGATGGCCAGTCCGTCATCCTGCCGGAAAGCCTCCATCTGCCAGCTGGCGTTGTGGGCGATCTGCGCCCCCCAGAAAACATGGTTGGCGGTATCCTCCACCACCATCCACGGAAACCAGTGGTTGCAGGGCATGCTGCCCACCTGACCGAAGCGCTCGCACCGCACGCCGTGGTAGGTCCACGAGGGCTCCAGCTGCAGTTGCTCCAGCGTTTGGGTGTCCAGCCGTCCCTCCATGCTCCACACGCCGCGGGCGCGGTGCAGCAGCAGGGTGTTGGCCGCATCGCCCGGGGTAAACGGGGTCAGCCCGCTGATGGAAAAGCTGGTCAGTAGCTCCAATGTAGCGTCGGCATCGGTGTGGTTTTCAAACCGGGTGCGGCTGCGCAGCCAGCTGCCGCCCTCCCATACCAGCTGATGTACCACGGTGTGGCCGCGGCCATCCTCCAGCGTGGTGAAAATTTCCGCGCCGGCATCCGTCACCGATACCTGCTGATCCTTCAGCCGCAGGGCGGCGGTGCTGGCACTGCCGCGCATGGTAACGCCGCTGGAAAAAGAGCCGGGGTACGGATCGCCCACCAGCTTCAGCTGCACCATGGAATCAATATTCTGATGCTTGGCGGAAAAAGGCAGAGGGTCCATCCCCGCCGGGATCAGCATCAGCCCGGCTGCGCCGGTGTCGGCATCCAGCCAGGTGCAGGCTTCCATATCGCCCAGTGCAACGCGGCTGTGTAAAACAACATTCATAACGGTTCCTCCCTTACCGCCAAGCGGCGATTTTTGTCAGAAAGATGATTTGGGGGCAGGCGGCATGGCGCGTCGTGGGCTTATGCCTGCCAGCAAAAACTGCCGTCGTCAGCCTCGGTCAGCGCCTCGGAGAAGAAGTAGCGGGCCAGCTTGATCAGGCTGGCGGTATCCTCTGCCCCTGCGGTCTCATAGGCGGCGTGCATGGCCAGCTGCGGCAGGCCAATATCCGCCATGCGAATGTTCAGTTGGCTGGAAGCGATATTGGCCAGCGTGCTGCCGCCGCGGATGTTGCTGCGGTTGGCAAAATCCTGCAGGGGGATGCCGTGGCGCGCGCACAGGTCGCGGACGATGCCGTCGGATACGCCGTCGGTGGAATAGGCAACGGCATGTTTGAGCACTACGCCGCCGTTCATGGCCGTACGGTTCCCGGTGTCGTACAGCTCGCCGTGGGCGGGGTGCACGGCGTGCGCATTGTCGGCAGACAGCAAAAAGGAAGCCGCCTGCGCCGCCAGCTGCGCCTGACGCGGCCAGTCAAGCGCCGCGCCGATGCGCTCCAGCACATCCGCCAGGAAGGTTCCGGCTGCGCCCTGCCGTGTGGCGCTGCCGGTCTCCTCATTGTCAAAGCAGACCCACAACGGAACAACGCCGGGCGCGGGCGTGCTGTGCAGCAGCCCCTCCAGCCCGGCAAAGGCGCACTGCAGGTCGTCCAGCCGCGGGGCGGATAAAAACTCCTGCCGCGCGCCCCAGCACAGGCCACGGCTGCGGCAGTAAACGGTCAGCTCGTGCGAGACGATCTCCTGCGGGGTCACCCGCAGCTCCTGCGCCAGCAGCTCTTCCAGCGTCAGGTCGGTATCCATGGAAAGCACCGGGCAAAGGTCGGCCTGCGGGTCGATGCGGGTGCCGTCGTTGGCGGTGCGGTTGAAGTGAATGGGGATGCTGGGAAGCATCAGCAGGTCGCGGTCCAGATTGACCAGCCGGGTCTGCAGGCTGCCATCCGCGCCGCGCAGCACAACGCGCCCGGCCAGCGAAAGCGGACGGTCGAACCAGGTGCCCCACAGCCCGCCGCCGTACGGTTCGGTGTTCAGCCGCAGGTACAGCCGGTCGGCCAGCCGCCATACGGCCTTGACGCGCAGCGCGGGCGAATCGCCATGGGCGGCGTAAATTTGAAAATGGGCGGCCCGGGGGTCCTCCGGCAGGGCAAAGGCCGCAATGGCCGAGCCGTTGCGCCGCACAAAATAGCGGCCGCCGGGCTGCAGCGCCCAGCTGCGGCTTTCCGACAGCTCGGCATAACCGGCCGCGCGCAGAGCGTTGGCGGCGTTTTCGGCCGCATGCAGTGCCGTGGGGCTGCGGCGGATAAAATCCAACAGGCGGGTAGTGGGTTCGTTCATAAGGATGCTCCTTTCGGAAAAAAACGCGCAGCGTCCGCAGCCGGGGCGTTGGCCGCCGCTGAAAATCGACTTTATTGTACACGATTTTGGATAAAAAGAAAAGAGGGCGTTTGGACAAAAAGAGCGGCGGGCAGCCTAAAGAACATGCCAAACGATACAGGCCGCACCGGCCGCCGTGCCCTGCGGCATAGCGACAAAACAAGGCGGGGTGCGACGGCAGCGAAGAATACCGACGGCACTCTCCCCCCCGCAGCGACGCACCGTTTGGCGGAAGCGCCAATGCCAAAGGCGGCCGGGGAAACAGGCGGCCGTCTGGCCGAAGTGTAAGGCAGTCGGCATGCGGGACAGCCGCTGCGGGAACGCCGCCGTCAGGCAGGGCATATGCTGAGGGTAAACGGGCGCGCCGGGCGGCTTAAGCCGTTTTGCATGCGGCAGGCGGCCGGGTGAAAGCGCCGGGTGGGCAACCTGCGGCCCCGGCGGGGAAAGCGCCCTGACGGCCTTAGTCGGCGGCCGTATCGTGGTGGGGCGGCAGCAGGGGCGCGTCCCCATAGGAGAGGAGGAAGCGGTATGCCGATGTGGATATTGCGTGCCGATCCGGTCGTTCTGGCGGTGCTGGCGGCCTGCCTGACCTGGGCGGTGACGGCGTTGGGGGCGCTGACGGTCTTTTTGCTGCCGCAGCGGCAAGAGCCGGATATGCGGCCGGTGCTGGCTGCCAGCGCCGGAGTCATGCTGGCAGCGTCGTTCTGGTCGCTGCTGCAGCCCGCCATCCTGCAGGCGGCGCAGGTCAGCGCGCTGCCGGGGTGGCTTGTGGCGGCGGTAGGCTTTTGCGGCGGCGGGCTGTTTCTGGCTGCGGCTGATGCCGCCGTGCGGCTGTGCAGCCGCCGCGCAGACCAAAGGCCCGGCCGCGCGGTCCGGCGCTTGCCGCTTGACCGCCGCTGCCTGCTGCTGGTGTCAGCTATTACGCTGCACAACATTCCGGAGGGACTGGCCATTGGGGTAGCCTTCGGCAGCCTGCGTGACGGCACGCCGTCCGCCATGCTGGCGGCGGTAAGCGTGGCGGTGGGCATCGGCCTGCAGAATTTCCCCGAGGGGGCGGCCGTGTCGCTGCCGCTGCTGCGGGAGGGCGTTTCCCGGCGGCGGGCATTCTGGCTGGGACAGCTTTCCGGCCTGGTAGAGCCGCTGTCGGCGTTGGCGGGCGCGGCGCTGGTGACGGTGGTGCGGCAGGCGCTGCCGTGGGCACTGTCGGCCGCCGCCGGGGCGATGGT
Source organism: uncultured Oscillospiraceae bacterium (assembly GCA_934527255.1). Classification (GTDB taxonomy): domain Bacteria; phylum Bacillota; class Clostridia; order Oscillospirales; family Ruminococcaceae; genus UBA1762. Next base: position 17,073 of record CAKTAM010000007.1, on the reverse strand, counting down.
GTATGTGGCGGCGCATGAGCTGCTGCCGGAGGCGCAGCGTCCGCACAGCCGCACGGGCGTGACACTGGCCTGCCTGTTGGGCTTTGCCGTGATGATGATACTGGATGTGGCGCTTGGCTGAGGGGTGCGTGGCCATTCGCAGCAGGCAGAGAAAAAGCGGGGAGAACGGGGAACTTTTCCGATATCTGTGCGCAGTGGAAAAACAGCGCCCGGTGAAGGTAAAAGAAAATAACTGCCCCGCAGCGCATAACGGAGGAAAGCAAAAACGGTGCGTAACAGCTACGGGGAAAAAGCGGCCGCCGTTCGACTTCTGCCTATTTGAAAAAACGCCGGACAATGTCAGCAGCATGGAGTGATCCTCGGCAAAAGTGTCGCCCCATATGGTTTATTGGTCGATTTTCAATACAATGACAATATAATGCCCATAGTTCAGTTGGTTGGTGCGGAAAAATGCGCAAAAAACGCCCGCCGCAGCGCAGCGGCTGCGGCGGGTGATAACAGTCAGGGCAGCGGCGGAAGCTGCCGCAGAAGAAAGGCACGGGCGCTTCGCGCAGACCCGGCGGGGAAAGGCGCGCCTAAAAAGCGGCGGCAAAGGGCCGTATGGCGGCCGGGTGCTTTGCTTTCAGCCGCTTAGCCGCGGCGGAACACCCATTTGCCGCCGTCAGATGCAGCGGCATCCCCCGCGGCAGGCGCTTCGGCGGCGGTTTGAGAGGCGGCGGGGGCGTCTGTGCCGTCCGGTTCCGTCTGCAGCTCTGCCAGCAGGGCATCCAGCTTTTTCAGCGTGTCGGCGGCGGAGGGTGCGGCAGAGGGCGCAGCCTGCTGCGGTGCGGCGGCTTTTTTTGCAGCGGAAGGCTGCGGCTGTGCGGCCGTGGGGCGTTCGGGCTGCGGTGCGGGGCGAACAGGCGGTGCGGAAACGGCAGCCTCCGGCGTATGGACAGGCTGCGGTGCGGCGTGGGGGACGCTTTGCTGCGCCGCTGCGGTCGGTTCGCTGGCCATTCCGCCGTACAGGGCGCTGGCGGCCGAATGCCAGCGCTGCGGGTCGCGGGTGTCGGCCGGGCGGGCCGGTGCGGGCGTCTGCTGCCGGTCGGCTTCTTCGTCAAGGGCTTCCGGCGCGGGCTCCTCCTGTTCCAGGCGGCGCTCTGCCGCGGCAAAGGCGGCCAGCGCGGCGTCCGGGTCGCCCGCGGCAAGGGGCTCGCCCTCATGCAGCAGGCAGTACAGTGCAGCCAACAGGCCGGTGATGCCCAGCAGGGCGGCGGCCACACATTTTCCGGGCAGGAACCCGGCGTTCAGGTTGTGCTGCCACAGCCAGATCTCCTGCGGCAGCAGCAGGCAGAAGCCAAAATAAAAGACGCTCATGCCCCGCACAAACAGTGCGCGGCTGACATTTTTGGCCCCTGCGGCATAGACGCTGCGCAGCAGGCCGGAGAGAAACAGCACGACGGCCAGGCTGCCGACCAGCTCCAAAATCGAAAGCAGGTGATGCAGGCTGGCGGTTTTGGTGCAGAACAGCACCACGCTGACGACCAGCCAGCCCAGAACGGCGGCAATGCCGAAAAACGGCGTCACTTTTTCCCGCCGGACGACATAGCCGGTAAACCACAGGCTGCCCAGCAGCATCAGCGCGGCGGCGGCCAGCTCCGGCAGGCCCGCATGGTGCAGCAGGTACAGGCAGATGCCGATCATGCCGCTGAACAATAGCCCGCAGAAGCCCAAAACGGCAAAGCCGCAGGGCAGCCGGTGCGCGGCCTGCGAGGGGATCTGCAGCGCGGCCAGCGCGGCCAGCAGCACCGGCAGCACCAGCAGCGCATAGCGCACGGCCAGCCCGCCGCTGCGCAGGTAGCCGGTGGCGGGGTCGGTGTTTCCAAACAGATCCAGCAGGCGCAGGCCCCCGGCAGCAAGACAAAACAGCGTCAGCAGAACGCCGGTCAGTCGTTTGGTCGTCATATGTATTCCTCCGTTTCCGCCGTTGGCCGACCCGGCGGCAGGGCGCGGCGCTTTGCCGCAGGGGTTCTGCCGCAGGCAGCACCGGCATACAATGCCAGTGTGCCGGTCAACGGACAACCCCCTCTGTGCTCAAAGGCAGACGGGGGCTTTCGAGCTCTATTGTAGCATGATTGGGCGGCCAATTGCAAGAGACAGCTGCCCCGAACGGCAGCGGGCTGCAAAAAATACCTGCCGCCGACCGCGACAGGCTCGGAGAAAAGGAGCCAAACCATGAAACGGACGTCGATTACCGGATTTCTGGCCGTGCTGACGGCCTATGCGCTGCTGACGGTGGCGCTGCCGCTTGTGTGCGGGCTGGCCATGCGTGCGTGGAGCGCCGACCGGCAGCCTGCCGACTCTGCGGCGGAAAGCGGGGCCCAGGCCGTGCCGCCGACGGGTGGGACGCCCGCGCAGACGGTGCGGCTGTGGGATGAGGCCGACGGCCAGCCGCTGACGCTGACGCTGCGCGAATACCTGCTGGGCGCGGCGGCCAGCGAAATGCCCCAAAGCTACAATGACGAGGCGATCAAGGCGCAGATCGTGGCCGCGCACAGCTATTATGAATACTGCCGCCGCACCGGCTGCTTTGCGCTGGAGGACGGTGCGGCGCTGCGGGTGAACACGGCGCGCCGCGAGGGCTATCTGACGCCGGAGGCCCGCGCCGCCGCATGGGGAGAGCAAACCGAGGCGCACACCCGCCGCATGGAGGCGCTGGTCGAGGAGGTCGGCGGGCTGCTGCTCTGGCAGGATGACCAGCCTGCCGCGGCCTGCTATCACGCCGTCAGCGCCGGCTGCACGGCTGCGGCGGAGGACATTTGGGGCAAGCCGACGCCGTATCTTGTCAGCGTGGATTCCCACTGGGATGAGCAGGCCCCGGAATATGAGCAGACGCTGACCTTTACCGGGCAGCAGATGTACGATGTGCTGGCGGCGCATTTTGTCGGGCCGGAGCTATCCGGCGCACCGGCGGGCTGGTTCGGCGAGGCCAAAACCACGCCGCAGGGGTATGTGACAAGCCAGTCGGTGGGCGGCGCATGGGTGGATGCGGCCGACCTGCGCGCCCGGCTGGGGCTGCGCAGCACCTGCTATACCGTCCGTATGCAGGACGGTGTGTTTGTGGTGACGACGCACGGCTATGGCCACGGCGTCGGCATGAGCCAGTACGGCGCCAACGCCATGGCTGCCGAGGGCAGCAGCTTTGCGGAGATTTTAGCACATTACTACCCCGGCACAAGGCTGGCCGCCGAAGCGGCGTGACGCAGTTGTCGCCTGCGCTGAGGCCGTCTGCATTGCAGACGGGCAAAGCTCCTGCGAGCAGCAGCCTGTTCTGCGGTCTGCTGTTCCGTGCGCGGGGCCGTCAGGGCTCGTCCCCGGCGGCCCTGCGCTGCCCGCGCCCATACAGCAGCAGGCAGACAAACCCTGCGGCCGCCGCAGCCGCCGCGATCCAGTGCGGGGCGGCCTGTCCCTGCAGCCGCCGCGCCAGCTGCGGAAACGCCAGACTGCCTGCACTCATGCCAAGGGCAAGCAGGCCATAGTTGACCCCGGCCCAGCGGCTGCCGTAGCGGTCGCTGGCAAAGGCGGGCAGCAGCGCGGCCTGCCCGGAGTAGCAGAAGGTCAGGCAGGCGTACAGAACCAGCACCCAGCCGCGCTGCACAAAGGCAAACAGCACCGAAAAGCCGCACAGCGCGCCAAACAGCCCCAAATCGGCCGCGCGGCGGCCCAGTCGGTCGCTGAGCCACGGCATGAGCAGCCGCCCGGCCGCACTGGTCAGGCTGCCGATGACAATGGCCAGCGCGGCGGCGTTTTCCGAAAGTCCGCGCTGCTGCCCCAGCGTGAGGATCACCGGGCTGAACAGCAGCACGGTAGGCGAGGCACAGGCAACGGCGGTCAGCAGCAGCCAGTAATCCGCCGTGCGCAGCACCTGCTTTGGCGGCAGGTCGGCGGCCGGGGAGGCCTTAACCCCGGAGGACGGCTTTGCCGCCGGGGCGCCGCCGTCTGCCCTTGCCGCCGGTGAGCGGGCGGCGGATGCTGCATCCGTCTGCTGCGGCGGGTCGCGCAGCACCAGCGCGCCCAGCACGCAGGCGGCCGCCATAACACTGCCCAGCACCCGAAAGCAGACCCGTATGCCCCAGCCGCCGATCAGCCATCTGGCCGAAAAGGTCAGCACCGCACCGGAAAGCCCCACCGCCCCGCCGATGACGCCGGTGGCAAAGCCGCGGCGGTCGGGCCACCAGCGCTGCACGCAGCTCATCACGGCGGGGTACAGGATGGCGCAGCCCAGCCCCACCGGCAGGCTGAACATCAGATACAGCGGCCACGCCGCGCCCTGTGCCGCAAACGAGCCTGCCCAGAAGCCGCCGCCCAGCCCGGCGGCCCCCAGCAGACAGGCGGCGCGGGGGCCAAGGGTATCCTGCAGCGCGCCGCCCGCCACACAGCCGACGCCATAAGCCGCGATGACAAAACAGAACGCCAGCACAACGGCGTCGGTATCCAGCGCAAACCCCTGCTCGACGCCGCGTTGAAAAGCGCCCCACGCGGCGGGAATGCCGCCAAACAGCTGGATCAGCGCGCCTCCGGCCAGCACCGGCCAGCGGCGGGGCTGCGGTGTGCGGTGCGGCATGGCGCGTCCCTCCTTTTGGGCGGGCCGCAGCCCGCCGTGTGTGTTCTGTTGCATAGCATTGCCGCAAAACGGGCGAATATGCAAAAACGGACGAAAGAGAGCACGTTCTCTCTTTCGTCCGTTTGTTGTGTAAAGCCGTCAGCGGATGGCCTCCGCCAGTGCCTGCGCCGTCAGCGTGACCGACCGTTTTTCGCCGGTCGCCATGGCTTTCAGTTCCGCTTCACCGTTTTCCAGCTCGGTGTCGCCCAGCACAACGGTATACTGTGCGCCCAGCTTGTCGGCATATTTCATCTGCGCCTTCAGCCCGCGCCCGACAATATCGCTTTCGGCATAAATGCCCATGCCGCGCAGCTGCGCGCACAGGCGGGCGGCCGCGGCGCGGCCCGCCGGGCCGATGTTGGCAAGATACAGCCGCGGCCCGGGAGTGGCAGGCAGCGCGACGTTTTCGTCCTCCAGCGCCAGCAGCAGCCGCTCGATGCCCATGCCAAAGCCCACGGCGGGGGTGGCGGGACCGTCAAAATCCTCGATCAGGCCGTTGTAGCGGCCGCCGCCGCAGATGGTGCCCTGCGTGCCCACGCCGGTGTGCACAAACTCGAATACGGTGTTGCTGTAATAATCCAGCCCGCGCACAATGGTGGGGTTGACGGTATAGGCAATGCCCAGATCCTCCAGCCGCGCTTTTACGGTATCGAAATGGGCGCGGCAGTCGTCACACAGATAATCCAGAACGACGGGGGCCCCGGCGGCAATGCGCTGGCAGGTCTCGCTTTTGCAGTCCAGAATGCGCATGGGGTTGCGCTCCAGCCGGTCGCGGCAGGTGTCGCACAGCTCGTCGCGATAGCCTGCGAAATATTGCCGCAGGGCGCTGTGGTAGGCGGGGCGGCAGCCGCGGCAGCCGATGGAGTTGATCTCCAGCCGCACCTGCCGCACGCCGACGGTTTTCAGGATCTGATCGGCCACGGCGATGACCTCGGCATCGGCAAAGGGATCCTGTGCGCCGAAGCACTCGATGCCCAGCTGGTGAAACTCGCGCAGGCGGCCCTTCTGCGCCTTTTCATAGCGAAAACAGCTTTGCAGATAATAGGCCTTGAACGGCAGCGCCGCGCTGCCCAGAACGCCGTTTTCCAGCACGGCGCGTTCAACGCCTGAGGTGCCCTCCGGCCGCAGGGTAATGCTGCGGCCGCCCTTGTCGATAAAGGTGTACATCTCCTTGCTGACCACATCGGTGGTGTCGCCCACGCCGCGCGCAAACACCTCGGTGTGTTCAAAGGTAGGCAGACGAATCTCCCGGTAGCCGTACAGGCCAACGGTGCGGCGCAGAACATCCTCCAGATACAGCCAGCTGCCGCTGGCATCGGGCAGCACATCCTGCGTGCCCTTGGGTTTGGTGTATTTTACAGCCATGAACGCTCCCCCTCACAACGGGCTGCGCACATGCAGCGCCGGCCCGCGGTATCAAATAACAAATAATACCTAATTATAGATGATTTCTTGCGGAAATACAAGCCTGCAGAGGGTGGGCTGCAGCCCCTTTTTTCGGCAGTTCGTATGCGTTTTCGCCATCTTTTCACCTTGCCGGCTTGCTTTTTGGGGCGCTATCGCCTATAATAAACAAAATAAGAACAAAAAAACGGTCGTCCAGGCAGGCCATTCGGTCTGCAAAAACGGCGGGACGGCCTGCAAAGGACCTATTGTTTATGAAGCTTTTGAAATGGATCCGCAGCTGGCGGTTGTGGGTGAAAATTACGGTTCTGGTGCTGGCAGTGCTGCTGGTCGTCGGAGGGGTGTTTGGCGTCAAGGCGTGGCAGATGGTGCAGCACGCGAAAGATCTGGTGCAGAACATTCAGGATACCGGCACCATCGGCACCATTGATTCGGCCGAGGTGGAGCAGACGGTTCCGGAATACCAGAAGGATTATCTGAACCTGTTGGTGGTCGGCATTGATTACGACGAAGGGGACGAGCTGCGCGATTACGGCAGCCCGGAAAAAGCCAATACCGACCTGCTGCTGTATGTGCACTATAATGTAAAAGACAACAAGGTCAGCGTCCTGCAGATCCCGCGTGACAGCTGCGTGGGCGAGCTGACCAGCAACCAGCGCATCAACCGCATTTTTGCCGAGGGCGACAATCAGGAAAACCATATCGCCAACCTGGCAAAATACATCAACGAGGCGTTTGGCCTGCCGGTCGATAAATATATTGCGCTGGATATGGGCGCCTTTAAGGAAATCGTGGATGTTTTCGGCGGCATGGAGATCTACCTGCCGTGTGATATTTACGTTTATAATGAGGACGGCAGCCGCACGCTGATGGCCTCGGCCGGGTATGGCCGCCTCAACGGCGACGATGCCGAAATCGTGGTGCGTGCGCGCAAGCAGTTTGGACAGCAGGATCTGCAGCGTCTGGTGCTGCAGCGCTATGTGTACGCGGCCATGTACCGGCTGATCAAAAGCGCCACGCTGGAAGATATGTACAACTATGTGCTGCCCATTGTTTCGTACCGGGTCAAATCCGACCTGGATTTTGACACCATGTATTCGCTTTGCACCAAGGTGCTCAAGCTGGAGGGCAGCGACATCTACTTTGTCCGTGTGCCGGGCGGCTCGGTCACAGTCAATGGCCAGTCGCTGTATGGGGTGGATGCGCAGGCGCTGGCCTCCATCCTCAACGAGCATTTCCGCGCGGCGGGCGAGGCCGACCGCAGCGCCGAGGAGCTGACCATTCCCAGCGGCTGGAACTATACGAACGGCGAGGTCATTGACGAGGGCGGATATCTGTCCGACCAGCTGGCCGAGTATGACGCCGCCGTCAGCGCATCCTCCGAAGGGTAACGGCAGCCGCGCACGGCACTAGTCTGTTGCACAGAACATGAAAAAACAAAAACCGCTGTCTGCAGCCCGCAGGCGGCGGTTTTGCATTTTGACTGAATGCCTAAAAAACAAAGCGCAACCTTGTGCAAAACAACACTTCTTTTTCGGCGGCGGATTGTGGTATACTGCACGCAGGTAGGCCGGGCGCCGCACAGCGGCGGCTGCCTGCAAAAGAGAAACGTCAAAAGAGAAAGGGCAGTACAATGCTGACATTGAAAAAACTGACGGTGGATTACCGGCAGCGGCCGTTGGGCGTGGAAAACCGTACCCCCCGTTTTGGCTGGCAGGCCGAGTGCGACGCGCGCAATTTCCGGCAGGCCGCCTGCCGCGTTTGCGTGGCGACCAGCCCGGAGGGCCTGAACGACCCGGATTGCTGGGATTCCGGCGAGCTGCTCGGCAGCCGCAGCGACAATATCGTTTATGCGGGCGTTCCCCTGCAGGGGGCGACGCCCTACTGGTTCCGTGTGGAGGTGCGCGGCAAGGACGACAGCACCGCCAGCGCGGATTCCTGCTTTGAAACCGCGCTGTACAACGAAAACTTTACGGCGAAATGGATCGCCCAGCCCCACGCGCGGGCCGGGTGGGCGCCCTATCTTCGCCGGGAGTTTACGGTGCGCGGCCCGCTGGTGCGCGCCCGTTTGTATGCCTGCGGCCTTGGCTATGGCGAGGCATGGCTGAACGGCCGCCGTGTGACGGAAAACGTGCTGGAGCCGATGATCACCAACTTTGAAAAGCTGGTGGAATATGCGGCCTATGATATTACCGACGCGCTGCGCCCCGGCGCGAACGCCGTCGGTATGGTGCTGGGCTGCGGCTTTTATAATCAGGATCGCGTCTGGTGCGACGGCACGCTGTATTACGGCGCGGCGCGCATGCTGGCCGAGGTGCACCTGTGGTATGCCGACGGCAGCCGCGAGGTCGTCGTTTCGGATGAAAGCTGGCAGTGCGACTACAGCCCCATCACCCTGAACAATGTGTACGGCGGCGAGACCTACGACGCCCGGCTGGAGCAGCCCGACTGGTGCCTGCCCGGCTTTGATGCCGCAGGTTGGCGCAATGCCGTTTTGATGGACGCCCCGGGCGGAGAGCTGGTCTGCCGCCAGATGCCGCCCATCCGCCGCACCCGCCGCGTGCAGCCGGTCAGCATCCGGCATCTGCACCCCGGTACGCAGGATCAGACCTGGATCGTGGATATGGGCCAGAACTTTGCGGGCTGGGCCAAGATCAATATTCCCTATTCGCCCGCCGGGGCCGAGTATGTGCTGCGCTTCTCGGAGTGCATCCGGGACGGCAGCCTTGATTTTACCACCTGCGGTACCTTCCATACCTGCCTGCTGCAGCAGGACCGCTACATTGCCAAGGGCCTGCCCGGCGGCGAAAGCTTCGAGCCGCGCTTTACCTATCACGGCTTCCAGTACATTGAAATTACCGGCGTCAACAAAATGTCTACCGAGCTGCCGGAAAACTTTCTGGAGGTGTACGCGGTCAACACCGCGCTGGAAAGTGCAGGCAGCTTCCATGCTTCGTTTGAGCCGATCAACCGTCTGCAGACGCTGGGCCTGCGCACCATCCTTTCCAACTATCACGGCATTCCGGAGGATTGCCCCGTGCGCGAAAAGTGCGGCTGGCTGGGCGACGCCCAGCTGGTGAGCGAGGCAGCCATCCAGAACTTTGATATGGCCGTCAGCTATGAAAAATATCTGGAGGATATCCGCACCTCCAAAGAGGTGTTCGGCACCTGGCAGATGATCGCCCCCGGCAAGCGCACCTGCGGTGATGCCTCGCCGCTGTGGGGCTGCGCCCAGGTGGTTATTCCGTGGAATCTGTACCTGTATTACAACGATACCGCCGTATTGCGCCGCTATTACCCGCTGATGAAGGAGTGGGTGCAGCACGAAAAGGCTCGCAGCGTCGACTGCATCATTGATGCCGGTCTGGGCGACTGGTGCCCGCCCGGCGGGCATGAGGGCAATGCCGAGCGCATCCCCGTGGCTTTCTCCTCCAGCGCCGAGTTCTACCATGTGACCGAGCTGATGCATCGGGTGGCCGTGCTGCTGGAGGAAAAGGAGGATGCCGCCGCCTTTGCCGCGCTGGCACAGGAGATCCGCAGCGCCGTCAACCGGCATTTCCTGCAGCTGGAAACGCCTACCTACGGCACCATGGGCGCCGACGGCGTGGCGCTGGCATACGGCATCTGCCCGGAGAGCCTGCGGGAAAGCATTGCCGCCGACTGTGTGCGCATCATCAACGAGCGCTGCGGCGGCGGGTTCCACACCGGCATTTACGGCAACAAATATATGGTGCCTGCCCTGACCGAGGCCGGTTACGGCGATGATATGCTGGCCACGCTGTTCAACCCGGTGAAGCTCAGCTTTGCCACCATGATGGCCGACGGTGCAGGCAGCGTATGGGAGTGCTTTAACGGCGCGGGCTCGTCGCGCAATCATCCCATGCAGTTTGCCTTTGCCAGCTGGTTCTATACCCATATTCTGGGCCTGCGCCCGGTGGAGGAGGATCCCGGTTATCACACCTTCCGGGTGCGGCCGTATACCATGGCCCGCCTGAACGAGGCCAACGGCAGCCGTGAGACTCTTTATGGCACCATTCACATTGGCTGGAAGATGGATTATGACACCTTTACCCTGCGCCTGTGCGTGCCCGCCAACACCACGGCGCTGTGCGAGCTGCCGCTGACGGACGGCCGCAGCGTCACGCTCAGCGGCGCGGCCCCCGGCGCACCGACCCCGGCAGGCAAGCTGACAGTCATCAGCGATGGCGTGCAGCTGCCGGTGAAAGCCGAAATTCGCGGCGGGCGTGTGTGCTGCACGCTGGGCAGCGGCAGCTATACCCTCATTTGCCGCTGATCTTTCTGTGCCTTTTCAAAATGCTTTGTGCCCCGGTCGGGAAAGTGCCTTCGCTTTCCCGGCCGGGGCGCTTTTGCGGTACGGCGGCCCCGGCGGGGCTTGCCGGATGGGCGGCCGGATGATATACTGTACACTGTACTGCAAACGAAAAGGAGAATATTATCATGGCACTGACAGTTCTGGTCTGCTTTCTGGCGGGCTGCGGCGCAGGGCTTGGCACCGGCTTTGCCGGTATGAGCGCCGCGGCCGTCATCTCGCCCATGCTCATCACCTTTCTGGGGGTAGAGTCGTATCAGGCAGTCGGCATTGCGCTTGCAAGCGACGTGCTGGCCAGCGCGGTCTCGGCCTACACCTACGGCAAAAACAAAAACCTCGATATCCGCAACGGGCTGGTGATGATGGTCAGCGTGCTGTGCTTTACCATGGCGGGCAGCTGGCTGGCCAGCATGGTGCCCAGCCGCACCATGGGCAGCTTTTCCACGGCAATGACCCTGCTGTTGGGTGTGAAATTTATTGTGCGGCCGGTCATGACCACACGCGAGGCCATGCAAAGCGTCAGCCCGCGCAAGCGGCTGGTACAGTCGCTGGTCAGCGGGTGCATCATTGGGCTGATCTGCGGCTTTGTAGGTGCGGGCGGCGGCATGATGATGCTGCTTATTCTGACCACGGTTCTGGGGTACGAGCTGAAAACCGCCGTGGGCACCAGCGTGTTCATCATGACCTTTACCGCCCTCACTGGGGCTGTGTCGCATTTTGCCCTTGGCGGCGCGCCCGACTGGGGCATTCTGCTGCTGTGCGTGGTGTTTACGCTGCTGTGGGCACGCATTGCCGCCCGTTTTGCCAACAAGGCCAGCCCGGCAACGCTCAACCGGGTGACGGGCGTGATTCTGGTGGTGCTGGGCGCGGCCATTCTGCTGTTCCGGTGGCTTGCCTGAGACACCTGTTCTGCCCGGCGCATTTTTTAGCAGAAAACGTTCAAAAAGCGAAAGCGCGCAGCCTTTTTGGCAGTGTGCTTTCGCTTTTTTTGCGGTGGTTTTGCCGCAGCCGACAGGGAAAAAGCGCGAAACAAAAGAGAGATCGTCCGTGCTTGCATCCAAAATCCAGCAAACTGCACAAAACTTTTTAAAGAAGTTAACTTTACAGAAAACGTAAAGGCTGATATACTGAGAATGCAAGACTGAATGCGGAATAGATGGTTTCAAAAGCGGCAAAAACGACAATATACAGATAGGTTGTTTCTTTTGCCGCCGCAATGTCGACTGCCGACGGCAGATGCCGCCTTTGCCCTTTCGGGCAGCAAGGAAAAACGGAAAAAGAGCAGAAAAGGAGAACGTCCATGAAAAAGGCAACACGGCAGGGGGCGCTGCTGTTGGCGGTTTTGTGCCTGACGGCATGGCTGACCGGCTGCGCCGCCCCGAAGGAAGCGGCCGAGCCGCCTGGCGCGGAGGCCGTCAGCGATGCTCTGACCAAAAGCATTTCCACCGAGCTTGGCAGCCATATCGGCCTGCCGCGCGCATGGAACGTTACGCCGGAGGGCTGCCTTTGGGTCTACGGGCAGGCAAAGGAGGATGACTCCGGGCAAACCTACCGCATCGACTGCGTGAGTGCCGACGGTGTGCGCCAAAAGGAGACCACGCTGACCCTGCCCGCGGCAAGCATCCCCGGCCAAAGCATGGCAAGGGATCTTGGCGCGGTTTTTTATCTGCCGGGCGAAGAGGCTCCCTGCGCCATTCTGCAGGAGCAGCCGCTGGCGGAGGAAAGCGGGCTTCCGACCGATGGCGGCGTGCTGACGCTGTGCCGCCCGCAGCAGGATGGCGCCCTGGTACGGCAGGCGCAGCTGCCCCTGCCGCAGGCCCTGCAGGCGGATGCCGGGCTGACGCTGGCCTCCGGCATTGCGTTTGCACTGGAGGACGGCAGCTTCTGCATTGGGGTCAACACCGGGCCGCAGGCCGCGGCGGCGCAGTCGGAAACCTGGCTGCTGCGCTATACACAGGATGGCCGCTGCCTTGCGGCCCTGTCGCTGCAGGCATGGGTGCTGCAGCTGCAGCCGTTTTCGGCGGATGGCGCATGGTTTTTGCAGACCACTGAGACCGGCTCGGTGCTGTGCACGGTGGAAAAGCTGAACACCGACAAGCCGGAGGTGACTCGCTGCAGTGAGCTTGCGCTGCCTGTGGCGGCGGCATTTCCCTGTGTGGGAATGCCGCCGCCGGAAAAAACACCGCTGGTGCTGACGGCGGAGGGGGTCTGGCAGTGCGGCCTGAAAAAGCAGACGACCGAGCGGGTGCTGCGCTTTGCCGACTATCCCATCAACCTGAGCAGTCTGCAATATCTGTTTGCACCGGATGAAAAAAGCATGATCGCCGTGCTGCGCAGCGAAGCGGACGGCACGCTGCGGATGCTGGCACTCAACCGCTCTCCGGTGGATCTTTCCGGCGGCCGCACCGTTATCACGGTGGCGTGCGACTATGGCCCGGCCAGTATCATGGAGGAGGATCAGCCCCTGCGCGCGCTGGCCTACGATTACAATCTGGCGCAGTCGGAGGCGTTCGTCCGGGTGGTGGATTATTCCAACCAGGCGGCTGACGAAGCCGGGTTTGCCAGCGGGCAGGCCATGCTGGAGCGGGACATTCTCAACAATACCGCCCCGGATATTTTGCTGAACAGCGGCCCGCTGGATGTGAGCAGCCTCATCCCCAAGGGCTATTTTATTGATCTGTACCCGTATCTGGATGCGGATGAGGAGCTGAGCCGCGAGGATTTTCTGCCCAATCTTCTGGCGCTGACCGAGAGAAACGGAACTCTGCCAACGGTACTGACCAGCTTCAGCGTACTGTTGGCGGCGGGTGACCCGGCCGTGGTGGGCGACGGCGTTTCCATCAGCTGGGCAGAGCTGGAGGCCGTGCGTGCGGCCAACCCCGGCGCGGAGGTCTCCTATAATATGCGCCGCGAAAACGTTCTTTTCTGGCAGCTGCAGTGCGGCGGCTTTGTCGATCTGCAAACCGGCACAAGCCGCCTGAACACGCCGGAGTTTGTGCGTGTGCTGCAGGACTGCATGGCTTTTTCACCGCAGCCGGAGGTGCAAAACGCCGACGCGCTTCACGCCAAAACGCTTTTTAAGGAGCGCGCGGCCCTGCTGAAACTTTACCGCATGGGCGATTTTCGCGATCTGCTGGCCGTAAAGTACGACCTGGAGGATGGCTATGCGCTCAAGGGACTGCTGGTTGACAGCGGCAGCGGCGTCATCGTTTTCGGTGACGAACAGTGGGGCATTACCCGCTACTGTCAGGCGCCGGAGGCCGCGTGGGGCTTTTTCCGGCTGCTGCTGCAGGCGCCGTATCAGACAAACACCGTACGCGGCGCCTTTCCTACCCGCCGCGACGCTCTGCAGGCCAAGGCGCAGGCAGCGACCGAGCGTGCGCTGTCGCCCTATTACAACATGCCGGGAGAGCTGGCGTCGGCAGGCCTGAGCGAGGAGGAGCTGGAGTTCTGGTACAACGGTCCGACCGCACAGGATACCGAACGCCTGATAGACGTGATCGGGCAAGCGGATACGCTGTATGAGTGGAGCGACACCGTGCCGGATATTGTGCGGGAAGAGCTGCTTGCCTATGAAAACGGCGTGCATACGGCCGAGGAGGCCGCCGGGCTGATGCAGCAGCGGGTGCAGACCTTCCTTGCCGAGCAGGGCTGACCAAACCGAAGAAATGCAATAAACAAATAAATGCGCCCCGTCTGCCGCATGGCAGGCGGGGCGTTGTTATCGCCGCTTTTCGGGCGGCAAGGGAAAGCATCGGCTGCGTGGCGGGCGTCATGATAGGCCGCACGGCGAACACAGCCGCACTGGAGAGCCTCTCACAGGACGGCTGTCAGCCGCCCAGAGGGCTTCCCCGGTCGTCGGGTGCGGCATCAGGGACCTTGGGCAGTGTTTTTTGCCCGGTGCGGCACAGCGTCTGCAGGCAGCAGCGGGCACAATCCGCCCTGCGGGCGGTACATACGGCGCGGCCGTGCAGCACCAGCCGGTGACAGAAATCGTTGCTTTCGGCGGGGTCGACCACCTTTTTCAGGGCAAACTCCACCTTGACAGGGTCGGTGCTGGCGGTAAAGCCCAGCCGCCCCGCCAGCCGGATGCAGTGGGTATCCGCCACAATGGCGGGCGCGCCGAACACGTCGCCCATGATGAGGTTGGCGCTTTTGCGCCCGACGCCGGGCAGGGCCAGCAGCTCCTCCAGCGTGCCCGGCACCTGCCCGCCAAAGTCGTTCACCAGCTTTTGGGCGCAAAGCAGAATATCCCGCGCTTTGGAATGGTGAAACCCGCAGGTGCGGATGTAAGGCTCCAGCGCTTCCGTGCTGGCGGCCGCCATGGCCTGCGGGGTGGGAAATGCGGCGAACAGGGCAGGCGTGACCATGTTCACCCGCTTGTCGGTGCACTGGGCCGACAGGCGCACGGCCACCAGCAGCTGCCAGGGGTCGTTATATACCAGCCCGCAGCGGGCGTCGGGATATTCTTCTTTCAGTGCCGCCACAATGGCGGCGGTATCGGCTTTGGTGCGCATGGCGCGGCCTCCCGTTGCTTTTTTTCTTATTGTACCACGCGCCGCCGCTTCCCGCAAGGGCGCGCCCCGGCCCGCCGGGCTTCGGCGGCTGCCGTGCCAACGGCCCGGGGCATTTGGTTGCCCCCGCGGCACAGCCCGCCGCAGGGAGCGCTGAAAGCGGGCATATTTACAGGCTGTTCATTGCAAACAGGGCGGGGATGTGCTAAAATAGAGGCAGAAAATCGGCCGCGTGCACGGCCGCCCCGGAAAGGATGAATGACGATGACAGCTTCCAGCATTTCCGCCCTGCAGCAGGCCGACCCGGAGGTGGGGGCCGCCGCCGCGCGTGAGCTGCAGCGCCAGCGCCGGAATATTGAACTGATCGCCTCGGAAAACGTGGTCAGCCCTGCGGTGTTGGCGGCCATGGGCAGCATTCTTACCAACAAATATGCCGAGGGCTACCCCGGCCACCGCTATTATGGCGGCTGCCAGTATGTGGACGAGGTGGAGGAGCTGGCCCGCCAGCGCGCCTGCCGCCTGTTTGGGGCCGAGCACGCCAATGTGCAGCCGCACTCGGGGGCGCAGGCCAATCTGGCCGTTTATTTTGCGCTGCTGCAGCCGGGCGATACCGTGCTGGGCATGGATCTGACCAACGGCGGCCACCTGACGCACGGCTCGCCCGTCAACATGAGCGGCCGGTATTATCACTTCATCCCCTACGGGGTGGATGCCGACGGCCGGCTGGATTATGAGGCCGTGCGCCGTCTGGCGCTGCAGCACCGGCCAAAGCTGCTGGTGGCGGGGGCATCGGCCTATCCGCGCGCCATTGATTTTGCCCGGCTGGCCGATATCTGCGCCGAAGCGGGCTGCCTTTTCATGGTGGATATGGCGCACATTGCCGGTCTGGTGGCGGCGGGGCTGCACCAAAGCCCCGTGCCGTATGCCGATGTGGTGACGACCACGACCCATAAAACGCTGCGCGGCCCCCGCGGCGGCATGATCCTGTGCCGCGAAAAGTACGCCAAGGCCATTGACAAAGCCATTTTCCCCGGCACGCAGGGCGGCCCGCTCATGCACATCATTGCGGGCAAGGCCGTCTGCTTTGGCGAGGCCCTTCGGCCGGAGTTCACCGCCTATCAGCAGGCGGTGGTGGCCAATGCCAAGGCGTTGGAACACGCGCTGAAGGCGCAGGGTGTCCGGCTGGTGAGCGGCGGAACGGATAACCATCTGCTGCTGCTGGATCTGCGCGGAACGGGCGTTACCGGTAAGGAGCTGGAGCGCCGGCTGGATGCGGTTCACATCACCGCCAACAAAAACACCGTCCCCGGCGAGCCGGAAAGCCCCTTTGTCACCAGCGGCCTGCGCATTGGCACGCCCGCCGTGACGACCCGCGGCTTTGGTCTGCCGGAGATGCAGGCCATTGCACAGTGGATCGCGCAGGCCATCTTTGCCTTTGAAGAAAACCGGGCGGCCATTGACGAGGGCGTGCAGGCGCTGACGGCCCGGTTCCCGCTGTACGAATAAGCGGGCGGCCCGTGTGATGCCAGCCTCAAACAAACGCCGAAAGGAGGGCGCAGCCGAATGAGTACCCCATTGGCCGAACGGCTTCGGCCGCGCACTTTGGGCGAGGTCTGCGGCCAGCAGCACCTGCTGGCGCCGGGCAGCGTGTTTCGCGGCTGTCTGGAGGGCGGGCTGCTGCCCAATATGATCTTTTACGGCCCGTCCGGCGTGGGCAAAACCACGGTGGCGCGCATTCTGGCCGAAAACAGCCACAAGCGGCTGTTCAAGCTCAACGGCACCAGCGCCTCTACCGGCGATATCAAAAGCGTGATCGCCTCGGTCGGCACGCTGGAGGGCAGCGGCGGTATTCTGCTGTATCTGGATGAGATCCAGTATCTGAACAAAAAGCAGCAGCAAAGCCTGCTGGAATGCATTGAGGACGGCAGCGTGACGCTGATCGCTTCCACAACGGAAAACCCCTATTTTTATGTATACAATGCGCTGCTGTCGCGCTGCACCGTGTTCGAGTTCAAGGCGCTGACCCCGGCGGATGTCTGCACCGGGCTGCGCCGGGCGCTGGCCCGCATGGAAGAGCTGGACGGCGTTCGCCTGCAGGCGGAGGATGACGCGCTGCAAACGCTGGCGCAGGCGGTGGGCGGCGACATGCGCAAGGCGCTGGGCTGCCTGGACTTTGCCGCTGC
>CAKTAM010000006.1 GCA_934527255.1 uncultured Oscillospiraceae bacterium | reverse complement strand
ATCCTCATACATGGCGTACAGGATGCGGCGGTGCACCGGCTTGAGGCCGTCGCGCACATCCGGCAGGGCACGCCCGACAATGACGCTCATGGCGTATTCGATATAGCTTTTTTCCATTTCGCCGACCAGCTCGGATTCGGTAATGACCTGGTTGGGAAAGGCAATGTCCTCGGGTTTATAATCTCTGTTGTGTCCCATGCTGCGTCACCTCCTTAAATATCAATGTTGATGGCATATTTTGCGTTGCGCTCGATCCATTCCTTGCGGGGCTCGACCTGCTCGCCCATCAGCACATTGAAAACGGCGTCCGCGCGCACGGCGTCCTCCAGTGTGATGCGCCGCAGGCTGCGGCGCTCGGGGTCCATGGTGGTCTCCCACAGCTCGTGCGGGTCCATTTCGCCCAGACCTTTGAAGCGGCTGATATCGATTTTGACATTGGGGTTGCCCGCGCGCATTTCGGCGCTGATGAGGTCGCGTTCCTCGTCGGAATAAGCGACACGCTGCGTTTTGCCGCGGGTCAGCTTATACAGCGGCGGCACGGCGGAATACACATAGCCGTGCTCGATCAGCGGCTTCATATAGCGGAAGAAGAACGTCAGCAGCAGCGTACGAATGTGCGCGCCGTCCACATCGGCATCCGCCATAATGATGATTTTGTGATAGCGCAGCTTTTCAATGTTGAACTCGCCGCCGATGCCTGCGCCCAGCGCCACGATCATGGGGTACAGCTTATCGTTGCCGTAAATTTTATCGGCGCGGGCCTTTTCCACGTTGAGCATTTTGCCCCACATGGCAAGAATGGCCTGAAAACGGCTGTCGCGGCCCTGAATGGCCGAGCCTGCAGCCGAGTCGCCCTCCACGATGTAAAGCTCGCACAGGGAGGGGTCACGCTCGTTGCAGTCCTGCAGCTTATCCGGCATCTGGCCGGATTCCAGCCCCGTTTTGCGGCGCACCGATTCGCGCGCCTTTTTGGCAGCCTCCCGCGCGCGGGAGGCCGTCAGCGCCTTATCCAGAATGGCGCGGCCGACTGCGGGGTTTTCCTCCAGAAACGTATCCAGCTTTTCCATCAGAATGCTGGAAACCAGCGTGCGAATTTCGGCGTTGCCCAGCTTGGCCTTGGTCTGGCCCTCAAACTGGGCGTTGGTCAGCTTGACGGAGATGATGCAGGTCAGGCCCTCGCGGCAGTCCTCGCCGGAGACCTTATCATCCTCCTTCAGCACCTTGATCTTTTTGCCGTAGCTGTTGAGAACAGCGGTCAGCGCGCGCTTGAAGCCGTCCTCGTGCATGCCGCCCTCGGGGGTGTGCACGTTGTTGGCAAACGAAAGGATTGTCTCGTTATAGCTGTCATTGTACTGCAGGGCGACCTCGGCCATCGAGTCGCCCTTTTTGCCTGCCATATAAATGACCTGCTCATGCAGGGGCGTTTTGGAACGGTTGAGGTAGGTGACAAACTCACGGATGCCGCCCTCGTAGCGCATGACATCCTGCTGCTCGTGCCCGGGGCGTTCGTCCCGGATGGTGATGCACAGCCCGGCGTTGAGGAAGGCTTCCTCCTGCAGGCGGGTGTGCAGGGTATCATAATTATACACGGTGTCATCAAACATGACGGGGTCAGGCTTGAATGTGACCGAGGTGCCGGTGTGGTCGGTTTCGCCCACCACCTTCATGGCCTGTGTGACCGCGCCGCGCGCAAAGCGCATTTCATAAATGTGCCCATCGCGGTGCACCTGCACCGTCAGCCATTCCGACAAAGCGTTCACCACGCTGGCGCCCACGCCGTGCAAACCGCCGGATACCTTATAGCCGCCGCCGCCGAATTTGCCGCCCGCGTGCAGCACGGTGTACACCACCTCCAGCGCGGGCTTACCGGTCTGGGCCTGCACATCGACCGGGATGCCGCGCCCGTTGTCGGTAACGGTGATGGTATCGCCGTCGTTGATCTGCACCAGAATATCGGTGCAGTAGCCTGCCAGCGCTTCGTCAATGGCGTTGTCGACGATCTCATACACCAGATGATGCAGACCGGAGGTCGAGGTCGAGCCGATATACATACCGGGGCGCTTGCGCACCGCCTCCAGACCCTCCAGCACCTGGATCTGGCTGCCGTCGTATTCGGTTTCTACCTTTTCTTCCAGCAGGCCGTCCTCGTCGCTGTCCAGCACTTCGGTTTCGATGTTCAGATTTTCTTCCAGCATGAAGTTTCTCCTTTGATGGGTATTGCGAAAAAACAAAAAAATCGGGTGCACCCTGGTACAATGTGCGCACCGTCCGGCAAATACACTGCTGAACAACTGCGTTGCACGGCAACTGCGCTGCTTGGCATAGCATTGCCGGAAAATGATTTCGTCGGGCGGCTATTTTGCAGGGCAGCGATGCTGCCGTACAAATACCGCCCGGTGATTTCATCATGCAGCAGCCCCGTTTTTTATGGGGCAGGGGCTGCGCTTTTTTCAGGGCAGGTTCTTGATGGGCTCGACCGTCTGCCCCAAAAAGCCGCTGCGCTTTTTCAGCGTGGCCGCCGAAATCTGGCAGATGTAAACGGTACAGGGCTTTGTTGCACGCACCAGAAAGCTTTTGGGAAGCTCGGGGCTGACGTTGACGACCCGGCCCTCGCTTTCGGCCCGGCGCAGAAATTCGCGGGTGTCACGGGAGGTCGAGGTATTGTCCAGATCAAAAATGCCCAGAATTTCGCTGGTTTTGACAATACAATCCTGCCCCAGATGCAGATACATAAAACCCCTCCTTGAAAAGCGGCGGTCTTTTTTCCGCGGCGGAAGCCGCAGCTGCGCAAAACGGCTGAATATTTTCTCCGCAAGCGCCCTGCTGCTTTTTGGCGGCAGACAGAGGCGGCCTTTGGTGAACGGCCCTGCCGTTTTCTTTGAAAATCGTTTTCTTTGAAAATCGTTTTCTTTGAAAATCGTTTTCTTTGAAAATGGTTTTCCTTGAAAATGGTTTTCCTTGAAAATGGTTTTCTTTGAAAATGGTTTTCCTTGAAAATGGTTTTCCTTGAAAATGGTTTTCCTTGAAAATGGTTTTCCTTGAAAACGGGAAAACGGACCGAAAAGCAGACAGTCCCTCTGTTTTTATTCCAGCAGGCAGCCGTTTTCCAGCGTGATGATCTGCCCGCCGGTGTGGGCAAACAGCCCGGGGTTGCAGCTGGTGATAAACACCTGCTTGCCCTGTATGCGGTTGAGCAGATAATCCTGCCGGGCGTCATCCAGCTCGCTGAGCACATCGTCCAGCAGCAGCACCGGCGTTTGCGAGGTGATTTTTCCGATCAGCTCCAGCTCGGCGATCTTGGCGCTCAGCACAATACTGCGGCGCTGGCCCTGGCTGGCGTAGGTGCGGGCATCGGCATCATCCAGCCGAAAACCGACATCGTCGCGGTGAACACCCACCGTGCAGAAGCCTGCGCGGGCATCGGCCGGGCGGGCGCAGCGCAGCGCCTGCAGCAGCGCCTCGGCCTCCCATTCCTGCGGCGTGCAGGGCAGGTAAGACAGCTGCAGACTTTCGCGGCCATCCGAAATACCGCGGTATTGTTCGGCCGCCGCCTCCGCCAGTGCGGCGGTATACTCTCGCCGCCGTGCCGCAACGGCTGCGCCGTGCAGGGCAAGCTGTGCATCAAACGGCTCCAGAAGCTCCGGCGCGGGATTGCGAAAAGCGTTTTTTGCCGCTTTCAGACAGGCATTTTTCTGCAGCAGCGCACGGGTATAGCGGCGCAGGTTTTCCAGATAACCGGGGTACAGCTGGCAAAGCGCCGCATCCAGAAAGCGACGGCGGCCCTCCGGCGCGCCGGAGACCATCTCAATGTGCCCGGGGGCGAACACCACGCAGGGAAACTCGCCTGCAAGGTTGCCCGCCCGGCCAAAATCGACCCCGTTTTTTCTGGCGGTGCGTGCGGCGCGGCGGCCGCCGTTTTCCTCCAGGCGGATGGTCACCTCCAGCGTATCCTGTCGGGCCTCGGGGGCGGCGCTTTCCACAACACCCTCCAGCCGTGCCCAGCTTTGCCCGCGCTGCACCACCTCGGCCTCGCGCGCGGCGCGGAAGCTTTTGGCGCCGGAAAGCATCCAGATGCTCTCCAGCAGGTTGGTTTTGCCCTGCCCGTTCTGCCCGCTGATGACGGTCAACGCGGGGTGAGGCTCCAGCGTCAGCGGCTGCAGGTTGCGAAACTGCTCGATATGCAGCCGACAAAGCCTCATGAACCGGCCACCTGATAGGTGCGGCCGTCTATTTCGACCGTATCGCCGTCGCGCAGCTTTTTGCCGCGCTGGGTGCAGGGCTCGCCGTTTACCTTGACAAAGCCCTGCTGCACCGACAGCTTGGCTTCGCCGCCGGTCTCGCACGCGCCGCAATATTTCAAAAAGGCGTCCAGCTTGATATATTCGGTTTGAATGCGGATGCTTTCGTTCATGGTTTTCTCCTTTTGGCATGCCCCTTTGCCCGTTTGGGCAGGGTAGAGGCGGCAGCGGCAGCCAGCAGCGCAGCGGCCAGTATGCCGCCGCAGACGCCGCCCAGCCAACGCTGCTTTGCGGGAATGTTCTTTTTGGCGGCCTCGCACTGCTCCTGCACCCGCAGCAGCTGCCGCAGCGTGAGGATCGCGCCGGTCAGCGGCCCGAAAAGCCCCTCCTGCGGGCGAATGCCTGCCATTGCCTGCAGCAGCTTCTGCGCTTGGCCGCATCCCTGCTGTGCCGGGGCGGGGCTGGCGCTTTTCTGTCGGGCAAAGCTGCCCGGCGGGCAGGCAGCCGGTGCATTTGTGTTATGGTGTGTCATTCGTTTTTAAAGCGCACCGGCAGCACCAGAAACAGGAAGTCGCTGCCCTCGGTGGGAATGATCTTGACAGGGGCCAGCGGGCCGGAGATCTGGAACACTACCTCATCCTTGCCGCTGTAGCGCAGCGCATCCAGCAGATAACGGTTGTTGAAGCCGACCTCCACGGCCTGCCCCTCCACCTTTGCTTCAATTTCATCCATCACGCTGCCGAGGGTCGTCTGGCAGCGCACGGTGACGTTGTTTTCGAACCGGATGCGCAGCGGGTTTTTCAGCCGCTCGGTAATGATGAGGCTGGCGCGCTCGATGCAGTTGATAAACTCACGTGTGGGCACGGTAACGGTGGTAGTGCACGACACCGGCACTACGCGGGTATAGTCGATGAATTCGCCATCGATCAGCCGGCTGATAATGGTATAATCGCCGCCGCGGAATACCACAAAGCGGCGGTTGGCACAGATGAGGATCTTTTCATCCAGCTCGCCCATCAGGCGGGAGACCTCGTTCATGGTCTTGGCCGGGATAATGATGCTGATCTCGCGGCTGCTGGTAACGGGACGCTCCACAATGGCCAGCCGGTAACCGTCCAGTGCGACAAGGGTCAGCTTGTCGTGCTCGAGAACGAATTTTTCGCCGGTGTGGGCCGGTTTTTTATCGTCCACCGAAACGGCAAACAGGGTGGTGTCGATCATCTGCTTGAGGGTCTGCGCCTCCAGCTCAACGGCCTCATCTGCGCCGGGGTCGGGCATTTCGGGGTAATCCATCGGGTTCTGACTGGTCAGCGTAAACTCGGTAATGCCGCCGCGGATGGTCACGGTGAGGTTCTCGCCGCATTCGATCTCCACATCGTCGGTGTTCATCCGGCGCACCATGTCGCCGATCAGCTTGGCCGAAAGGGCGATCTCGCCCGGGGAGGAGACAATGGCCGGTACGCTGGTGGTGATGGCCATTTCGAGATCATAGCCGGTGAGGATGATGCGGCCCTGCTCGGCGTGGAAGAGGATGGTCTCCAGAATGGGAATATTGGAGTGCGCCGCCACAGCGCGGGAGACGCCTGCGATCGCACTGCTGAGCGTTGCTTTGTCACAGATGAATTTCATTGCAGACTCCTTGTTTTTTTGCAGTTAGTTACTGGTTATTCTAGTATTAGTAGTAGGGACTGTGAATTTGTGGAAAACCGGAGGAAAGGCCGGAGAACGGCGGGAAAATGACCTGCGGTCCGTGTGGAACATTGTGTGGAAAGTTTTGCGGCTTTTCCACCGTCGGCGTTTTTTTTCACACCGCTGTGGAAAACCGACTGTGAAATGTTGGTAACTTGTGCAAAACCGGCCGTTTTTTCTCGGCCTTTTCTGGCCAGATATTGCGCTGCCCAAAAAGGGCTTTTTTATGCGCCGCGGGTGTTTTTGAGAATATCCTCGACCATTTCCTTGAAGGAATTGTTGGTGTCGATGGTCTCCTCCACCTGTTTGATGGAATAGACGACGGTGGAGTGATCGCGCCCGCCGAATTCCTGTCCGATGTCCTCCATGCTCATGCCGGTGATCTCGCGGATGCAGTACATGGCAGTCTTGCGTGCGTCGGAAATGTTGGCGGTGCGCTTGCGGCTGCGGATGTCGTTGGTGGTGATATTGTAGCAGCGGGCAACCTCGGACATGATCTTTTCAATGGTCACGGGCACCGGCTGGGTCTCGCTGAGAATATCCTTGATGGCGTTCTGCGCCGCACCGATGGTGGGGTGAATGTTGGAGAGCATGCGGTAGGCGTTCAGCTTTTTGACGGCGCCCTCCAGCTGGCGGATGTTGTTTTTCAGCCGCTTGGCAATGTATTCGCACACATCCTCGGGCAGCTCCATCCCCAGCAGGTTGGCCTTGCGCTTGATGATGGCCACGCGGGTCTCAAAATCGGGCGGCTGAATGTCGGCGGTCAAGCCCCATTCAAACCGGGTGCGCAGCCGGTCCTCCAGGCTTTTGATTTCCTTGGGCGGGCGGTCGCTGGCCAGAACGATCTGTTTTCCGGCATTGTACAGCGTGTTGAAGGTGTGGAAGAATTCCTCCTGCGTGGAATCCTTTCCGCCGATGAACTGAATGTCATCTACCAGCAGCACATCCGCCTGACGGTATTTCTGGTGAAATTCCGCCGTTGAGTTGTTGCGGATGGCGGTGATGATCTCGTTGGTGAACGCCTCGCCGTCCACATACAGAATGTTGAACTCGGGGTGGTTTTTCTGAATCTCCAGACGGATGGCGTTTTCCAGGTGCGTTTTGCCCAGCCCGGACGGCCCGTAAATAAACAGGGGATTGTACGCGCCGGAGGGGTTGGCAGCCACGGCCTGCGCGGCGGCGTGGGCAAATTTGTTGTTGGGGCCGACAATGAAATTTTCAAAATCAAAGGCGTAGTTTCCGGCCGATTCCTGCGCGCCCGCGCCGGGCAGAATGGTCTGCGACACGGCGTCCGGGTGGGCGGTATCCGGCATGGCGGCATCCGGCTGAACGGGCGGCGGGGCCACCACGTCGATGACGATCTCCACCTCAAAGCCGAGGATGGCGAGAAACGCCTCCTTCAGCAGGGAAAGATAGCGCGAGTTCAGCGATGTGCGGATGAATTCCGCATGGGCCAGAATGGTGACGGTGGAGCCGTCAAAATCGCGTATCTCCAGCCGCTGGAAAAACACCGTGTAGGCCGGGCCGGTCACGCGCTCCTTGCAATATTCCTTGACGGCAAGAAAAACATCTTCAAAAGAATCCACTGGTACTCTCTCCTGTTGTTCCAGACTTTCCCCGCAGGGAAGAAAAGGGCCTTTTTGCCCGCCGCCCCGCAGAGGCGGCAGACACTGCCGGGCCGCAGAAAAACCGGGGAGGCCAAAGCACAGCCGCCCCAAAAAGCTGCGAACCGAAAAGACAGGCGGGCCGGATGACCCCCTGCTATTTTATACATAACTATATTATAGAGGATTTTTGGCGAAAACACAAGAGCTCAAACCAACTTCCGCAAGAAAATGCGGGCGCGGGCGGGCCGGTTTTGGGCAGGCAAAGGGGCGCTTTGAAAAACAGGATGGCCTCCGCGGAGGCGCCGTAAAAAAAGCCGGGGGCGGCGGCGAAGAGGAGAAGCGGAGAAAACGCGCCTGCCGGTGGGCAAGGGCACGGGGAGAAAAGGCGGGCTGCAGCGGTAAAAAAGAGAGAAAAGCAGCGCCTGCGCCAGGGGCGGGTCGGAGCGCCGTCCTCCGCCCTCAAAAAAACGGCAAAGCCGGAAAACCGGGCGGCAAAAGCACAGCGAATGCCGGAAAATGCCCGCCGCATGGCCGTTCTGCGCCTTTTTTCGAAAAAAGTGCGGGGAAACGATTGACAAAAATGCAAAAAATAGAGTATACTTCTAAGTTGCAAGGGTTTGCCTCACAGGCCCCGCCCGTCGCCGTGGTTTTCCGGCGTTTTTCGTTATGGAAAGGTTTGCTTTGCCCTGCTGCGCAGCGCGCGGCGGTAAAGCGTTCGGCGTGGGCCGCCCGCGCGGCCGTTTTTTCAAAAGGCGTGCCGCGAAAAAATTTTTCGTGACAGGAGGATGAAACACAATGAAACGTACCTATCAGCCCAAGAAGCGTCACAGCTCCCGCGTGCACGGTTTTCTGCAGAGAATGAGCACCAAGAACGGCCGCAAGGTCATCAACGCCCGCCGTGCCAAGGGCCGTGCCAAGCTGTCTGCCTGATGTCAAAAACAACGCAAGGCCACATGTCAGGCAATCGCTGACAGTGGCCTTCTTTGTTCTGCGGCGTTCGGCGGCAGCCGGGCGGCACAGTAAGGAGAATTCGGTATGCGTTACCCCACCCTCACCCGCAACAACGATTTTCGCCGCGCCTATGCAAAGGGAAGATCGTTTGCCGGTTACAGTCTGATCGTCTATGTGGTGAAAAACCGCGCAGGCGGAACAAGGATCGGCATTACCAGCTCAAAGAAGATCGGCAATGCCGTGCAGCGCAACCGCGCCCGCCGCGTCATACGCGCCGCGGTGGATGCCGTGCTTCCGCCGCAGGGGGTGGGCCGTTATGACATTGTTCTGGTAGCGCGCGCCTGCACCGCCGGGCAGAAAAGCACCCAGGTGGCAGGCGTGCTGCACAAGCTGCTGAAAAAAGCCGGGCTGCTGAACGACAGCCCGGTGCCCACCGCGCCCGCCGCCCCGCAGCAGGCGGAGGCCCAAAGCGCCGCGCCGACCGCTCATCCATCCTCCCATACCTCTGCGTCAGCCTCTTCGCCGCCGCCCTTGCCGCCGGAGCGCGCCTGACCGATGAGCCGGATCGTCATTTTTCTCATTCGCTGCTACCAGAAGCTTCTTTCGCCGCTGCTGGGGAAAAACTGCCGGTTTTTGCCCACCTGCAGCGAATATGCCGTGGAAGCGCTGCGCACACACGGCTTTTTCATCGGCTGCCTGCTGGCGGCCTGGCGCATTCTGCGCTGCAACCCTTTCGGCGGGCACGGGTATGACCCGGTGCCCCAAAAGGGCAACTGGCGCGCGGCCTTCCGCCGCCGCCCAAAAAACTGAAAGCCGCCGCGCACGGGCCTTTTTCGGCACGCCGGGGCGGCGCCTCCAAACGACGGCCTCTCACACCTGTTTACGTCGTTTCTGATCGAACGAGTGCAACAAGGAGATTTTTATGGATTTTATTATCATCCCCTTTGGATGGCTGATGCGGGTGCTGTACAATTTTGTGGGCAACTACGGCTTTGCGCTGCTGCTGTTCACCATCATTACCCGTCTGCTGATGCTGCCCATCAGCATCAGCCAGCAGAAGAGCATGGCAAAAATGAGCGTGTACAACCCGCTGATCACCGAGGTGCAGAAAAAGTATGCCAACAACCGGCAGAAGCAGCAGGAGGAGATCACCAAGCTGTACACCGAGTATAACCTGAAGCCGACGGCCGGCTGCCTGCCCATGATGCTGCAGATGGCCTTTGTGCTGATCCTGTATCAGGTCATCCAGAAGCCGCTGCGCTATCTGGTGGGCATCAGCAGCAGCGTTTACAGCGAGATGCTGACACTGGCCAAGGCCATGCCCAATTGCCCGCCCACCTATCAGGATACGTTTATCATCAACCAGATCCAGAACGGCAACACCGATTTTATCGAGCTGATCGGCCAGAAATCGCACGATATCATCTCGAACCTTGATTTTACCTTCTTCGGCATCAAGAGCATGGATCTGACCGTTGTACCGCAGTTTGCGCTGACGCTGCTGGTGATCATTCCCATTGCCAGCGCCATTTCGATGATCGCCAGCCAGATCATCACCACCAAGGTTACCGGCCAGAAGATGCAGGGCGGCATGGCGGTCGTGATGTACGGCATGAGCATCTGGATCGGCTATCTGGGCTTTACCTTCCCGGCGGCGCTGTCGCTGTATTGGTTCTACTCCAACCTGCTGGGCCTGGTGCAGACGCTGGTACTGCGCAAGTTCTACAGCCCCGAAAAGTATAAAGCGCAGATCGAGGCCGAGCTTGCAGCCAAGCGGGCGGAGAAAAAGCGGAAAAAGACCGTCAGCTATACCGATGAAAGCACCGGTGAAAAGGTGGAAAAAAGCCTGAGCGAGACCGAGATCGCCAGAATGCGGCTGGCCCGCGCCCGCGCCCAGCAGGAAGAAAAATTCCGCAGGCAGGCGGAGGAGGACCGGCAGTCGGCCCTGAAGGCCGCCGAGGACAGCGTGGAAAACGGCGCGTCTGCAGGCGAGCAGGAAAAGTAAGAAAGTTGAGGATGAATCGTCATGGAACTGTTTTTTACCGGAAAAACGGTAGAAGAGGCTACCGCGAAAGCATTGGAGCAGCTGGGCATTGCCCGGGATGAAATTTCCATCGAAGTGGTGGAGATGCCCGTCAAAAAGCTGTTTCGTTCCATCCCCGCCAAAATTCGCGTGACGCTGCTGGCCGAGGAGGCCGAGGCTGAGCGCAAGGCCCAGAAGGAGGCCCGGCCGGCGGCGCGCGAAGACCGCCCCGCCGCAAAGCAGCCCGCCCGTCCCGCTGCCCAGCAGGCAAAAGCGTCGGATAAGTCTTCCACGGATAAATCCTCCGCGGACAAGCCCTTCGCAGATAAATCTGCCGCGGAAAAGCCTGCCGCCGCGCGTCCGGCTGCCGAAAAGGCAGCGGAAAAGCCGGTGAAGAAGGCCGCCCCGGCCCCCGCACCCGCCGCGCCGGAAGCTGCAGCCGCCCCGGCTGCGCCGGAGACCCCCGCGCAGGAGCCCGCCCCCCTGAACCCCGAAAAGGTCGAGCTGGCCAAAACGTTTTTGGAGACCGTCGCCGCCGATATGGGCGTGACCGGCTTTGTCGTGACACCGCAGCAGCAGCAGGAGACGCTGGTACTGAAGGTGGAGGGCGAAAACCTGGGCATTCTCATCGGCCGCCGCGGCGAGACGATGGAGGCGCTGAGCTATCTGACCGGTCTGGTGGCCAATCGTTTGGGCGGCGATTATCAGAAGGTGGCGCTGGATGTGGCCGGGTACCGCAGCAAGCGTGAAAACGACCTGGTGGCGCTGGCAAAGCGCGTGGGCGGCAAGGTGGCCAAAACCGGCCGCAGCTATACCATGGAGCCGATGAACCCCTATGAGCGCCGCATTATTCATTCCACCATCAGCCGGATGGAGGGCGTGACCAGCGAGAGCACCGGCGAGGGTGATAACCGCCGTGTGGTCGTCAGCAGCACCGACCCCAACGCCGCAAAGAACAATGCCTCCCGCGGCGGACGCGGCGGCAAAAAGCGCGGCCCGCGCGGCCCGGAAAACCGCGGACCCCGCGACGGTGAAAACCGCACGGGCCGTCCCGGCGGCCATGGCGGCCCCCGCGGCGGACGCGGCGGCGACCGCGGCCCGCGCCGCGAGCAGCCCCGTACCGAATATAAGGAGCGCAGCCGTGAACAGACGGCGGCCCCGGTGGCAGGCGAGCGCAGCGAAACGGTGAACGATGCCCCCAGCGTCAGCCTGTACGGCAAGATCGAGCTGTAAGCATAACATTTACGGGAAAGCCCGGCACGGTGAAAGGTCTCACCGCGCCGGGCTTTTTTGTGGAGGAAGGCTGCGGGCGGAAAAAGCTGCCGCCCGGCCGGGCCTGCGTAAAGCAGGGGAGAGAAAAGCGGCCTGCCGCATAAACAGGCATCCGAAGGCAGGGCTGCTGCCCGGCGCGGAAAACCGCCGCGCCGCTTTTCTTTTTGCGGCGCTTGTGCTATACTGGTATTTGTGAAAAAAGCGTCTGCACGTCGGCTGCGGCCGACGGCGGTTTTGAAAAAAGGGGGCAGCTTGTTATGTCAGGGTCGACCATTGCGGCCATTGCCACGCCGCCGGGCCGGGGCGGAATTGCCGTGGTGCGGCTTTCCGGCCCGCAGGCGCTGGCCGTTGCCGCACAGGTGTTTCATCCGGCCAACGCCGCAAAGCGGCTGCAGGATGCCCCGGGCTACACCGCGCTGTTTGGGCATTTTTACGCGCACGGCCGCCGCTGTGACGAAACGGTGGCGTTGGTTTTCCGCGCGCCCAAAAGCTATACCGGCGAGGATGTGGTCGAGCTTTCGTGCCACGGCGGCACGGCCGTGGTGCGCACCCTGCTGGATGCCTGCCTGGAGGCGGGGGCTGTGATGGCCGCCCCGGGCGAGTTTACCCGGCGGGCTTTTCTGAACGGCAAGCTGTCGCTGACGCAGGCCGAGGCCGTGATGGATCTGGTGGAGGCCGACAGTCGGCAGGCGGCGGCCGCCGCCGAGGCGGCCATGGCGGGCGCGCTGTGGAACGCCGTGCAGGAGATGACGGACCGGCTGCTGACGCTGGCCGGGCACATCGCCGCCTGGACGGATTACCCCGAGGAGGATGTGGAGGCGCTGGAGGATGCCAGCCTGCAGCAGACCCTGCAGCAGCTGGAGCAGCGCCTGACCGCCCTGACAAGCGAATATGACCGCGGCGCCGCGGTGCGCCGCGGCGTGCCGACGGCGATCGTGGGCGCGCCCAATGTCGGCAAAAGCACCCTGCTGAACCTGCTGGCCAGGCACGACCGCGCCATTGTCACCCCGGTGGCGGGCACCACGCGGGATGTGGTGGAGGAGACGGTGCAGCTGGAAAACGTAACGCTGCTGCTGGCGGATACCGCCGGGCTGCACGAGACCGCCGACGAGGTAGAGCGCGAGGGCATTCGCCGCAGCCGGCAGCGGCTGGCGGCCGCCGCGCTGGTGCTGGTCGTGTTTGATGCCAGCCGCCCGCTGACCGCGCCGGAGACAGAGCGTGCCGCCCGTCTGGCAGAACAGGCCGCCGCGCGGCCGGTGCTGTTTGTCATCAACAAGTGCGATCTGCCCACCGTCTGGCAGCCGCAGGCGCTGCCGGGCGTGCAGGAGGGGGTTCCGTATGTCTGCCTGAGCGCGGGGGATGCGGCCAGCCGCCCGCTGGCCGAACAGGCCGTTCTGCAGGCTTTGCAGCTGCAGCATTTTGACCCGGATGCCGCGCTGCTGGCCAACCGCCGCCAGCTGGAATGCGCAGGCCGTGCGCGCGACGCCGTGCGCGCGGCGCTGGAGGCCCGCGCCATGGGGCTGGATCTGGATGCCGTGGGCGTTTGCGTGCAGGATGCGCTGACCGCCCTGTATGAGCTGACAGGCCAGAACGTCAGCGACGCGGTGGTGGATGAGGTGTTCAGCCGCTTCTGCGTGGGCAAGTGACGGGCGCAAAGGCACGCACTGCAAAAACAGGCCCGCTGTCGGCGCGGCCGGGGCAGGGCGCTTTGCGAAAAGGCGGCAGAAACAGTCCGCCGCCGGAATGCAGAGGGGGACGGCGGGCTGCTGCCGCTGCCTGACGCGGAAAAGCGATCGGCAGAGGGAGCGCGCCGGGAAGCGGAGGCCTGCCCGACATATTTCAAAGAAAAGAGGCCGACACCGTTTTGAATGGGCGGAGGGCAGACCCTTTTGCAGAGATAGAGAAGATGACTGCAGGCGGCCGCACTGGGGCCGCACACAGACCAAAGAGGCAAGCAGATGATATTGGAAAGCTATGATGTTGTTGTCATTGGGGCCGGGCATGCCGGAATCGAGGCCGGGCGCGCGGCGGCAAAGCTGGGCTGCCGCACGGCGGTGTTTGTGTTGACGCTGGACGGCATTGGCAACATGCCGTGCAACCCCTCCATCGGGGGCACGGCAAAGGGCCATCTGGTGCGCGAGGTGGATGCGCTGGGCGGCCTGATGGGCATTGCGGCGGATGCGACGTTTCTGCAAAGCCGTATGCTGAACCGCGGCAAAGGCCCGGCGGTGCATTCGCTGCGGGTGCAGAGCGACCGGCGGCGCTATCACGATTTTATGAAGCGTGAGCTGGAGCGCACGGAAAACCTGTTTTTGAAGCAGGGCGAGATCACCGAGCTTTGCTTTGCCGAAAACGGGGCGGTGTGCGGGGTGCGCACCCGCCTGCACGCCGAATATGCCTGTAAGGCAGTGGTGATCGCCACCGGTACCTATCTGGGCGGCCGCATTTTTGTGGGCGACGCCAGTTATCAAAGCGGGCCGGACGGCCAGCACGCGGCGCTGGCCCTGACGGAGTGTCTGCGGCAGCGCGGCGTTGCGCTGCGCCGGTTCAAAACCGGCACCCCGGCGCGCGTCAACCGGCGCAGCATTGATTTTTCGGTGCTGCCGGTGCAGCCGGGCGACGACGAGCTGGAGCCGTTCAGCTTTCTGACCACCGGCGAGCTGAAAAACAAGGTGGATTGCCACATTGCGTGGACAAACCCCGAGACCCACCGCATCATTCTGGAAAACCTGCACCGTTCGCCGCTGTACAGCGGCAGCATTGAGGGGATCGGCCCCCGCTACTGCCCCAGCATTGAGGATAAGGTGGTGCGTTTTGCCGACAAGCAGCGCCATCAGATCTTCGTCGAGCCCTGCGGCGAGGATACCGACGAAATGTACTTGCAGGGAATGAGCAGCAGCCTGCCCGAGGATGTGCAGAATGCCATGTATCATTCCATCGAGGGCTTTGCGCATCTGGAGATCATGCGCCCGGCCTATGCCATTGAGTATGACTGCGTTGACCCGCTGCAGCTGAAGCCCACGCTGGAGTTCAAGGCGATTCCCGGGCTGTTCGGTGCAGGGCAGTTCAACGGCACCAGCGGCTATGAGGAGGCCGCCGCGCAGGGGCTGGTGGCAGGCGTCAACGCCGCCAAATATGTGCAGGGGGCTGCGCCGCTGGTGCTGACGCGCGCCAACAGCTATATCGGCACGCTGATTGACGACCTGGTGACCAAGGGCGTGACGGACCCTTACCGCATGATGACCAGCCGCAGTGAATATCGCCTGACGCTGCGGCAGGATAACGCCGACGAACGGCTGACCCCCATCGGCCGGGAGATCGGGCTGGTGGACGACCGGCGCTGGGCCGCCTTTGAACAGGCCCGCGCGGTCAAACAGGCCGAACTGGCCCGCTTGCGGCAGACGGTGGTGCGCCCGGCTGAGGCGGCCGCCCTGCTGCAGGCCTGCGGGACCGAGCCGCTGACCACCGGCGTGCACGCGGATGTGCTGCTGCGGCGGCCGCAGTTGGGATATGCACAGGTGGCGGCCATCATTGGCGAAAACCCGGCGGTGACACCGATGATAGCACACAGTATAGAAACAGAAATAAAGTACGAGGGGTATATTTTGCGGCAGCAGGTACAGATCCGCCAGCTGGAAAAGCAGGAAAATGTGCCCATTCCGCCTGATCTGGATTATGCCCCGCTGGATCGCCTGCGGCTGGAGGCACGTGAAAAGCTGGCGCGGGTGCGGCCGCAGAATCTGGGGCAGGCGGCGCGCATTCCCGGCGTGAGCCCGGCGGATATTGCCATGCTTTCGCTGGAGCTGGAGGCCCGCCGCCGCAGAAAATCATAAAAAGCCCGTTTGCGGGCGGGGGAGGCTTTCCTTGCGGGCAGAGATACCCTGCGGGAATGTCAGATGGATAAAAGCATGCCCGGTGTGCCTGATGTATGCGGAATGACCGATGCAGCAGGTGTGCCGGGGCTGCCGATGTACCGTGGATACCCGGTACTGCCCGCCCCTGCACAAACAGAAAGGAAACGACGCATGATCGACAAACAGCGACTGGCTGCCCGCGCAGCCGAATGCGGCCTGACGGTGGGCGAACCGCTGCTGACGGCGCTGGATACCTATGCCCGGCTGCTGGTGGAATACAACGAAAAGGTGAACCTGACCGCCATCACCGATCCGGAGGGCATCGAAACGCGGCATTTTATTGACAGCCTGCTGCTGGCTGCCCAGCCGGAGGTGCAGGGCAGCCTGGTGGATGTGGGCACCGGCGCGGGGTTTCCGGGCATTGTGGCCGGGCTGTACCGGCCGCAGCTGCGCCTGACCCTGATGGAGCCCACCGGCAAGCGGGTAGAGTTTCTGCGGTATGTCTGCGGCGAGCTGGGGCTTTCGGCCGAACTGGTAAAGGAGCGCGCCGAGGAGGCCGCCCGCAAGCAGTGGCGCGAGGCGTTTGATGTGGCCACGGCGCGCGGGGTATCGGCCATGAACAAGCTGTGCGAATATTGCCTGCCGCTGGTGCGGCCGGGCGGGGTGTTTATTGCCATGAAGGCCGATGCTGCCGCCGAAACGGCCGAGGCGGCCGGTGCGATTGACCGGCTGGGCGGTCGGCTGGAGGTGGTGCGGCGCTTTACGCTGCCCGACGGCAGCGCCCGCAGCCTGATACTGGTGCGGAAAATATCGCATACTTTGCCGCAATACCCCCGAAACGGCGGAAAAATTGCAAAATCCCCCTTGAAATGACAGATGTCGGCCCGAAAACGGTCGAACGGTTTTTCTTGAAAAGCGGTATGCTCTCTGGTATGGTGAAAGCAGGCCGGGAAAAGCTTTTCCGAAAGCGCTCTGAGGCGCACGGCGGAGAAAAAAGACTTTTTTCGGCAGCCATGGGCGAGTGTGCCGCTTTTTTTGCTACCCGTGGGGAAAGAGAAAGACGGCAACGGACCTTGTGCGCATTGTCAACCGCAGCGTCAGGCTGCCCGCTTTTGTCAGGCCGTCTTAAAACAGACAGGAGGAACAAACCGTTATGCTGCTGAACCGTTCCCGTGCGGAAAACCGGGTGCTGCGCCTGCGCCCGGAGGAGATTGAACCGTCGCCCTATCAGGCGCGCACCCATTTTGACACCGCCGAGGTGGAAAGCCTGGCGCAGAGCATCCGCGAAAACGGGCTGCTGCAGCCTGTCAGCGTGCGGCGGCTGCCTGACGGTCGTTATCAGCTGATCGCCGGGGAGCGCCGCCTGCGTGCCTGCCGTCTGGCCGGGCTGTCGGAAATTCCTGCGCTGGTGTGTCAGGCAGATGCCACCCTCAGCGCCGTGCTGGGCTACATAGAAAACAGCGAGCGCAGCGACCTGAACTGCTTTGAACAGGCGCGCGCCCTGCGCCTGCTGCTGCAGCTGTGGAACTGCACGCAGGAGGAGGCCGCCGCCCGGCTGGGAATGAGCCAATCGGCCCTGTGCAACAAGCTGCGGCTGCTGAACCTTTCGGAGGAGGAGCAGCAGATCTGCCTGGATGGACGCTTGAGCGAGCGCCACGCCCGCGCGGTGCTGACGCTGCCCGCCGGGCCTGCGCGCTGCGGCCTGCTGCGGCGCGCTGCGCAGGAGGAATGGAGCGTGGCCAAAACCGAGCAGCGGGTCAGCGCCCTGGCCGCGCCCGCGCCCAAAAAGCGGCGGCGTGTGGGCATGGTGCGGGATGTGCGCATTTTTGTCAACACCATCAACCGTGCCATTGGCCTGATGAAAAGCGCGGGCATCCCGGCGGAAAGCGAGGAGACCCGCGCGGAGGATTATATTGAATACCGGGTGCGCATTCCGGTGAAAAGCTCCTCTTGAGGCGGGTGCTCAGACCGCGAGGAGAATGCGAACGGCCCGTTGGGGCGTGCAACCTGTAGGCGAGAAAACGGCTGCTGCGGGTGTCGGAGCACAGCAAACGGCCCTGTGGAGAGAAGTGCCCCAAAGCGGCCGGGCAGGGAAGAAGCGGACAAGGTGAGGCGATCAACTTTTCATAAGTGAAGAATTCATAAGTGAAAGGTTCACCTGCGAAAGTTGGTCGGGAAAAAGATCCGCAGGTGAAAACCTTGCTTACGAAAGAATCGCCTGCGAAAGCGGGCGGCTGCAAAAAGCGGCGGGAATGTTCCATGTGGAACGTTTCCAGCCGTTTTTTGTGCTGTAATGGTTACAAGCGGGCTTCGGTTGGCCGCGTTTTTTCTGTCAGCAGGCAAAAGTGGTAATCGCTTGTAAGGGCAAAAGAGCAGAAGCCGTTCGGCTGTCTCTGGCAGGCAAAAGTAAAAATGTTCCATGTGGAACGCTGCAAAGCTGCCCTTCAAACAGGAAACAAAAGGTTCCACGTGGAACAAAACACAAGGAAAACTTCCACGAAAGAGGGAAAGCCCCCTTTTCATTCACTTTTTGGTGTGCTATACTAAAGGTCACAGAGAAAAAACGGCCGCCGCAGAGAAACCGGCGGCATACTCCGGCAGATTCCGGGAGGAACTATGGGAAAAGTCGTTGCAATCACCAATCAAAAGGGCGGCGTGGGCAAAACCACGACGGCGGTCAATTTATCCTCGTGCGTGGCTGCGCTGGGCCGCCGCGTTTTGCTGATCGATCTTGACCCGCAGGGCAACAGCACCAGCGGGTTCGGCATTTCCAAACGCGGCATCTCCGGCAGTGTGTACGACCTGCTGTGCGGCGAAAAGAAAGCGTCCGAAGCGCTGGTGAAAACCGCCTACCGGGTGGATGTCATTCCCTCCAACCTGTCGCTGACCGGCGCCGGGCTGGAGCTGGTGGATGTGCCCCGGCGCGAATCGCGCCTGCGGGAGGCCATCGCCGATGTGGTGGATCGGTACGATTTTCTTTTTATCGACTGCCCGCCCTCGCTGGATCTGCTCACCCTCAACGGCCTGTGCGCCGCCGATACGGTGCTGATTCCCATGCAGTGCGAATTTTTCGCGCTGGAGGGCCTCAGCGAGCTGATGAGCACCGTGCGCAACACCAAGGCCATGTATAACCCGTATCTGGATATCGAGGGCATTCTGCTGACCATGTATGACGGCCGGCTGAACCTGACGCTGCAGGTGGTCAAGGAGATCAAAAAGCATTTCGGCGGCAAGCTGTATTCCACCACCATTCCGCGCAATGTGCGTCTTTCCGAGGCCCCCAGCTACGGCATGCCGGTCAATTATTACGATGCAGGCTCCCGCGGGGCGCAGGCGTATCTTGATCTGGCGGTGGAATTTATCAAAAAGAACAAAAAATAACGGCGGGGCGGGTATAGCGGCCGCACACGACGGCCACCCTGCAAACAAAAGCCCCTGCAAGAAGGAGAAGCTATGGCAGCAAAAAAAAGCGGCCTCGGGCGCGGGCTGGACAGCCTGTTTGCCGAAAGCGCGGGAAATACCGTCAGCGCGCCGACGGCGCTGCGCCTGAGCGACATTGAACCCGACAAGGAGCAGCCGCGCAAAACCTTTCCCGAGGAAGCGCTGGGCGAGCTGGCCGCCAGCATTGCCCAGCACGGCGTGCTGCAGCCGTTGGTGGTGCGGCCAAACCCGCTGGGAGGCTACCGCATCATTGCGGGCGAGCGCCGCTGGCGTGCCGCGCGTCTGGCCGGGCTGACCGAGGTCCCGGCCATCGTCAAGGATGTGACGGATGCCGAGGCCATGGAGATCGCGCTGATCGAAAACCTGCAGCGCGAGGATCTGGATCCCATCGAGGAGGCGTTCGGCTACCGGCAGCTGATCGACAGCTGCGGCTATACGCAGGAGCAGGCTGCCCAGCGTCTGGGCAAAAGCCGCACCGGCGTGACCAACAGCCTGCGCCTGCTGAACCTGGAGGAGCCTGTGCGCGAGCTGGTGCATACCGGCAAGCTTTCCACCGGCCACGCCAAGGTACTGCTGGGGCTGGAGGGCGACGCCCAGTGCACGGCGGCGCAAAGCGTGGTAAAGGATGGCCTGACCGTCCGCCAGACCGAGCAGCTGTGCAAAAAGCTGAAAAAGGGTCCGCCGCCCGCCCGGCCCGCCGCGCTTCGCCCGGCGCTGCCCGGCGAGGTCGAGCTGGCCCTGCGCGAGATACTGGGCGTAGAGGTGCGCGTACAGTACAAGGAGGGCAGCGGCACCTTATCCGTGGGCTTTTACAGTGATGAGCAGCTGCGCGACTTTGCCAACCGGCTGGGAACGCCGCCCGCCAATCGAAACGCCTGAAAAAACCGCATCAACCGAACAACAAGCCGCAAACGGCATGGAAAATGGAGGAAGACCCAATGCTGGACATTCGTTTTGTCAAGGAAAACCCGGAACTGGTCAAGGAAAACATCCGCAAAAAGTTCAAGGAGGCCAAGCTGCCGCTGGTCGATCAGGCCATTGCGCTGTATGACGAAAAGCTGGCCACCACCCGCAAGGCGGACGAGCTGCGCGCCAACCGCAACAAGATCAGCAAGGAGATCGGTATGCTGATGGGAAAGGGCCTGAAGGAAGAGGCCGAGGCCAAAAAGCAGCTGGTCAACGAGCAGGCCGAGGAGCTGAAGGTCCTTGCCGAAAAGGAGACCCGTCTGGAGACCGATCTGCGCAGCGTTATGCTGAAGATCCCCAACATTGTGGATCCCTCTGTGCCGGTGGGCAGGAATGACAGCGAAAATGTGGAGGTGCAGCAGTTCGGCGAGCAGACCCATCCGGATTTTGAAGTGCCGTACCATACGGACATTATGGCTCGCTTCCACGGCATCGACAAGGAAGCGGCCGGCCGCGTGGCAGGCGAGGGCTTCTATTATCTGATGGGCGACATTGCCCGCCTGCACAGCGCCGTGACGGCCTATGCGCGTGATTTTATGATCGACAAGGGCTTTACCTACTGCATCCCGCCCTTTATGATCCGCTCCAACGTCGTCAGCGGCGTGATGAGCTTTGAAGAAATGGATGCCATGATGTACAAGATCGAGGGCGAGGATCTGTACCTGATTGGCACCTCCGAGCATTCGATGATCGGCAAATTCATTGATACCATCACCGACGAGGCCCAGCTGCCGCTTACCCTGACCAGCTATTCGCCCTGCTTCCGCAAGGAAAAAGGCGCACACGGCATTGAAGAGCGCGGCATTTACCGTATTCACCAGTTTGAAAAGCAGGAAATGATCGTCATCTGCAAGCCGGAAGACAGCATGAAATGGTTTGACAAGATGTGGGGCTACTCGGTCGAGCTGTTCCGTTCGATGGATATTCCCGTGCGCACGTTGGAGTGCTGCACCGGCGATCTGGCCGATCTGAAGGTGAAATCGTACGATGTTGAGGCGTGGAGCCCCAAGCAGGGCAAGTATTTCGA
Source organism: uncultured Oscillospiraceae bacterium (assembly GCA_934527255.1). GTDB lineage: Bacteria > Bacillota > Clostridia > Oscillospirales > Ruminococcaceae > UBA1762. Next base: position 11,598 of record CAKTAM010000006.1, on the reverse strand, counting down.
GGTCTGCTCCTGCTCGAACCTGGGCGATGCACAGGCCCGGCGTCTGGGCATTCGCGTCAAGGGTGAGGACGGCAAAAAATATCTGGCCCACACTCTCAACAACACCGTGGTGGCCCCGCCCCGTATGCTGATCGCTCTGCTGGAAAACAATCTGGAATTTGACGGTAAAAAATACAGCGTGCGCATTCCCAAGGCGTTGCAGCCTTATATGGGCGGCAAGACCCGCATCGAAGAGAACTGATCACGTACTTTTGCCGCGGGTGCATTGAAACAGCGTGCCTGCAGGCGCCGTCCTGCTGCCCGCAGGCATCAGGACGGCAAGCCTCCGGCGTACCCGCAAAGCGTCCCTTCCGCGCCCGTGCGCACAAGCGTGCGCAGGCAAGGAAAAAGCCGAATAAAAAGCGTCCGCACGGCAGGCAGCCATTCCGCCGTGCGGGGCGCTTTTTTTGATGTTTTTTTGAAAAAGAGGGTTGACAAGCACCGGCTTTTCCCGTATAATAATAAAGCATTCTTTGCAGGGCAGCCTGCAGAGGGCAATATTTGGCGGTATAACTCAGTTGGCTAGAGTACCCGGTTCATACCCGGTCTGTCGTAGGTTCAAGTCCTACTACCGCCACCAATATATCAATGCTCAGAGAGTGTTGCAGGGCTTGCTTGCAATAGTAAGCGGTGTGAGGCGTTGCAAGACTTTCTGAGCGTTTGGTATTATGGCCCGTTGGTCAAGCGGTTAAGACACCGCCCTTTCACGGCGGGAACATGGGTTCGATTCCCGTACGGGTCACCAGAAATCCGGACTCTCCTCTATGGAGATCGTCCGGATTTTCCTTTTATCGGAAACCCGTTGACAGGAGAAAGCATCAGAAAAACGGAGGAAACACTTATGCGCGTGATCTTGACCTCGCAGGCTCCCGCGGCGATCGGCCCTTATTCGCAGGGCATGGTCAGCGGAAATATGGTATATTGCTCCGGGCAGATCCCGGTGGATCCCGCCACCGGCACGGCTCCGGTGGGCATTGAGGCGCAGGCCCGGCAAAGCTGCAAAAATGTGGCCGCCGTGCTGGAAGCGGCAGGCAGCGGGCTGGAGCATGTGGTCAAAACCACCTGCTTTCTGGCGGATATGAACGACTTCGCCGCGTTCAATACGGTGTATGCCGAATATTTCACCAGCCGCCCCGCCCGCAGCTGCTGTGCAGTGAAAACGCTGCCCCGCGGTGTGCTGTGCGAAATTGAGGCCGTGGCTGAGTGCGGCTGAGGCGGTGCAAAACTGCTGAATTTTCCCAAACGCGAAAAGCAGGGCGGCCTTGACCGGCAGCCCTGTTTTTTTGCGCGCGGAAGGCAGGGGGCGGGCCAAGGCAGGCCGCAGACCGCAGGGGAAGAACAGAGCGCACTGCAGGCCCTGTCAAAACAGGCCAAACAGGAAAAGAACGGCCGTCCCCCGGACAGAAAAACGCGCAGAGAGGTTTTGCAGGGGGCGGCTCTGCCTGCAGCTACAAAAACGGCAAAGGCCATCCGGCCGGGGGGCTGCCCGGCCCGGCAAGGGGGCGGCACGGCCGCGGTGGAAATCACAGAGAAAAATGCCGAAAAGCATCTTGCGTGCCTGCGGGAAATAAGGTATACTGAAACAGAAAACAGGGGCGGCGCAGCAGCGCGGCCCTGTACGATGGAAGGAGAAATCACGATGCAAACGGCAAAAACAAAACGGATGGTCAGTGCGGCACTGATCGTGCTGTCCATTCTGACGCTGCTTCTGGGCTGGATCGGGGTCAAGGGCGACTACCGCAGCTATGTCAAGGAGGGCGTGAAAAGCGGCATGGAATCCATTGACGAATATCTGGAGGATTATGACTCGTACAGCTGGCTGCTGGGCGACGGCATCAAAAAGGGCGACCTGAAAAGCGCCCGCCGCCTGCTGGGCATGCTGAAGGACGGGGCGCTTTCCCCGCTGGAACTTGCCGGTATTGCGCCCAGCTTTTCGCGTGCCGTCAATATGCTTTCGGACGTGATGGGCGTGCCTGAATCCATGAAGAGCGCCGCCGTCTGGCTGTGGATCTATGCCGTTTTTTTCTGGGCGGTCGTTGTTGTCGGCGTGTTGACGCTGGTTGCGCACCTCAAGGGCGAAAACCCGGCCATCGGCGTGGTGTATGCCGTCGGCATTCTGGTGCTGTTCTTCCTGTTCCTGGCGTTCAACGGCAAACTGAAAGATCTTTCGTATGGTGAAAGCGTGATGGGGCTGACCGCATGGCCCTTTGTGGCGCTGTTGGTAGGTGCGGCGGCGCTGTTTACCGACCGTGCCTCCAAGGCAGTCGTGCAGCCTGCCGCCGCTGCGGTAGAGACCGCCCCGGCCGACGGTTGGGTGTGCCCGTCCTGCGGCGGCAGCATGGGGGCGCAGGCAGCCTTCTGCACCAAGTGCGGCACGGCACGGCCGCAGAAAGCCTTCTGCGGCAGCTGCGGTGCGGAGCTTCGCCCCGGTGCGGCTTTCTGCACCAAATGCGGCGCCAGGCAGAATGCGGAAGCCCCGGCTGCACCGACAGCTTCGGAGGAAACTCCGGCCGAAGCACCGACCACTGCAGAGGCTCCGGTGGAGCCGCCGGTCACTGCGGAGGCTTCGGCTGACACCCCGGCGCCGGACGAGACCGTCTGAGAAAAAAGTCTTTGCCAGAACCGACCGCGCAGCGCACTGCTGCGCGGTTTTTTTGTGCAGCGGGGGAGAGGGATGTGGCGCGGGTGCGCAAAACAGGTTCTTGCGGCAAAGCGCAAAGAATGCTATAATACCCGCATACGTCCCATGTGACCGCACGCGGCGGGCCGTGATAGGTGGCTGACTGCAAAAGTCGCTGAAAATGCGGCTGTTTGTCAGCCGCCCCTGCAGAAGATTGCTCGCGGATGGTGCCTGAAGCCCCAGGCGGTTTATCGGCGGCCCCTGAGAAAGGGGAGCCGTCAGTGCTTTTCTGAAAAAAGATGCCCGCAGGCAGCCCCTGAAAAGGAAACCGGTTGATCGGCAGTCTTTGCGGGCGGGCGGCTTGGTCATCATGAAAAACGTTGGCTGACCGACAGAAAACCGCATCAAACGGTTTGAAAAAGGCTGTTATTGCAAAACATATTGTATATTGAGGAAAAAGATATGCGCATTGTAATCAAGGTTGGCACCTCCACCCTCACACACGCGACCGGTCGGGTCAACATCCGGCGCATCACCGCCCTGTGCCGTGTGCTCAGCGATCTGAAAAACGCCGGGCACGAGCTGCTGCTGGTTTCTTCCGGAGCCATCGGCATGGGGGTCGGCAAGCTTTCGCTGCCCGGCCGTCCGGACGATATGCCCACCAAGCAGGCGGCGGCGGCCGTCGGCCAGTGCGAGCTGATGTATACCTACGACAAGCTGTTTGGCGAGTATAACCATGTGGTGGCACAGCTGCTGCTGACCGGGGCGGATATCGAGGATGCCGAACGTCTGCAGAACTTCCACAACACGCTGGAGCGACTGCTGCAGTTGGGTGCGTTGCCCATCATCAACGAAAACGATACCATTGCCACCCACGAGATCGCCGTGGGCGACAACGATACGTTGGCCTCCATTGTGGCCACGGCGGCCGGGGCCGATCTGCTGGTGCTGCTGTCGGATATTGACGGCCTGTTCACGGCGGATCCGCACACCCATCCGGAGGCAGAACTGATTCCGGTGGTGGAGGCGGTCACGCCGGAAATTCGTGCATTGGCAGGCTGCGCGGGCAGCGCACTGGGCACCGGCGGCATGGTGACAAAGCTGAACGCAGCGGCCCGCTGCAATGCGGCCGGTATTGACATGATCGTGGCCAACGGGGCCGACCCGGAGCTGCTGTACGGCCTGCTGGACGGCAAGCGCTTCGGCACCCGTTTTTTGGCATCGGCTGCAGCGCACAAAGCACTTTAATGTGTGCCCCGCCCGTGTCAGTGGAAAAAGCACAATGTACAATCTGGATTCGCTTTATAAAAATATACAAAATCAGGTAAGCGCGGTCGGCCGCATCCGGCAGTTTGGTACCGTTGAAGCCGTTGAAAACACGACAAAAAGTAATTTTCAATACGGTTAATACGAACAGGATAACAAAAAACAGGAAAAGAGCGCGGCCAGAAGCCGGGCCGACCGGGGAAATGTGCGCGGCGGCCGCGCCGGAAAGGATGCCACAAATGAACGATACCCTACAAATGCTGCAGGCAGCCAAGGCAGCCTGCCCGATCGCTGCCGGGCTGAGTGCGGCCCGCCAGAATGAGGCGCTGCAGGCCATGGCGGCTGCGCTGCGCAGGGCGGCGCCGGAAATTCTGCAGGCCAACGCAGCAGATGTGGAGGCGGCCCGGGCCACGTTGGGGCCGGTCATGCTGGATCGGCTGCAGCTGACGCAGGCGCGCATTGAGGCAATGGCCGACGGTCTGCAGGCCCTGTGCGCGCTGCCCACGCCGGTGGGGCGGGTGCTGGCACGGCATACCCGCGCCGACGGGCTGCGCATCGAGAAGGTTTCCGTGCCGCTGGGCGTGGTGGCCATCATTTACGAAAGCCGCCCCAACGTCACCTCCGACGCTGCCGGTCTGGCACTGAAAAGCGGCAATGTCTGCGTGCTGAAAAGCGGCCGCGAGGCGCACGCCAGCGCGGCGGCCGTGGTGCGGGCGCTGCATGCGGGGCTGGCGGCCTGCGGGCTGCCGTCCGCCCTCATCAACCTGGTGGAGGATACCTCCCGCGCGGGCGCGCAGACTCTGATGACGGCCAACGGCCTGGTTGATCTGCTCATTCCCCGCGGCGGCGGCGGGCTGATCCGCGCCTGCGTCGAGCAGGCCACCGTGCCCTGCATCGAAACCGGCATGGGCATCTGCCATGTGTATGTCGACCGCTCGGCCGATCTGAGCATGGCGCTGAACATTGTGGAAAACGCCAAAACCAGCCGCCCCAGCGTCTGCAACGCCGAGGAGGTGCTGCTGGTGCACCGGCAGATCGCCGACCGTTTTCTGCCCATGCTGGCCGACCGTCTGGTGGCCCAGCGCATCCGCCGGGGGCTGCAGCCGGTGCAGCTGCGGCTGGATGCCGACGCCGCCCGGGTGATTGACGGCTGCACCGCCTCTCCGGAGGATTTTGACACCGAATTTCTGGATTATGTGCTGGCGGTCGGTGTGGTGGAGGACACGGCGGCGGCCATCCGGCACATCAATGCCCATTCCACCCATCACAGCGAGGCCATCATCACCCGCAGCACCCGCAACGCGGCGGCGTTTACTGCCGGGGTGGACAGTGCCGCCGTCTATGTCAACGCCTCCACCCGCTTTACCGACGGCGGCGAGTTCGGCCTCGGGTGCGAAATGGGCATTTCCACCCAGAAGCTGCACGCCCGCGGTCCGATGGGCCTGGCCGAGCTGAACACCTGCAAATATGTGATCCACGGCAGCGGACAGGTGCGCGGGTAAGCGCGCCGCGCTTTGCGGCGCGGTGCGAACGCCGCCCCGTGACAGTTTATCCCAAAAGCAGAAAATCCAAAAGCCCGCCGCGACAGCGTATGAAAAACGCTGCCGCAGCGGGCTTTTTCTCTTGTTCCAATGTGTGCGCCGGGCAACAAGCCCGGCGTTTTTATCACGGCCGTTTTTTGGGGCGGTGCTTGTCCGGCATCAGTTGACGCCGAACAGCAGCTGCGTATAGTTGGGGAACGGCCAGGCATCCTCGGCCGTCAGAGATTCCAGCGCATCGGCGGCGGCGCGCACCCGCGCCATCTGCGGCAGCACCCGGCCGCGGTAAAATTCGGCCGTGCGCGCGGCATCGGTCAACGCTTCGGCCTCCTCGGCCAGCGCGGCCAGTGCGTTGGTCTCGGCATACAGTGCGTCGATGCCCTCGCTCAGGCGACGCAGCGTTTCCTCCTCGGCGCGGCAGGCCAGCCCCAGCGACAGGCCGCGCTTGACGGCCAGCCCCTCGGCCAGCCGGTCGGCAAAGCCGGTGACGGCGGGCAAGATCTGCCGTCGGGCCATTTCCAGCATGGTCAGCATTTCAATGTGCAGGGTCTTGGCGTACTGCTCCATGCACACCTCATAGCGGGCCACGATCTCGGCGCGGGTAAAAATGCCGTGCCGTTCAAACAGCGCAATGTTTTTCGGCAGCAGATAATAGGGCAGTGCATCCGGCGTGGCGGGCAGATCCAGCAGGCCGCGGCGGGCGGCCTCGGCCTTCCATTCCTCCGTATAGCCGTTGCCGTCAAAAATAATGCGCTTGTGGGCGCGCAGCTCACGGCGCACCAGCGCAATGGCGGCGGCCGAAAAATCGTCGGCGGTCTCCAGTTCATCGGCAAACTGACGCAGGATCTCGGCCACGGCGGTGTTCATCACCACGTTGGCATCCGACAGGTTGCCGCCCGCCCCGGGCATGCGGAACTCGAATTTGTTGCCGGTGAACGCCATGGGCGAGGTGCGGTTGCGGTCGGTATTATCCTTGCTGAAGGGGGGCAGGGTGTCCACGCCCAGCTCCAGCCGGATCTTATCCGGCTGGTGATATTGGGTGTCGGTGGTGATGGCCTCGATGACGGCGGAAAGCTCGTCCCCCATGAAGATGGAGAGAATGGCAGGCGGGGCCTCGTGCGCACCCAGGCGGTGATCGTTTCCGGCGCTGGCCACGCTGATGCGCAGAAGATCCTGATAATCATCCACCGCGCGGATGACCGCCGTCAGAAACAGCAGAAACTGCAGGTTGTCGTGCGGGGTGTCGCCGGGATCCAGCAGGTTGGCCCCGCCGGAGGTCGAAAGCGACCAGTTGTTGTGCTTGCCGCTGCCGTTGACCCCCTCAAAGGGCTTTTCGTGCAAAAGACATTCCAACCCCTGCCGGTGGGCGATCTTTTTCATCATCTCCATGGTCAGCTGATTGTGGTCAATGGCGATGTTGGCGGTGGTGAACAGGGGGGCCAGCTCGTGCTGGGCGGGGGCTACCTCGTTGTGGCGGGTCTTGGCGGCAACGCCCAGCTTCCACAGCTCGTCGTCCAGCTCCTTCATAAAGGCGATGACCCGCGGCTTGATGACGCCGAAATAATGGTCGTCCATCTCCTGCCCCTTGGGCGGCATGACGCCGAACAGCGTGCGCCCGCAGAACATCAGGTCGCGGCGCTGCTCAAACAGGGCGCGATCCACCAGAAAATATTCCTGCTCGGCGCCGACGGTGGCCTGTACCTGTGCAACATCCGTTTTGCCAAACAGGCGCAGAATGCGCAGGGCCTGCCGGTTCAGCGTGGCCATGCTGCGCAGCAGCGGGGTTTTTTTGTCCAGCGCCTCGCCGCCATAGCTGCAGAACGCCGTGGGAATGCACAGCACGTCATCCTTGATAAAGGCGTAGCTGGTGGGATCCCATGCGGTGTAGCCGCGTGCCTCGCAGGTGGCGCGCAGGCCGCCGGAGGGAAAGCTGGAGGCGTCCGGCTCGCCGCGGATCAGCTCCTTGGCCGAAAACTCCAGCAGGGCGCGGCCGTCCTTCTGCGGGTGAATGAAGCTGTCGTGCTTTTCGCTGGTCGAACCGGTCAGCGGCTGAAACCAGTGTGTGTAATGGGTGGCGCCGTGCTCAATGGCCCAATCCTTCATGGCGCGGGCCACCTCGGCGGCAATGTCGGCGTCCAGCGGCGCGCCGCGCCGGATGGTGGCGTGCAGGCTTTGATAGGTGGCCTGCGGCAGGCGCTGCTTCATCACATGGTCGTTGAAAACCAGGCTGCCATACGTTTCGCTTACCGTTTCCATGTTATCTCCCTTTGGTGTGCGGCAGGTATCCTTTTCTTCCTTATCCTATTATAATCGACAAGGGCGGGCAGCGTCAACACGGCTTTGTGTACGCTTTGCCCCACTGAAAACTATTGTTTTTGGACAAAACGCACCGGCATAGGGCTATGTCTCTGTTTTGTAAAAAGAAAATGCTTAAAAATAAGCCGCAAAGCATTGACAAGCCGACTGAAAATGCGTATAATGCAGGGGAAGTCCAAAATTGTCTATTTTTGCATATTGCAGAAAAGACGCACCGTAAATACATGCAGAGGCCGGGGAAAGCCCGGCGAAAAGCCCGAACGGGAAGAAAGGAATTCACCATGAAAAAGCGGATCATTGCGTTGCTGCTGGCCGTGTGCCTGTGCGCGACCCTGCTGACGGCCTGCGGCAAGAAAACGTCCGGCGACAACGCCAACAGCGGCGTGCTGCAGATGGCGTGGAACGCCGATATGGGCACCGACACCATTTTTGAAAGCCCCTACATCGAGCACAGCTATTGGGCTGCCATGCTGTACGATACCCCGCTGAACATCAATGCGGACGGAACGACCGTCTACAAGCTGGCCAGCGATGTGCAGGTCAGCGACGACGGCCTGACCTATACCTTTACCATGCGCGACGATGCCAAATGGACGGATGGCGAGCCTGTCACCGCCGAGGATCTGGCGTTTTCGCTGTGGGCCATCATTGCCGACCCCAAGTCGAACTACAGCACCGGCTTTATGTACATTGAAGGCGCGGATGCTGCCAAGCAGGGCGCCGACAGCCTTTCCGGCGTCGCAGTGGACGGCAATACCGTGACCGTTACCCTCACCGCACCCTACAGCCTGTTTCTGAACACCGTGGCGGCCAACCTGTTCGTGCTGCCTGCGCATTGCTTTGACGGCGTGAAGGCCGAGGATATGAGCACCTACGAGGATTACTGGAAGGCCCCCGTCGGCAACGGTGCTTACAAGATGGATGAGATCTCCTTCCCGGATTACTTTACCATGGTGCGCAACGACGGCTATTACCGCGAGGCGGCCGGCATTGAAAAGGTGCTGTATACCAGCTATGCCACCGGCGGTGATGACGCCATGGTGGCTGCGCTGATCTCCGGCACGCTGGATTTTGCCGCGGGCGGCTCCATCAACGACCAGAGCACGGCCGACAACATCGCTTCGCAGAACGGCGACATCACCGTTCTGACCATGACCGGCAACTATCTGCGTCAGTTCCTGTTCAACATCAACGGGCCGGATGCCAAGCTGGGCGACGGCAACGGCCATCCCAGCATTTCGGATGTGCGTGTGCGCAAGGCCATCAACATGCTGCTGGACAAGGAGGCCATTGCGGGCTTCTACGGCGAGCAGGCCATGGCACTCACCACGCTGGTCAACCCCGCCAACCCCAGCTACAACAGCGACATCCCCGCTTTCCAGCGTGATGTGGAGGGTGCGAAGAAGCTGCTGGAGGAAGCCAACTTTGACTTTGACCACGTGCTGCGCGTCGGCTATCACTATACCGATCAGACCACGGCCGACATCATGCAGCTGATCAAGCAGAACCTGGAGGAGGCCGGCATCAAGGTCGAGCTGTGCCTGCAGTCGGGCGACCTGGGCACGCTGATCTATGATGTGCGCAACTATGACATTTACTACAGCGGCGAAAATATGGACAGCTATGTTGAGCTGTACAACGTTGAGCTGAGCGTCAACGGCTACTTTGACAAGCTGTTCGGCAACGAGGACGAGCGCCAGACCCTCTTCAACGATGTGGTCAGCAAGTACTTTGCCGCCTCGGCTGACGATACGGCCACGCAGGCCGCGCTGCTGAACCAGCTGCAGCAGAACAACTATGACGCCATGTATATTGCGCCGGTGTACGGCCTGAACACGCTGGTCATTTACAACACCAAGCACGTTCAGGTGCCCACTGACCTGTATCAGGTGGCCTGCACCAGCCAGGATATGCGCTGGGAGGACTGGAAGCTGGTCGGCTGAGCGCCGATGGGCAGCAGGTGAAAAAACAACCGGGCGGGGCCGTTTGGCCCCGCCTTTTGCGTTGCCGCCGGGCGGCAGCAAAGAAAACGGCGGCCGGGCGTATGCCGCCGTATTTCGGCCGCAGAGGGGATTTTGGGCCGCCTGCGGCATCCGGAACATAAAAACGTTGCCGTGCGCCGCTTCTGCCGTGGCAAAGGACTTGCCGGAACCGGGGGCTGCGGCCAGAGCTCCGGCAAAAAAGTCGCTGCGCCGGTTGAAAAAAAGGTCTGTTTATAGTAGAATAAAAGATACGATAAAAACAGGCGGCCGCACCGACAGCGGGCCGCCCGCGCGGGGGGACGGGCCGCCCGGCCGAAGGCAAAGAGGCCCGTGAAAAGCAACAAGGAGGGGCTGCGCCATGCTCAAATATTTTCTGCGCCGACTGCTGGCGATGATCCCCAAGCTCATCATCATTTCCCTGGTGGTGTTTTTTGCGCTGCAGCTGCTGCCGGGCGATGCCGTGACGCGTTCGGTCTCACCGGATGTTTACCGCAACATGACGCCGGAGCAGCTGGACGCCCTGCGCGAGAGCCTTGGCCTGAACGACCCGCTGCTGGTGCAGTACCTGCGCTGGGTGCGCAATATCTTGCGCGGCGAGTTTGGCTATTCGCAGGCCACCGGCGCCAACATTGCCGGCATGCTGGCCGCCCGCCTGCCCGCCACCATCGAGCTCACCTTCTGGGCGCTGGTGGTCGCCAATGTGCTGGGGCTGCTGCTGGGCTTTGTGGCGGCCCTGCGCCAGAACACCTGGGTCGATTACGGCAATACGGTGCTTTCCATCATCGGCATCTCGGTGCCGGAGTTCTTCTTCGGCCAGCTGTTTATCGTGCTGTTCGCCATCCGGCTGGGCTGGCTGCCCACCGGCGGGCGTATGGCGGCGGGCGGCGACAGCAGCTTTTTTGCCCGCATTCCCTATATGATCCTGCCGGTGCTGTGCCTGGCCATCTCGCTGATCGCCACCATGTCACGCTATACGCGCAGCTCTATGCTGGATATTTTAAACAAAGAGTATATCAAAACCGCCCGCAGCAAGGGCATCAGCGAAACGCGGGTCAACCTGCGGCATGTGTTCCGCAATGCGCTGGCCCCCATGATGGTGCTGATGATCATGCGCCTGCCCATGCTGGTTTCGGGCACCGTGGTCATTGAAATGGTGTTCAATTATCCAGGTATGGGCAGCATGATCCTGGATGCCGTGTCCTCGGGAGATATGCCCGTTGTCATGATAACGACCATGGTCATCGGCACGGTGTGTCTGGTGGCCAGCACACTGGCCGATATTGCCACCGCCCTGTTGGATCCGCGCGTGCGTTTTGGGGCCGGGGCGTAAATGTTAAGGCGTCGGCGGCCGCTGCGGCCCGCCGGGGCGCATCAACCGGGCCTGCTTATGGGCGGGCCTCTCTGGCAGGAGAATGTCTATGAGTTCCGAAAAGCGCCGCGTCGGAAAGCCGACGCCTTCCGCTGCTGAAAAAAGAAAACGGCCGCGCTCCAGCCTGGCGCGCCGCAACTGGGAAAAATTTCTGTCCAACCGGCTGGCTATTGTGGGCGGGGTCGTGCTGCTGGCGCTGATATTGGCCTGCGTGGCCGCGCCGCTGCTGACCCCGTACGACCCGGTGACGGCCAACGCGGCACAGCGCCTGCAAAGCCCCAGCGCGGCACATCCGCTGGGCACAGATAACCTTGGCATTGATCTGCTGGCCCGTCTGCTGTACGGCGGCCGCTGGTCCATCTTCATCGGGCTGGCCAGTGCGGTGGGCGCTTCGCTGCTGGGCGTTGCGGCGGGCTGCCTTTCGGGCTATTACGGCGGCCTGCTGGATCAGGCCCTGCTGTATGTGTC
>CAKTAM010000005.1 GCA_934527255.1 uncultured Oscillospiraceae bacterium | reverse complement strand
ATCTGGCACTCTAGCCAACTGAGCTATAGCCACCATCCAATGGCGCGCCTGGAGGGACTCGAACCCCCGACCCTCTGCTTAGAAGGCAGATGCTCTATCCAGCTGAGCTACAGGCGCATATCCCACAGGCTGCTTGATTATTATACGACACAAGCACCGGAAAAGTCAAGTCTTTTTTTCATTTTTTACCCGGCACATTTCAAACCGCTGCTGCTTTTTCCAGCACGTCACTGCCAGGCTGCGGCAAAGCGTCTGCAGATCCGCTTCCCTGCTCTGCAGCAGCCGCGCGCCGCAGCATATCCGGCAGCGATGTAGAGACCGGATCGTTTGTATCCGACAAAAACACCAACGTGACCTCCGTTCAGTTTGTGATGAAGACCGACAGCATCCGCAAGGCCACCGCCGAGGCGGCCGCTGCAGAGGAAGCGCAGCCGATGACCTTCTGGCAGAAGCTGCTGAGCCTGTTTGGATGGAACCGCTGAAATTTGCCCACAGTGAAAAGGCCGCCTGCACAGGCGGCCTTTTTGTATGATGCTTTTGTCACAGAGCGCAGCCGCGCCCGCCGGGTGACAGGCGGCGCTTTACAGAATGATGCAGATCAGCCCGCTGCAGCCGTCATTGATAATGCGCTGCAGGGTCTCCTGCAGCTTGGTGCGGGCCTCCTGCGGCATGTGCAGCAGCTTGCTGTGCAGGCCCTCGTTCACCAGCTCGTGCAGGCTTTTGCCAAAAATGTTGCTGTCCCAGATGCGAATGGGGTCCTCCTCAAAATCGTGCATCAGACTGAGCACCAGCTCTTCCGACTGCTTTTCGCTGCCCACAATGGGTGCGACCTCCGTGTGTATCTCAGTTTTCATCATGTGGATGCTGGGCGCGCTGGCCCGCAGCCGCACACCGTAGCGCCCGCCCTGTCGGATGATCTCCGGCTCCTCCAGCGTCAGCTCGCTGAGGGCAGGCATGACGATCCCATACCCGGTGGCCTCTACCTGCTCCAGTGCCGAGCGCACCTTTTCGTATTGGGTGCGAATGCGCGCCAGCTGGATGACACAGGGCATCAGGCTGGCCTCGTCGCAGATCTCAAGGCCGGTGGTCTCCCCCAGCACCTGATAAAAGATATCGTGGTTCAGGGTCAGCTCCAGCCGGATGCAGCCGGTGCCAAGCTCCACCGCCTGCACATGGCTTTCTTTCAAATAATCGCACTCCACCGCCGCGGCATCAAAAATATCCCGCACGCAGTGCAGCTTTTCCGCATAGCTTTGCACCGCTCCATACACCGCCTGCTGCAGCCAATGATCCTTTTCCAGCATGGTGACCCATTTGGGCATGCAGAAGGCCAGCTCTTTGATAGGAAACTCGTACAGCACGCTTTTCAGAATTTCGTTGATATCCTGCAGGCGCAGCTCCAGGCAGGACACCGGCAGCACCCTGCGGCCGTATTTGCGGCTGAGTGTCTCCGCCAGTGCCTGCGCCGTAGCCCCGGTGGGCGACACACAGTTGAGCAGCACCACAAACGGTTTATTCAGTGCCGTCAGTTCGCGTATGACCCGTTCCTCGGCCGCCTCGTAGCTTTCGCGCGGAATATCGCTGATGCTGCCGTCCGTCGTGACGACCAGCCCAATGGTAGAATGATCGCAGATGACCTTTTGCGTGCCGGTCTCCGCCGCCGTATCAAACGGCACCTCTTCTTCAAACCACGGCGATTTTACCATGCGCGGTTTTTCGTTTTCCTGCGCCCCCATGGCGCCGGGCACCAGATAGCCCACACAATCCACCAGGCGCGCACGCAGCGTAACGCCCTCCTCCGGCTGAATGACGACGGCCTGCTCCGGAATGAATTTTGGCTCGGTCGTCATAATGGTGCGCCCCGCCGCCGACTGCGGCAGCTCATCCACCGCCCGCATTTTCTGCGGGGCGTTGGTCATCTGCGGCAGCACCAGTTCTTCCATAAACCGCTTGATAAACGTGCTTTTTCCTGTGCGCACCGGGCCAACGACCCCAATGTAGATGTCACCGCCGGTGCGTGCGGCAATATCCTGATAAATGGATGTATCCGTCATAGCCATTCCCCCATATACTGCCTGTTTTCGGCCCTGCGCAATACCGTTTTTCTGTAAAAAAGTATGAGGAGCGACGGCGCTTTATGCCCCCCTGCCGCAAAAGAATGGCGCAAAGGACGCACCGCCGCGGGCAGTTGCCGACCACGGTCCGCGCAATGGCGAATATTCATACCTTCAAAAGCGAAGGGGGTTGATTTTGTCCCCTGCCTGCGTTATGCTTAAGGCACTGCACAAAAGGCCATGCCTGCGCCAAACGGATGACAGGCAGAAAATAGCGGTCGGCACACCGACAGCCGCACAGAAGTCATGCGGCGTGCAGAGCAGCGGAAAGGCGGAAAAATGGATCATACACACCGGTTTGACTGCAAGGGCGCGGTTTATGCCAGAAGCCGCCCGCAATATGCAGAAGGGCTTCTGGAGTACCTGAAAAGCACGCTGGGTATTACTGCCGGAAGCGTTTTTGCCGATGTCGGCTCAGGCACGGGCATTTTTACCGCACAGCTGCTGGCCTGCGGCTGCCGTGTTTTTGCCGTAGAGCCAAACGATGATATGCGAAAGCAGGCCGAGGGACTGCTTGCCGGGGAGCCGCGCTTTTATTCGGTAAGCGGCAGCGCCGACAACACGGGGCTGCCCGACCAAAGCGTTGATTTTGTCAGCGCCGCACAGGCGTTTCACTGGTTTGCACCGGAGACCTTCCGAAAAGAGTGCCGCCGCATACTGCGGCCGGGCCTGCTGGTCTACAATTGCCGCGATGAAAACGCGGCCTGCACCCGGGCGCTTGCCGCCCTGCAGCGGCGGTATGACCCCGCCTTCCGCGGCTTTTCCAATGGAATGAACGAGGAAAATTGTCTTGCCTTTTTTACCGGGGCCTGCCGGATATACCACACCGCAAATACACAGCATTATAACCGGCAAGGCTATCTGGATCGGGTGTCGTCCTCCTCTCATTCGCCCAAGGAGACCGACGCCCGGTATGCCGCCTTTCAAAAAGAGCTGCACGCCCTGTTTGACCGGTTTGCCGTCGACGGTAAAATTGCCGTGCCGACGGATACCGTCGCCTATATCGGCAGCGTTTTCTGAAAGCGGCAGCGACCGGCACAGGCTTACGGCCGGGCTGCCGCCAAAGCAGAGCTGCCCCCCCAGATAAAAGGAAGCGAGAAAGACTATGCCCATACGTACGATAGACCGAGAGCTGCGGCTAATCCCCTATTACCGAAACGATGAGGTATCGCTTTTGTGGTATTAGGACCCGGACGTATGCCTGCAGGTAGACGGCCGGGCAGAGCTTTACACATTGGAGCGCCTGCACCGGATGTACGATTTTCTCTGCGAGCATGGCGAGTGCTATTATATTGAATACAACGGCGTGCTTGTGGGAGACGCCTCGCTGCGGGAGAACGGTGAAATTGCCATTGTGGTGTGCAGGGAATACCAAAACCGGCACATTGGCCGACGCTGTGTGCACGAGCTGCTGAAGCTGGCAGCGGAAAAGGGGCTGGCGAAGGCCACGGCCAACATCTATTCCTTTAACCGGCAAAGCCAGAATATGTTTCTGTCCGTCGGCTTTGAAAAAACAGACAGCGAATGGTATGAGTACCCGCTTTTGTAAGGCCAGGCGCTAAAAACGGCCGACCGTTTTCGACCCAGCGGCCGTCTTAAGCGCAAATCACCACTTTTTCGGCGGCGCTGCCTTTGCCCGGACAGTTGTCAGCCAAACAGACGCTTCGTCACGGCGGCAAAACCCGTCGGCCCTCCCTGCCCAAAAACAGAAAACGCCGGAAACCGTGCATTTTGGGCGCGGCCATACCCAGAATAGTCTTCGCATCCACACAAAAACGGCACCACGCGGCGCTTCTGCGGGCCGCCTGCCCCACCACCGGCCATCTGTGCCTGCCGCTTTTGGTGAATTGCATTCGACCGCTTTTTGTAGTATAGTTACCTTGAGAACGCCCTTTGCGGGGAAGGAGTCTGCACTGTGCGGCATTTTATAACGGCTGCCGCCGCGTGGGATCAGCTGCCGCACGCACCGCAGCTGTACGGCCCCTTTCATCTGGTTTGCCTGCTGATTGCCGCGCCCGCCGCGGTTTTTGCCGCATGGCGGCTGCAGCACTGCAGCGCGCGGCAAGGCCGATGCCTGCTGCGGGCCGTCTGGCTTTTTCTGGTGTTAGGCGAGGTTTATAAGCAGCTGTACCTGCTTGCGGCATCTGGCGGGCAGTTTTCTTACTGGTATCTGCCGTTTCAGCTTTGCAGCATGCCGCTTTACCTGTGCCCGGCCGCGCTGCAGCGGCGTTGGCCCCGGCTGCGGCAGGCTGCCTGCGCTTTTCTATGCGGGTTTTCCGCACTGGGCGGCCTGCTGACCCTGCTGTTTCCCGAGGATCTGCTGCGCCGCTCGCTGACGCTGACCCTGCACGGCTTTGCCTGGCATCTGGCCCTGCTGTTTTTGGGCTGCTGGCTGGGCTTTTCGGGCTATGGGCAAAGCGAAAGCCTGCGCAAAAGCTGCGGCGGGGCCTCTGCCCTGTTTTTGGTCTGCGCCGGGGCGGCGCTGTGCCTGAACCTTGCCCTGTGGGAGCCATCCGGGCACACCATCAATCTGTTTTATCTGGGGCCGATGCCCAACACGCAGCCGGTGTTTTCTCTGCTGGCGCAGGCGTGGGGCTGGCTTGGCTGCCTGCCGGTTTATCTGCTGTGCGTCTGGGGCGGCGGGCTGCTCTTTCTGACGCTGTTTGCCCGGCTGCGAGAAAAAGCCGCTTTCCGCCCCGCCGCAGCCCGGACGGGTTCTTGAGCGTTTTATCTGCGGCGCTTGCCGCTTTTTACAGGAGGAAAAGCCATGGACAACCTGCTTATGCAGCAGACAGCTCGTATTCGGGCCTATGCACAGGATAATTTTCGCGCGCTTCTGCGGGAAGCGCAGGGGCTGCTGCGCCATCCGTTTATCGTGCCCGGCTCTGCCAGCTATAACAACTGCCTGTGGGACTGGGACAGCTGGCTGACGGATGTTGCCCTGCGCCAGCTGTACGCAGACACCGGCGCCGATGCCGCAGAGCTGCTGCCATATGAGCAGGGCTGTATTTTGAATTTTCTGGAGCACTTTGACGAGGCAACCGGCCGAATGCCGATCTGCATTACGCCGGATTCCGTCATGCGGTCGCTGCACCCGGATGCGGCCCCGGGCGAGGAAAACACGCACAAGCCCTGTCTGGCACAGCACGCCGCCTTTGTCGCCCGCCACGCCAAAGACGCCCTGTGGCTGCGGCCGCTGTTTGGCCGCCTGCAGCAATTCATTGCCTTTTACGACACACATTGCCGACACAGCAGCGGCCTGTATTTCTGGATCGACGATTTTGCCATTGGCGTAGACAATGACCCCTGCACCTTTTACCGGCCGCGGCGCAGCTCCGGCTCGATTTTTCTGAACAGTCTGATGCTGCGTGAGCTGCGGGCCATGGCCTGGCTGGCCGGGCAGCTTGCCCTGCCGCAGGATGCCGACCGCTATACCGCGCAGGCGGATGCGCTGGCCGAGGCCATTCGGCAGCACTGCTGGGACGAAAGGGACGGGTTCTTTTACAGTGTGGATCTGAACCTGCTGCCGGTGCGCCCGGAGGAGTGGCTGCATTCCGGCTGCCCCCGCCATTGGGACACGCTGCTGCAGCGCATTGACGTCTGGTCCGGCTTTCTGCCGCTGTGGGCCGGTGCAGCCACGCCGGAGCAGGCCCGGCGCTGCGCCCTGCGTGCCGAGGATGCGCGCACCTTCAGCGCCGAATATGGCATACGCACCCTTTCCCGGCTGGAAAAGATGTACCGTGTGGTTCCCTCCGGCAACCCGTCGTGCTGGCTTGGCCCGGTATGGGGCGTTTCCAATTATCTCACCTGGTCGGCCCTGCGGCGCTGCGGCTGCCTGCCGCAGGCAAAACGCCTCGCCGAAAAAACCGTCCGTTTGTTTGCGGAGGATCTGCAGCGCACCGGCGCGCTGCACGAATATTATGACCCGGACACGGGCGAGGGCGTTATCAACCCGGGCTTTCAGAACTGGAACCTGCTGGCTGCGAACATGATCGCCTGGCTGGAGGGCCGCCCCACCGTCGAGGAGTTTTGACCGACAAAAAAATCTCCGTACAGCCTTGGCCACACAATGGCCTTGACCGTACGGAGATTTTTTCTTTTACACACGATTCCGGTTTTCTTTTTTTGCGGCAGTCTTCCTGCTTCAGGCGTTTTCATCATATACCGATGTCAGCCCGAAATATTCCTCCAGCGTCAGGCCGCTTTCCGTCAGCTCTGCCGCAAGCTCCTTACCGACATAGCGCACATGCCACGGCTCGTACATATAGCCGGTGATCTCTTCCTTTCCCTGCGGGTAACGGATGATAAAGCCATATTCGGCGCAGTGAGCCGCCAGCCAAATACCCTCCGGCGAGGTCGCCATGCTGCCGTCGGTGCTGTTGACATCAATGGCAAGCCCGGTCTGATGCTCGGAATGTCCCGGCCGGGCAGAATAGGTATCCGCCGCTGCGCGGCCGTCCCGGTTGACATAGTTATTATACAACGACGCCTGATAGGTGTAGCTGCGGAAGCCGGAGCACACAAACAGGCCGATACCGTCGGCGGCCGCACCGGTCTGCATTTCGGCAAAGGCGGCCTGTGTGTCCTCCGTCAGGCCGTCGCCGTACTCCTTGGGCACGGTATAGGTTTTGTTGACGATCAGCACGCCATCCGCATAGGTCACGCCGTCAATGGTCTCGATGACCGGCGCGCGCTTTTCCTGCAGAGTGGGCAAGGCCGCCTGCAGCTGCTGCAGCTGCGTCTTTGCCTGTGCCGCCCATTCCTTGGAGAGCGAGTCTGCCTGCAGCGCTGCCAGCGCCGCCTCCGCGTTTTCCAGCAATGCGGCCATATCCGCATCCCGCAGCCAGCCATTTGTCTTGGCCAGCTCCCTTGCCTGTTCACAGGCTGTCTGCAGAGTCGCCGCAAGGCCCTCTCCGCTCTCCTGTTCTAAGGCAGAAGATGCCGTATCCGATTCGGGCACAGAAACCGGTTCGCTCTCCGCCGGCTGAGAGGAGTGTGACATGCTTCCTGACGGCGCATCAGAGGATGGGGCCTTGCCTGCCGCGCAGCCCGCCAGCCCCAGCAGCAGCGCCCCCACGCACAACCCTGCCAGCCATTTTTGTTTTTTCATGGTATCGTTTCTCCCCTCTGCATTTTCCGGCCGGTCAGCGCCGACCGGCCTGTACTCTTTTTTTAGTATAGCAGATTTGGAGCAAAAAAACAACACCGCCCGCCGCAGCACCTGCAAAACGGGCAGCGTTGTACAAACCGAAAAAGTCACACGGTCACGCCTGCAAGGAAAGCACCTGTGCGCCGCAGGGCTCTACCGCCAGCGGCAGCACCTGCCAGCCGGAAAGCTCGCCCGGCAGCGCAGCACGCAGCCGGTCAGCAAACGGCTGCGCCTCGCCCTGCACCAGTACCAGCTGCGTTGGCCCCGCCCCGCTGACGCAGTATGCCAGCGCGCCGCAGCACAGTGCGGCCTTCCGGGCGGCTTCGTAATGGGCGATCAGCCCCATGCGATAGGGCTGGTGCAGACGGTCGCGCAGGGCGGCGGCAACGGTCGGCGCGTCGCCGGTTTCCATGGCGCGGGCCAGCACCGCCGTATGCGACAGGTTATAAACGGCATCGGCAAGGGAGACCTGCTGCGGCAGCACCTGCCGGGCCGCGCGGGTAGAAAGCTCAAAATCCGGTATGAGCGCCACAAAATGCAGCGACGGATGCACGCGATAGCTGACTGTATAAGGCGTTTTTTCTTCCAGCATGGAGGCCGTCAGACCACCGTACAGCGCCGGGGCCAGATTATCCGGGTGGCCCTCCAGCACGGTGCAAAGCCCCAGCAGAGCGCGCCGGTCAAGCCCGTCGCCGTGCAGGGCACTGGCCGCCAGCGCCCCCGCCGCCAGCAGCGCCGCCGAGCTGCCCAGCCCCCGGCTGACCGGAATATCGGCCCGGATCACGATATGCAGCCCTTCTTCGCAGGGCAGGCCCATCTGCTGCATTGCCGCCCGGTAAGCCGCAGCAGCCAGATTTTCGGGGCCGCGGTAAGCCGCTTCGCAGCCCTCGATGCACAGGCTATCGCCCTCCAGCGCAACGCTTACCGTATTGTATAAGGCCAGCGCGCAGCCCAGGCTGTCAAAGCCGGGGCCAAGGTTTGCCGTTGTGGCCGGTACGCGGACCGTCACCTGTTTTGTCATGGTCTTTCCTCCCATTGAAGCTTTTTTCGGCTGCGCCGCCAATATTACTCAGCGCTTGCGTGCCTCCTGCAGCACATAATCCAGAATGCCGCGCGGGTCGATGCTGTCCCGATGCAGCACAGGGCGGCTGCGCAGCCCTGCCAGGCTACCCGGAATGGGCACGCCGGTACGGCGGTGCAGCTCCTCCATCACGGCAAACTCATCCAGTCCCTCCACTGCCTGCGGGCCTCCCAGCGCCGTCAGCACAGCGGCCGGGAACTTATACGGCGATGCCGTGGACAGAATGACCAGCGGCCGCCCGCCAGGCTGCGTCTTTTTATATTGCTGCGCCACATGCCACGCCACGGCAGTGTGGGTATCCGCCAGATAGTGATAACGGCTCCACAGGCAGGCGATCGCCTCAGTAGTCTCCTCATCGCTACAGCTGCCCGCCCAAAACGTCTCCTGCAGCCGTGCGAGCACCGCGGCCGGTACGCAATAGCTGCCGTTTTCGTTCAGCTGCGCCATCCAGCGGCTGACGGCTGCGGTATCACCGTCCGTCACAAGATACAGCAGGCGCTCCAGATTGCTGGAGACCAGAATATCCATGGAGGGCGAAAGCGTTTTGCAGAACGCCCGGCGGCGGTCATAGCAGCCGGTGGAAAGAAAATCGGTCAGTACACGGTTGGCGTTGGAGGCGCACACCAGCCGACCGACCGGCAGCCCCATTGCCTTTGCCAGATAGCCTGCCAGAATGTTGCCGAAATTGCCGGTCGGCACCACAAAATCGACCGGGGCACCCGGCGCGGCCGTGCCGCCGCGCACCAGATCGGCATATGCCTTGAAATAATAGGCGACCTGCGGCGCAAGGCGGCCGATGTTGATGGAATTGGCGCTGGAAAGCGAGACCCCGCTGCCCTGCAGCAGCTCACCGTCCGAACAGGCAGCAAACACCCGCTTGACCCCGGCCTGTGCATCGTCAAAATTGCCGCGCACCGCGCATACGCGCACATTGCCGCCCGTCTGCGTCACCATCTGCGCCTTTTGAACCGGGCTGACCCCCTGCTCGGGATAAAAAACCACGACCCGTACACCGGGCACATCCCGAAAGCCCTCCAACGCCGCCTTTCCGGTGTCTCCGCTGGTCGCCGTCAGCACCAGCGTAATGCGTTTATCGCCCAGCTGCGCCTTGGCCGCGCACAGCAGCTGCGGCAGCATGGAAAGCGCCACATCCTTGAACGCGCAGGTCGGCCCGTGAAACAGCTCCAGCAGGTGATCCTCCCCCACACGCACGGTCGGCGTCAGCTCGGCCGTTTCAAATTTGCCGGTGTACGCCCGCACCACAAGGCGGCGCATATCGGCAAAATCCGGCAGAAGGGCCGAAAGCACACGCGTTTCCAGCGCCAGCATGTCCTCATGCAGTGCACATTTCCAATCAATAGAAAGCTGCTTCAGCTGCTGCGGAAGATAAAGACCGCCATCCGGAGCAAGCCCTTGTAAAACGGCCTGCAGAGAATCGGCCGTCAGGCTGCTGCTGCGTGTGCTTTGATACTTCATCTGCTGTTTCCTCCTGTTTTTCGTGAAATTCGCCGAAAATCCTTGCTTTTTCTTGTCACTAATGATATAGTATCTTTATCAAAATTGCAAGTGATTTTTTCAAAAAGCAGCTTGAAAAAATATTTCACTTCTGCCTTTTTACAGCAAACAGGAGAAAACGACCATGAAAATTGGCCTGCTCGGGTACGGGACCGTCGGTTCCGGTGTTTATGAATTGTGTTCAGAAGAAGGACAATTTGAGGTTTCGACTATTGTCCGGCGAGACTGGAAAAATGTGCCGGAGGGCAAAGGCGCAGCCGACCCCAACGCCATTTTGACCGACCCAACTGTAGAAGCCGTTGTAGAGGTCATGGGCGGGCTGCACCCGGCCTATGAATGGGTGTGCGCCGCCATGCGCGCGGGAAAGCATGTTGTGACCGCAAACAAGCAGCTGGTGTGCCGCTATTATCGGGAGCTGATTGCCCTTGCCGCGGCCTGCGGCGTTGCATTCCGGTGTACGGCGGCGGTGGGCGGGGGCATTCCGTGGCTGGTCAACCTGGAGCGCGCCCGCCGCTGCGACCGCATCCAGCGGATCGGCGGCATTTTAAACGGCACCACCAATTATATTCTGGATGCCATGCAGCGCGAACCGATCGCCTTTGCACAGGCGCTGGCCAGCGCCCAGCGGCTGGGCTATGCCGAAGCCGACCCCGGCGACGACATTGACGGGCTGGATATTCGCCGAAAGCTGGCGATTTCGGCCAATATCGCCTTTGACTGCGCCATTGCCGAGGAGGAGATACTGGCGGGCGGCATCCGACGGGTAGGCGAAACGGATATGGCCGCCTTTGCCGCCCACGGCCTTACCTGCAAGCTGCTGGCGGATGCCGCCCTGCAGCCGGACGGCAGCCTGTATGCCGTGGTCGAGCCATGCCTGCTTGGCCCGGATTGGGCCGAGGCCAGTGTGCCCGCCAACTATAACCTGATCTCCTTCTGGGGGCAGGCTGTTGGCAAGGAAAGCTTTTTCGGGCCGGGTGCAGGCAGACTGCCGACGGCTTATACTGCGGTACAGGATCTGGAGGATATTCAGGCAGGCGTGCGCCGGTTTTATACGGATATCTGCACGCCGCGCCGCGTGGATAATACCCGGCTGCGCCGCCGGTACTATGTGCGGGCCGAGCGCCCCGGCAAAGCCGCAGCCGATTGGCTGACCGCACACACCGAGAGCCGTTGGCCACAGGGCGGCGTTATCACTTCTCCGCTGCCGCCGGAGCAGCTGCACCGGGCGGCGGCCGCCATGCCGGAGCTCTTTTTTGCCGCGCTGCTTTGATGGCCCGTGCAATACCGACGATCAAAAATAAGGAGAAACGCATATGTTAAAGGTTGTCAAATTCGGCGGCAGCTCGATGGCAGACGCCGCGCAGTTTGCCAAGGTAAAAGCCATTGTGGAAAGCGACGCCGCCCGAAAGGTCGTTGTCGTTTCGGCTGCCGGAAAGCGCTTTCCGGATGACCACAAAATCACCGATCTGCTGTATCTGTGCCACGCGCACCTGAAATACGGCGTGGCGTGCGACCCGGTCTACCAGCTGATCTGTGACCGCTATCTTACCATCCGGAACGAGTTGGGGCTTTCGGTCGATCTGGAAAGTCAGCTTGCCGACCTGCGCCATAAAATGGAAAAAGGGATCACGCAAGATGAGCTGGTCAGCCGCGGCGAATATTTTTCGGCCGTTCTGATGGCCGATTATCTGGGATATGAATTTCTGGACGCCGAGCTGTGGCTGAAATTCAAATTCGACGGCAGCATCGACCAGGAGGCCAGCTATGAGGCACTGCGCCATGCCGCCGAGGGGCGGCGCGTTGTCATTCCCGGTTTTTACGGCGTTATGCCGGACGGCGGCATCCGCGTAATGACGCGGGGAGGCTCGGACATTACCGGCGCGCTGGCTGCCGCGGCGCTGGCTGCCGACGTTTACGAAAACTGGACGGATGTTTCCGGTATTCTGATGGCCGACCCGCGCATTGTCGAAAACCCGCAGCCCATTGAACGCATCACCTACAACGAGCTGCGCGAGCTGAGCTACATTGGCGCGCAGGTGCTGCACGAGGGCACCATTTTCCCGGTGCGGGAAAAGAACATTCCCCTGAACATCCGCAATACCAATGACCCACAGCACCCCGGCACCCTTATCATGGAGGAATTTGACGACAAGGCGGATGGCGAGCACCGGTTTATCACCGGCATTGCAGGGCGCAAAAATTTTACCATTGTCACCGTCGCCAAAACCGGACTTTCCTCGGCCGTGGGCGGGCTGCGCAAAATTCTGGAAATTTTTGAAAACCACGGTGTCAGCATTGAATATGTCCCCTCCGGCATTGACTGCGTATCGCTGGTGATGGCTAGCGACCGGGTCTCTGGCTGTCTGTACTCCATTTTGGGCGAGCTGCAGAAAACCGTTTCCCCCGATAACATCAAGGTGAACGACAACATTGCCATTGTCGCCGCCGTCGGCCGTAAAATGGCCTACCGGCTGGGAAGCTCCGGCAAAATTTTTGCCGCGCTGGGTGAAAACGGCATCAACATTCGAATGATCACACAAGGGCCGGATGAGCTGAATATTATTGTCGGTGTGGATAACCGCGATTTTGCCCACACCATTCAGGTGCTATACAACAGCTTTGTACGCTGAAAATGACCCGACACCAGAAAAGGAGCGTTTTATGGAACACACACTGCCGAAAAAAGCAAGCTACCGCGTGGGAATTTTGGGAGCGACCGGCGCTGTCGGACGCGAAATGCTGGCCCTGCTGGAGGAACGCCGGTTTCCGGTGGCGGAGCTGCGGCTGCTGGCCAGCGGCCGCAGCGCTGGCGTACCGCTGCGCTTTGCCGGTGAAACACTGTACGTTCGCGAGGCGGCCGACGACGCCTTTGCAGGGCTGGATCTTGTGCTGGGCGCGGCGCAGAACGCCGTTGCCAAACGTTTTGCACCGGCCATTCGGGCAGCCGGGGCCGTATTCATTGATAATTCCAGCGCGTTTCGTATGGACGAGGACGTTCCGCTGGTGGTGCCCGAGATCAACCCGGGCGATGCCATGGCGCACCATGGCCTGATCGCCAACCCCAACTGCTCGACCATCATCACGCTGACGGCAGTGGCTGCACTCAACGCCATCAGCCCCATTCAAAGTATGATCGTCTCGACCTATCAGGCCGTTTCCGGTGCGGGGGCGGGCGGCCCGCGTGAGCTGGCGCGGCAGGTCGAGCAGCTGGCCGCCGGGGCGCCCGTCACGGCCGAGGTGTTTCCCTACCCTATCGCCTACAATGTCATTCCGCAGATCGGCGGCGCCAGCACTCTTGGCTACACCACCGAGGAAATGAAAATGCAGAACGAGGGGCGGAAGATTCTGCATCTACCGCAGCTGAAGGTCAGTTGCACCTGCGTGCGGGTTCCAGTGATGCGCAGTCATTCCATCTCGGCGCTGGTGCGCACCGCGCAGCCCATTTCGACAGAGCAGGCACGGGCCGCCATTGCCCATGCACCCGGCTGCCGTCTGGTGGATGCACTGGAGGAAAAGCGATACCCCATGCCGCTGGAGACCAGCGACCAGGATACCGTCTTTGTCGGCCGCATCCGGCCCGACCTGACCGATGAGCACGGGCTGAACCTGTGGTGCTGCGGCGACCAGATCCGAAAAGGAGCAGCCACCAACGCTATCCAGATCGCGGAATTGTTGATAAAGTGACCGGGATCTTCTTCCAACAAAGAAAAAAGCAGCCATGCGGACGGTGTTGCGTCCGCATGGCTGCTTTTTCTGCTTACTGCCTTTGGCATCTACCCGCATGGGGCCTGCCTCTCATTCCACCGCCGCCCGGCTATGCCGTGAGGCATAGCCACGTGTCATGCCCGCGGGCATGACACGCAGTGCTAGCGGAAGCATTGACAAGCGTACCATGATGCCAACCTTCCGCATGACGTGCACACAGATGGCCCCACGCATGAAGCGTGCCGCTTGGGCGCACCGCCCCAGCCGTGCCTTTGGATTCAGCATTCATCGTTCAGCACTTCGATCTGACACATTTTCATGGCCTGCAGCGCGTTGCTGTGGCTTTGCGGCGTAACGCCCGCACAGCAGGCGGCATCCACCTGAATGGGCACCTCCGGCAGAAAAGCCTTCAGCAGCAGCGCATTGGAAATGACGCAGATATCCGTGCAAAGGCCCACCAGCGTGATACTGTCGATTCCCTGTTCCCGGTGAAGCTTTTCCAGCCGCTGTGCCAGCTGCACGCTGCCAAAGGTAGGCTTATCAACGGGCTGGCCGCCGCACAGAGGCTGCAGCTCCTGCGCCAGCTGCCAGCCGGGCGTACCCTGAATGCAGTGCTCTACCGGAAGATGCTTTCCCTCCTGCGTGGCAAGGTAAGCCGGAGAGTGCGTATCGCGCGTAAAGAACACCGCGCCCGAAAAATCGCGCACCTTCTGCACGACCCTCGGCACAATAGCCACCGCCTCCGGCGTGCCAAGCGCCCCGTCGATAAAATCCTTCTGCATATCCACTACGATCAGGACCTGCATTCTCGTTTCCTCCTGCTCTGTCCTCCGCCGGCTGTCATCCGGTCGGCTTTTCCTCACCCGGGCCTGAAAAAACCGCCGCAGCCTCCGCGTGCAGCAGAGGCCGGACGGTTCAAACGCTTTTTCAAAGCTTTTCAAAAATTTGCAGCGCATACTCGCACAGGGCATGATCCTCTTCGCCCGTGCCGCCGCTGATGCCAAGCCCGCCGATCACCCGGCCGTTTTCCATCAGCGGAACACCGCCGCCAAAGACCACCATCTTTTCCAGATTGGCCAGCCCGTAGAACGTCTGCCCGGGCTGGGCCAGACGGGCAAGTTCCAGCGTAGGCATTTTGACGGCGACCGCCGTATAAGCCTTTTTGACGGCCACCTCATAGCTGACCAGAAAAGCGCCGTCCATCACATGTACGGCAATGGGGTTGCCCTCGGCATTGCACACGGCAATGACCGCCTGCTTGCCCTGCCCTGCGGCGTACGCCTCCACGGCCTCGATCAGCCGTTTGGCACGGGCCAGATCCAGCGGGCGATACTCTCCCAGCTGGCGCAGAACCTCTTTTACCACATCATTTGTCTGTTTCATCGCGGCATTTCCTCCTGCTGGGGCAGCCAATGCGGCAGCAGGCGCGGGTGCTGCAGCAGGCACAGCTGCTGCGGGCGTCGCCGCCGGGGCCGACTGCTGCGCCGCCGTGCCGCTTTCGGCAAAGCGCGCGGCCGTATACAAATAATCCGACAGGCGGTTGAGATAAACCTTCGCACCGCTCTGCGCGCTGTATTTGCGATCCATGGCAACAAGGCTGCGTTCGGCCCGGCGCGCTACTGTACGGGCAACATCCAGCCGGGCGCTGGCCTCATTGGCGCCGGGCAGCACAAACGAAAACTCCTGCGAGAGGCCCTCGCTCATGCGGTCGATCTCACTTTCCAGAAACGCCGTTTCCTCCGGCGGCAGAACATAGCTGGCATTGCGCGAATCAGCGACGCCCGCCATCAGCGTCATCAAATTGCGCTGCACCCGCTGCAAACCGGCGCGCAGAGCTTCATCCCGAACCGCCACGCGGGCAAGGCCGATCTGGCTGGTCAATTCATCCACATCGCCCAGCACGCCCACGCGCTCATCCGATTTGAAGATCTGCATGCCCGATGACAGCGAGGTCATGCCTTTATCTCCATGTCTGGTATATACTTTCATACACAGCTTCCTTCTTTGCCGCCGACTGCGGCAGCGGCTATCTGCCGCCGTGCACCCGGCTGCGACCCCAACCGACGGCTGCTGCAGCCGACAAAACAGGCCCGCACATTTACAAAAGAGCGCACGCGCCCCTTTGCGCTTTTATACAGTATTATTATGACGCATTTTTGCGGCAAAGTCAATGCCTTTTGCGGAAAATTACCGCCCACGCCGCACCGGCGGATGACCGACTCTTATCCGATCACGTACGTTTTTTTCACAAGAAAAAAAAGCGTTTGCAATCCGGCGGCATTCCTGTTATAGTGACAAGGGGGGCTGCTGCATGCAGGCCCTCCGGAAAAAGGCCAAAAGCCTTGTACAATGCACAATGAAAAAGGAGAAAAGCACATGAAAAATCCAGGTTTGGAACGGTTTCCTCTGGGGTTCTGGGGCACGCTGGATGCCAACCTTGCACCAGCCGACCAGCCGGCAGAATGGGCTGAAATGGGCATGACCCTGACCATGGGGCACTGCTATAACCACGGCGAGACGGATAAGGCGCATTTTACCGCCATGCTGGACAGTGCGCAGCAGCACGGGGTGCGCATTATTCTGTGCGACAAACGCGCCGGTGCACGCGAGCTGCGCACCCTTGGCGAGGAGGGCTACCGTCGTCAGCTGCAGGAAGTCATCGACGACTGGGGTACGCACCCTGCCATTTGGGGCGTTCATCTGGGAGACGAGCCTGACGCAGCGGATTACGAGTTGTTTGTCAAGGCCATCCGCATGCTGCGGGAGATGGCCCCGCAATGGGAGCCGTACGCCAACCTGCTGCCCTGGTTCCCTCATATGGAGGAGCACGTCAATGCCGCCGACTGGCCCAGCTATCTGGACGGTTTTGTCCGTGACAGCGGCATCCGTTTTCTTTCTTACGACTGCTACACGCAGATGCGCAGCGACCCGGAGGCTTTGCCCATCTATTTCCGCAATCTGAAGCTGTATGGCGATGCCGCCCGCCGCAACAACATTCCTTTCTGGACCATTTTACTCAGCGTGCCGCATTTTCAGTACCGTGACCCCAGCCTGGATGATATTCGCTGGCAGTTCAACACCGCGCTGGCCTGCGGCGCCAAGGGCATTTCGTGGTTCTTTATTTACTGCCAGCAGATCTGGAACAGCAACCATCGCAACGCACCCGTCAATCAGGTTGGCCGCAAAACACAGGGCTATTACAACATCAGCGACGTGCAGAACATTTTCTGGCATACGCTGGGGCCGGTCATGAACCGACTGGCTCTGCAGAAGGTCTACCATATCGGCCAGGCCTACGGCGGCTTTGAGCTGTTCTGTGGGGATGAGGAGGTCGCGCTGACCGGCGGCCCGCAGAAAATGATCATGAGTTATTTTTCCGACGAGGACGACCCAACATGGAAATACATTCTGCTGGTCAACAACTCCTGTACGGAGAACGTGAATTACACCCTGACGCTGCGCGGAGCCGACGTGCAGGCCGAGCAGCTGACGCACAACGACATCTGGCGGCCCATGTGCGGCGCATTGCATGATGACGGCGAGGTCATCCGCACGCAGGATACCCTACAGCTGCCGCACTGGTATGCGCCGGGGCAGGCCATTCTGTACCGCTATCGCCGCCCGTAACGTTTTCCTTTTTTCTCAAACAGTCAAACCACTTTTCAGCGAAAGGAAACCCACATGAATACCTGGTGTAAAAACAGCGCCTGGAGCGTGGCGCGCAACGCCCGCCCTGCCGAGACCGACAGCGCCGTTCTGCTGCTGCATACCGCCAAAAACGGTACGGTGAGCGGACAGCTTCTGCTGCGCGATGTACAGGAGCTTACTATCCGCTCCGTAAGCGTGGATGCCCTGCCCGACGGGGTGCAGGCGGAATTTTATCTGCAGGAGCACGTTGTGTTCAACGATGGGGTGCCCTACCCTGACCGTCTGCCGCCCTTTACCCCCTGCCGGGTGGCGGCGCACACGGCGCAGGGTATCTGGCTGGTGCTGCGCACCTCCGCCGCCGCTGCTGCGGGGCGTTACAGCCTGACCCTTCGCCTTGGCGTAAACGATGAGGAATACTGCGTACCGGTGCAGCTGCACATTTATGAAGTGACGCTGCCCGAGCCGCGGGACGGTGCCTTTGACCACGAGTACTTTTTCTCGACCAACGCGCTGTGCCGCTATGGCGAAGCCTATGCCATGTACTCGCCCCGTTGGTGGGAGCTGATGAAGGCTTATGCCCAAACGCTGCGGCAGCTGCGGGTCAACCACCTGTATCTGGGGCTTTTCCCCTATCTGACCGGCCGCCGCACCGGAACGACCGACTGGACGTTTGATTTTTCCCGTTTTCATGAGGTCGTCGGGCACTTCATGCATTGGGGCAGCTTCCGCCGTCTGGTCATTGCCGCGCCGCTGAAATCGCTGACAGGGGAGACCATTCCCGGCTTTGACGAAAACGGCACGGCCGTCACCTATGGCCTGCGCACACCGGAGGGCGAGGCCTATGCCGCCTGCCTGCTGCACGCGCTGCGCGGATTTCTGGAGGAAAGCGGGTATCTGAACCGCGTTCTGCTGCATTTGGCAGACGAGCCGCACGAAACCGAAAACTGGCTGTGGTACCGTGAGCTGGTGCGGCAGATCCTACCTGAGGTGCCCTGCGGCGAGCCGCTGGATGAATATGACAGTGCCCTGCAGCTGCAGGACGCCTGCGACGAGTTTGTTCCCCGCCTGGAAATTTTTGAACAGGGCCGCAACTATTTTGCCAAGCTGGCCAAGGCGGGCAAGCGGGTCTGGTGCTATTCCTGCTGCTACCCGGAGGATCCGTGGTATCTGAACAAATTTATTGATCTTCCCAGCCGCTATTCCCGCCTGATGTCATGGGCCTGCTACGCACAGCAGCTGACCGGGTTTCTGCATTGGGGCTTCAACCAGTGGGATACCACCCTTTACGGCATGCAGCCTGACGCCCGCTTTAAGGGCGACGGCTATATTGTTTACCCTGATGTCGAACGCGGCAGCGTACAGCTTTCCAACCGGGCGCTGGCGACACTGGAGGGTGTGGAGGAATACGAGCTTCTTGCCATGGCCGCCAAACACCAGCCGGAGGCGGCGCTGGCGCTCAGCCGCAGCATTGCCCGCAGCTTCCGCGATTTTGAAGCCGACCCGGACGCCCTGGAGCGTGCCCGCGTGCAGCTGCTTTGCCTGTGCGAGGCTGCCTGCGAAAAGGGCTGAACCCCCGACCGGCTTCCGCCGCACGTTTTTGACCGTATAAACGGCGCTGTGCCTTTTCCCTTTGCAAAAGCGCAGCGCCGGGCCGGTTTCTGAAAAGCTGTGGGGGCCGCGTCGCTTTGCCCGCAGCTTTTCCGACGGCGTTTTCGGCATTTGCCGCGTTCTTCAAAAACAGACACTCCGACATCCGGATACAGCAAAAAGAGCTTTCTCTGCAAACGCAGAGAAAGCTCTTTTTGTACGATGCACCCCACAAGGCACGGCCGCCGCACCATGACGGCGGCCGCGATCTTTTGCCGAAATACACTTTTGATTGAAAAGGGAATCATGAACTGCCGTTTTTAATCGCAGTGAACCGTGATCTTCCCTTCCGCAGCATCTACATGCAGAACGCCCTGTGCTTCGCCGCTTACGATCAGATCAGCGGCGGCATCCTCGACCTCCTTGCGGATCACCCGGCGCAGATCGCGCGCGCCGTACTTGCCGCCCTGCGCTTTTTCGCACAGAGCATCCAGCGCCGCCTGCGTCCAATCCATATCCAGCCCTTTTTCCTGCAGCGGCGCGCGGTATTCCTGCAGCATCAGCGCCGCAATGCGGCGCAGCTCTGCCGGGCCAAGCGGCTTGAAACAGATGACCTCATCCACACGGCTGAGAAACTCCGGCCGCAGAAAATCGTTCAGGGCGCGCAGCGCCTTGTTGCGGCTCATCTGCTCGACAGTCTTATTAAAGCCGGTCTCGCCGGTTTTATCGGTGCTGCCCGCGTTGCTGGTCATGGCGATGACCGTATTTTCAAAATTGACGGTACGGCCCTGCGCATCCGTTATGCGGCCCTCATCCAGAATTTGCAGCAGAATGTTCAGCACATCCGGATGCGCCTTTTCAATTTCATCAAACAGCACCACGCTGTAGGGGCGGCGGCGCACCTTTTCCGTCAGCTGCCCGGCTTCGTCATACCCGACATAGCCCGGCGGCGAACCAATCAGGCGGGACACGGCATATTTTTCCATAAATTCGCTCATATCCAGACGGATGAGCGGATCGGCCGAATCAAACAGCTGGGCTGCCAGCTGCTTGACCAGCTCGGTTTTGCCCACGCCGGTCGGGCCAACGAAAATGAAGCTGGCCGGGCGGCGGCGGCTGGTGATACCGGCGCGGCTGCGTTTGATGGCCGCGGCCACCAGCTCGACTGCCTCGTCCTGGCCGATGATCTTTTCTTTCAGCGCCGCTTCCAGCCCGTTGATCTTCTGGTACTCGCTCTCCTGCACCTTGCGGGCCGGAATGCCCGTCCACAGCTCGATCACACGGGAGAGATCCTCCGCCTCCACGGGAATGTTTTCCACGGCGGCCTGCAGCGCGGGCAGCGCTTCTTCCTGGCGCGCCTCCTGGTATTTTAGGTTGGCCAGCTGCTCGTAGTCGATCTCTTCCTCCTGCTCGGCCGCTTCAATGCGGGCTTTTACCTCATCCAGCTGACGGACGGCGTTCTGATATTCCGTAATTTCCGGGTGACGCAGGCTGCAGCAGGCACACGCCTCGTCCAACAGATCAATGGCCTTATCCGGCAGGAAACGATCGTTGATATAGCGTTCGCTCATGGAGACAGTCTGACGGACGACGGCGTCGCTGACCTTGACCCCATGGTGCTGCTCATAGTAGCTTTTGATGCCCTGCAGCATGGTAATGGTATCTGCAATGGAGGGCTCCTCCACCTTGACCGGCTGGAAACGGCGCTCCAGCGCCTGATCCTTTTCAATATACTTGCGGTACTCGGTGAAGGTGGTCGCACCGATCACCTGCAGCTCGCCGCGGGAGAGCGCAGGCTTGAGAATGTTGCCTGCGTTCATGGCGCCTTCGCTTTCGCCTGCGCCGATGATGTTGTGCACCTCGTCAATGAACAAAATGACGTTGCCAAGCGCCCTCACCTCATTGATGAGGCCCTTGACACGCGCCTCGAACTGCCCGCGGAACTGTGTGCCGGCCACCAGTGCCGTCAGATCCAGCAGGTATATTTCCCGGTTCTGCAGGCGGGCTGGCACCTGCCCTGCGGCAATGCGCTGCGCAATACCCTCGGCAATGGCCGTCTTGCCCACGCCGGCTTCGCCGATCAGACAGGGATTGTTCTTCTGCCGACGGCACAGGATCTGAATGGCGCGGTAAATTTCGCGGTCGCGGCCCACCACACGATCCAGACGGCCCTCCGCCGCTTTCTTGGTCAGATTTTCACAGTAGGTATCCAGAAATTTATGACGGCGGTCACGCGGCGCACGCCCTTTGGGTGCTTTTTCATCTGCCTCCGGCTCTTCCTTGCCCATCACAAACGGCATGGCAGGGCTTCCGCCTGCCGAAAAATCCTCTTCCTCTTCGTTTTCGCCGTTGTTGTTCATCAGCGGCAGCAGGCCGCCCATGGACTTCATCATTTCTTCCATATCGCCGTTGGCCAGCATTTCGTCCATTTTGGCATCCATATTGGCCAGCGTTTCATCCGTCAGGCCCATCTGCTTCATCATCGCTTCGACCTGAGGAATGTTCAGCGCGCGCGCGCAGGACAGACAATAGCCCTGGTTTTTGATTTCGCCGCCGTCGCTGCGCTGAACAAAAACAACGGCAGGGCGCTTTTTGCAGCGCGAACAGATCATCATCAAAACAGGAATTCTCCTTTATTTTTCAGAAATTATCGGTTTGAGGCAGCTGCCCAAAACCGCGTAAATGCTTTTTTACCGTGCAAGCCCGCTTCAGGAAAAAGGGATCAGGCCCGAAAACAGGCCGTAGAAAAGGCTTTGCTTCAGCGTCTGCTCGGAGAAGAAGGCCACGTCGCCGCCGGTGATGATCACCAGCGCCCAAACAGCGCACACCGCCAGAAAGGCATACAGCAGCCCGACCAGGAAACCCGAGACTGCGCCCAACGCCTTGTTGGCGGCGCCCAGCACCGGAATTTTGTTGATATTTTTCAGCGCCGCCACAATAAAGCGGATGATGATGCGGCAGACAATGAACACCACAAAAAACACCAGCAGTGAAATGACCGGAAGCACCAGCGGCTGAATAACTTCCTCCACCACGCGCTGTGCCACATCCTTGGCGCTCATATCAAAGGTGGCCGCGCCGTTGTGCTGCCCCAGAAAGGTATCAATGATATTCTGCGGCAGAAAGCCGGAGATCTTGTGAACGATCTCATTGACCGTCAGCACGCCCTGCGAATTGCTGAGCACATTTGCCGTACGCGTGACCAGATTGTCACGAAACAGCTTTTCAAACAGAGTGGAAGAAAAGGCTTTTGCGCCCCACCAGGCCGCGCCGATGGAAAGCAGCGTACCGAAGAAATCCAACACGCCTGCCACAAACCCGCTGCGGACATAGTGCAGGGTCATTCCCACCAGCAGCAAAAGCAGCAGAATATCCAGTATTCTGCCCGCTGTAAAGAATTCACTCATGGTAAACATTTCCTCCTGTCCGGTCGTCGTTTTTACTCTGACTGCTGTTCGGTCGGCAGCGTTATTTCAACGATCTGCCGGGCCGTCAGCAAAAGCAGCTTTCTTTCGCCGGGGATAAGACAAATTGGCCGGTGCTCCGGCTGAAAGGAGGTATCCGCCCCGGCGGTCTCCTCTACAGTATAACAGAAAATCTGATTTTTGCCAATCAGCCAGGCACGGCCATCCTGCAGGGCGCATTGCCGCACCATATCGCCCACCGACACCGTCCGCACCGGCTGCAGTGCATCGGAAAGCACCGTCAGCTCCACACCGGCGCCCATGCTGTCATTGCCCTGTACCAGCAGGATATTCGCTCCGTCAAGATCACAGCACAGCAGACTGCCCGGCAGCGCATATTCGGCCTGCACTTCCAACGTGCGGGCATCGTACAGCACCACGGCGTCATCATAGGCCACCGCCAGCTGCCCGGAGGAGCGGTATGTCAGCTGCAGAATCAGGCTGTCCGTCCGCCGCAGGCTGGCACGCTCGCCGTCGGCATTGACCAGATACAGCACCGACTGCAGCGTACCGCCGCCCGAGGTCACACAGCCGACCGCCACCTCCCGCCCGGAGGGCGAAAACGCGGCGATGGTGGGATATTCGTTGGCGCAGTACCAGGAAAACAGCTCATCCATGCTGTCGGAATACACCGTCATCTGCGCCTGATAGGTATCGCTTTGCGTCACGACGGCAAAATTGCCGCCCGCGCTCATAGCGGCAAACTGAATGGCCTTTGCCGTATTCAGGGTACCGTAGCTTTGGCTGCGGCCCTCGATGCGAAGCTCGCGCCCACCCTGATTGTAGATGCAAAAGCGGGTTTTGCCCGCAGCCAGCCCCGGTCGGGCGTAGCCGTGCTGAAAATTGCGCAGCGCGCTACCGGTATCGGAATAAACATACACATCCCGGTCATCCATCAGCACCAGCGCGCCCGTCAATGCATGCGAACGGGTCTGTGTGCCCATGGTAAGGGCGACCGGAAAGCCGTTGCCGGGATGCAGTCGCAGCTCCCAGGTTTCCAGCACGCTGCCGATGCGGGTAAGGTACAAACTGCCGATGCCCGTCAGCCAGACAAGCGCTCCGGCCAGCAGCACACCCAGCACGACCGCAATGCGCACCTTGCGCCGCCGCCTTTTACGGCGAACCTTTTCCAGGTGATCCGTATTGAAAACCTGCTCCTTCACCCGCTCGCCCTCCTTTTTTCCGTTTCTGTGCACCGGGCCGCCTGCTACGGCAGCAGGGGCTCCGGCGGCCGTTCGCTGCCGCACAGGCCGTCCGCATCGTCGTAAAACACCCGGTCAAGGTACAGCCCGGCAGCCGGGGCCTTTGGGCCTGCGGCGCTGCGCCGGGCCGCTGCCAGAATGGCAGGCATCTGCCCGGCACACATGCGGCCAGCGCCGATCTCCACCAGCGTACCCAC
Organism: uncultured Oscillospiraceae bacterium; assembly: GCA_934527255.1. Taxonomy (GTDB): domain Bacteria; phylum Bacillota; class Clostridia; order Oscillospirales; family Ruminococcaceae; genus UBA1762. Next base: position 10,471 of record CAKTAM010000005.1, on the reverse strand, counting down.
CAGAATGCGTACCATATTGTAAAGATAGCCATCCGCGCAGATGGTGAACAGCAGCCATTCGCCCTGCTGCGTCACCGTAAAGCGGTACACCGTCCGCACGGTATCAACGATTTTACTGCCGCCGCTCATAAAGCTGGCAAAATCATGCATGCCGACCACCGCCTGCGCCGCCTGCTGCATGGGCTGCAGCGCCAGCGGCGGGCCGACGCGCCAGCACAGCCCGTCAAAAAACGGGCTGGAGACCGGCGAGTTGTGCACCCGGTAAACATACTGCTTTGCCCTGGCACTGTAGCGGGCGTGAAAATCATCGGCGACCGGCTGCACCTGCAGCACGCGGACATCACGCGGCAGATGCGCGTTGATGGCCAGCGGCAGCTTGCGCGGCGGTATGGCCGTATTGCTGAAAAAGCTGACGCAGTAATGCAGCGCATGCACGCCACTGTCCGTTCGGCTGCAGCCCTTGACCTGCGGCCGCTCGCCCAGCGCCTTTTCCAAGGCATCCTGCAGCACCGTACAGACGCTGAGGGCATTTTCCTGCACCTGAAAGCCGTGATACGACGTTCCGCAGAACGCCATGGTCAACAGGTAATTCTGCAAAGGTTCGCCCTCCCTTTTCCTGTTTTGCTGCAAAAGTTCAATTGCTGCGCCGGTCAGAACGGCAGCCAGCGGGTCGCCGCCACAGCTGCCATCAGCACGCAAAACACGGCGGCGCTGATATAGTCCAGCCGCGTCAGCCGCAGCTGCTTGAGGCGGGTGCGGCCGTCGCCGCCGTGATAGCAGCGGCACTCCATTGCCATTGCCAGCTCATCCGCACGTCGAAAAGCGGAGATGAACAGCGGTATCAGCACCGGCACCAGCGCCTTGACGCGCTGCAGCAGGCCGCCGGTATCCAGATCGGCCCCGCGCGCCTTCTGGGCGTTCATGATCTTATCGGTCTCTTCGATCAGCGTCGGAATAAACCGCAGTGCAATGGTCATCATCATGGCCAGCTCATGCACCGGCAGATGAAACACCGCCAGCGGCCGCAGCAGCCGCTCGACCGCATCCGTCAGCACGATGGGGCTGGTGGTATAGGTCAGCAGGGAGGAACCGGCGATGAGGCACAGAATGCGCAGCACCATGGTAACGGCATAGTAAATGCCCTCCCTTGTCAGCTTGAAGATCCACCACTGAAAGATCGGCTCTCCCGTGGCAAAAAACAGGTTGAGGACTGCTGTAAACAGAATGATGAACAGCAGCGGCTTCATGCTGCGTGCCAGCATGCGCAGCGGAATGTGCGCCAGCAGGTACAGCCCCAGCACCAGCACAAAGGAAAGCACCATGCCGCTGATATTGCTGACGGTAAACAGCACGATGATATATGCCAGCGTCAGCAGGATCTTCATACGGGGATCCATGCGGTGCACCGCTGAATTGCCCGGGAAATGCTGGCCGATGGTGATATCCTTCAGCATGGGGTCAGCCCCCTTTCCTGCAGGGCCTTGCAAATGGTCTTGACCGCATAGGGCACGGTGTAAACGTCGGTGTCGATCTCCACCCCCAGCTGCCGCAGCCGCAGAAATATCTGCGTCACCTGCGGAACGCTGAGGCCCAGCTGCATCAGCTCTTCGGCACGGGAAAACACCTTTTCGGTGGTATCGTACATGGCCACGGTGCCGTTTTGCAGCACCAGCACCTTGTCGGCGTATTTGGCAATATCCTCCATTGAGTGGCTGACCAGCACCACGCTGGAGCCGGTCTCGCGGTGATAGCGCTTGACCTGCCCGAGAATGGTGTCGCGCCCCTCCGGGTCAAGCCCGGCGGCCGGCTCATCCAACACCAGCACTCGCGGCTGCATGGCAATGACGCCCGCAATGGCCACGCGGCGCTTCTGCCCGCCGGAAAGCTCGAACGGAGAACGCTGCAGCCAGTCGGCAGACACCCCGCAGAACTCGGCCGCGCGCAGCACCCGACTGCGCACCTCCTCCTCGCTCAGCTCCATATTGGTCGGCCCATAGGCAATATCCTTATACACCGTTTCTTCAAACAGCTGATACTCGGGGTATTGAAAAACCAGCCCGACCTGAAAGCGATACTGCCGGATGGCCTTGGGGTTTTCCCACATATCCTTTCCGTCAATATAAATTTTGCCGGAGGTCGGCCGGTTCAGCCCGTTAAAATGCGTGATAAGGGTGCTTTTGCCGCAGCCGGTCGGCCCGATGATGCCCACGAAGTCGCCTTCCTCCACCGAAAAGCTGACGTCGTGCAGTGCCCTGGTCGCATCCGGCAGGCCCGCCCCATAAACATATTCCAGGTTTTCAACGCGAATGATCGACATAAATCCGGTTTTCCTTACTTGCTTGTTTTGGCGTGCGCCTGCTGCAGCGGCTGCCCGCTCAGCAGCTTTGCCAGCATGTCGGCGCACTCTTCGGTAGAAATAATATCCTCCGGCACAGGAATGCCCGCTTCCCGCAGAGCCAGACAAAGCTCCTGCGCCTGCGGCACATCCAGCCGCAGACGGCGCAGCTCCTGCGCACGGGTAAACACCTCTTTCGGCGTGCCGTTCATCACCACGCGCCCGGCCTCCATCACCAGTACCCGATCAGCCAGCGCGGCCTCTTCCATATAATGGGTTATCATGACAACGGTAATGCCAAACTCGCGATTCAGCCGCCGCACCGTATCCATCACCTGGCTGCGGCCACGCGGATCCAACATGGCGGTCGCTTCATCCAGCACCAGGCAATCCGGCCGCATGGCGATCACCCCGGCAATGGCCACGCGCTGCTTCTGCCCACCGGAAAGCTTGTGCGGCGCGCGCTCGCGATAAGGGTAAATGCCCGCCAGCTGCATGGCCTCATCCACGCGGGCGCGCATCTCTGCCGGGGGCACCCCCAGGTTTTCCAGCGCAAAGGCCACATCCTCCTCTACCACCGTCGCCACGATCTGGTTATCGGGGTTTTGGAAAACCATACCGACCTTCTGGCGGATGTTCAGCAGCTGCGCTTCGTCGGCCGTGTCCATCTTTTCGACATAGACCTTGCCCGACTGCGGCAGCAGAATAGCGTTGAAATGCTTTGCCAGCGTGCTTTTTCCGCAGCCGTTCGCCCCCAGCACGGCCACCAGCTCGCCGGGATGCACCTCCACGCTGACCCCCTGCAGGGCCGGCGTGCTGCTTTCCTCATAGGAAAAGCGGATATCTTCTGTTTTCAGCATGGGTTCCTGTTTCATGTTGCGCTCCAGATGGCGGTGCTTCCGCAGGGAAGCACACCGCCCGTTGTCTGCACCGGCAGGCCGATCTCGTCACAGGCAACGCGCCCGCCAAAGCGGGGCACGATGCGCTCGTGCAGAATATACTGCATGACCGACGGACTGACGCCCGCCGTATAGCTATTTACGGCAAAAAACAACGGCTGCTCGCTGAGCACGCCTGCGCACTGCTCGATCAGCGCGTCAATGCACTCCTCCAGCTTCCAGATCTCCCCGCCGGGGCCGCGGCCATAGCTGGGAGGATCCATAATGATCCCCTCGTACCGGCTGCCGCGCCGCTGCTCACGCGCGACGAATTTGGCGCAGTCATCCACAATCCACCGGATGGGACGGTCGGCAAGGCCGCTGGCCTGCGCGTTTTCCTTGCCCCACGCCACCATGCCCTTGCTGGCATCCACATGGCAGACGCTTGCGCCTGCAGCCGCGCATGCCAGCGTGGCGCCGCCGGTATAGCCAAACAGGTTGAGCACCCGCACCGGCCGCCCGGCCGCCTGGATGAGCTGGCGGTAAAGATCCCAGTTGACAGCCTGCTCCGGAAAAATGCCGGTATGCTTGAAGCCTGTCGGCGACACGATCAGCCGCAGATCGCCGTAAGCGATCTGCCAGCGCTGCGGCAGAGGGCGGCGCTGCTCCCAGCTGCCGCCGCCGGAGGCGCTGCGGTGGTACACCGCGTTGGCCTGCTGCCACAGCCCGGTGTGCGGCGGGGTCTTCCACAGCACCTGCGGATCCGGACGGGACAGCACATAGCCGCCCCACCGCTCCAGCCGCATGCCGTCCGAAGCGTCGATCAGGGTATATTCTTTCCAATGCTCTGCTGCGCGCACCGTCCATGCTCCTCTCTCAAAAAGGCCGCCGACCGTTTTGCCGGTCATTCCGTACGGTCATTGGCCCGCTGCCGTTCTTTTTTCCGCCGTGCCTGCCCGCTCACTCCAGCGTCAGCTGCTGCACGGTACTTTCCTGCTGCTGCGGCACTTTCAGCCCCAGATGGGCATAGGCGGCCTGCGTTACGCAGCGGCCGCGCGGCGTACGTGTCAGATAGCCGAGCTGCATCAGATATGGCTCGCACACATCCTCCAGCGTCACCGCCTCTTCCCCCAGCAGAGCCGCCAGCGTATCCAGCCCGACCGGCCCGCCGCCGTACATTTCAATAATGCCGCGCAGAACGCTGCGATCCAGCTGATCCAGCCCCTGCGCGTCGATCTCCATATGCTGCAGCGCCATCTGCGCCGTCTGCGCGTCGATCACACCGCCGCCCTTGACCTGCGCAAAATCGCGCGCACGCTTGAGCAGCCGGTTGGCCACGCGCGGCGTGCCGCGGCTGCAGCGCGCCAGCGCCAGCGCGCCGTCATCGGTGCACGCAATGCCCAGAATATCCGCCGAGCGCCGCACAATGGTCGCCAGCTCATCCGGCGAATACAGCTCCAGCTTGAGCAGCACCCCAAAACGGTCGCGCAGCGGGCTGGTCAGCTGCCCTGCCCGCGTGGTTGCCCCGATCAGCGTAAACTTGGGCAAATTGATGCGGATGCTCTGCGCACTGGGGCCCTTGCCGATCATGATATCCAGCGCGTAATCCTCCAGCGCCGGGTACAGCACCTCTTCCACCTGCCGGGAAAGCCGGTGTATCTCATCAATAAACAGCACGTCGCCCGCTTCCAGATTGGTCAGCAGCGCCGCCAGGTCGCCCGGCTTTTCAATGGCCGGGCCGGAGGTCACACGGATCTGTACCCCCATCTCGTGGGCGACAATGGCCGCCAGCGTGGTTTTGCCCAGCCCCGGCGGGCCGTACAGCAGCAGATGATCCAGCGGTTCTCCGCGCATGCGGGCCGCTTCCAGATAAATGCTCAGGTTGGCCTTTGCCTTTTCCTGCCCGATATATTCCTCCAGCGTATGCGGCCGCAGAGAATATTCCGCATCCGGCTCGCCGGGGGCGGCATCCGGGCTGACCAGCCGGGAGCCGAATATGGTATCGTTGACTTCCATGCAGCGTTCTCCTTTTTCCCTTGCGGCTTCTTATCAGCGTTTGGAAGCCAACGTTTTCAGCGAAAGGCGGATCAGCTCCTCCAGCGGGGCATCCTGCGGCTGCCGTGAAACGGCCATGGCCGCCTCGCTCTGGCTGTAGCCCAGCCCGACCAGTGCCTGGATTGCTTTTGTCATCACGCCGCTGTCCACGGCCGCGCCGCCGCCGGAAAGCGGCAGCTCGCTGACATCGGCAAGCTCTTCGCTTTTGCCCACCTTGTCCTTCAGCTCCAGCACCATGCGCTGCGCCAGCTTGGGGCCGACGCCGGGGCATTTGGTAAACGCCTTGTGGTCGCCTGACGAAACGGCCAGCAATATCTGCGCGGTGCTCAACCCCGAAAGGATGGCCAGAGCAGCCTTTGGCCCAACGCCGGAGACCCCCAGCAGCATGCGGAACAGCCCGCGTGCGGCCTTGTCGGTAAAGCCGTACAGATCCATGGCGTCTTCCTTGATATTCAGATAAGTGAACACCGTGCACTCCTTGCCGACGGCCGGCAGCGCGCCGATCGCCGTCGACGGCATGGCCACATAAAAGCCGACCCCCTGCACATTAAGCACGATACTGTCGGCGCTTTTTTCACTGAGAGTTCCGGTAAGCGAATAAATCATGAACGCTTTTCCCCTTTATTTTCTCGCCGCCTTGCCCCAATGGCCGTCAGCGGCCATACAGCCGGTTGTGGAAGCAGTTGCCGTGGCAGATGGCCATTGCCAGCGCATCCGCCGTATCATCCGGCTTGGGGATGGCGGGCAGCTTGAGCAGGATGCGGGTCATCTCCTGCACCTGCTTTTTCACGGCCTTGCCATAGCCTGTCACGGCCTGCTTGACCTGCATGGGCGTATATTCATATACCGGCACCTGCCGCAGCCGCGCCGCCAGCAGAATAACGCCGCGCGCCTCGGCCACATAGATGACCGTCGTCTGGTTGGAATAATAAAACAGCTGCTCGATGCTGATGGCATCCGGCCGGGTGCGGTCAATGATCTCGCAGATGCCATCAAACACGACCCGCAGCCGCTCTTCAAACAGCGTGCCCGCCTGCGTGGTGACCGCCCCGTATTCCACGGGCCGAAAGGCCATGCCCTCCCGGTCGACCACGCCGTAACCGACAATGGCATACCCGGGGTCGATTCCAAGTATGCGCATATCGGCCCGTTCCTTTCTTTTTTATCGCTGAAACGACCTGTACATCCGCCCCCCTACAGACAGAAAGAACCGCCTTGTCTGCCGCAGGCGGCGGCATACAGAGCGGTTTGACGGAAAGCGGCCGCCGCCCACGGACACGCCGTGGCAGCTTCCGCTGTATTTTCCTGCGCTGTACTGCTGTTTCACCACGATAACTATAGCACAACAGCGCCTTTTTTTCAAGTGCAGCCGCCCGCCAAAACACCCTTACTTTGTAAAAGCTTTCTGAACATCCGGCGCCTTTGCAGCGCCCGGCGGGCCAACGCATATGCCCTTTTGGCCAAAGCGGCAGCCGACGGCGCCCAGTTTGGGTGCGGCTGCTTTGCCGCAGGCGGACACACCTGGACCTTCAGATGCCGGAGCTGACGCGTTTTTGGGCAGTTATACCAATATTTTCGTTTGTTTTTTATGTATTTCTTCAAATGAAACCTTGTTTTTCGCCGCAAAAAACAGTATACTATACTGTTGTATGTAAGTAACGACTGATTTGAGGTGCGGGGGCTGCCTGCTGCTGCGCCCGACACGGGGAGGCTTTATTTTTCTATGGAAAGACAAGATTTGCGCAACGTTGCCATTATCGCCCACGTTGACCACGGCAAAACTACGCTGGTTGACCAGATGCTGCGCCAGAGCGGCGCTTTTCGCCAGAACCAGCAGGTCGCCGAACGCGTGATGGACTCGGGCGATATTGAACGCGAGCGCGGCATTACCATTCTTGCCAAAAACTGCAGCTGCACCTACAACGGCGTGAAGATCAACATTGTCGACACCCCGGGACACGCCGATTTCGGCGGCGAGGTGGAGCGCGTGCTGAAAATGGTCAACGGCGTTCTGCTGCTGGTGGACGCCGCCGAGGGCTGCATGCCGCAGACCCGCTTTGTGCTGCAGAAGGCGCTGCAGCAGAACCTGTCGCTGGTCATCGTCGTCAACAAGATCGACCGTCCCGATGCCCGCATCAAGGAAGTCATTGACGAAATTCTTCTGCTGCTGATGGATCTGGGCGCAACGGACGAGCAGCTGGACAGCCCGATGATCTTCTGTTCGGGCCGTGCCGGTACGGCCAGCTATAACCCGGATGCCCCGGGCACCGATTTGAAGCCGCTGTTTGAGACCATTCTGCAGTATGTCAAGTGCCCGGAGGGCGACCCCGACGCCCCGTTCCAGATGCTGTGCAGCAGCGTGGATTATAATGAATTTGTCGGCCGCATCGGCATTGGCCGCATTGAAAATGGCACCGCCCGCGTCAACGAGGATGTGGTCGTGTGCGACTGGCACAACCCTGATTTGAGAATGCGCGGCCGCCTGACCAAGCTGTACACCTTCCAGGCCAACGGCCGTACCCCCGCAGATGAAGTGACGGCGGGCGATATTGTGGCCTTCAGCGGCATTGCCGACGTGACCATCGGCAACACGCTGTGCACGCCCTCTGTCGTTGAGCCGCTGCCCTTTGTCAAGATCAACGATCCGACCGTGGAGATGACCTTCTCGGTCAATGACAGCCCGTTTGCCGGGCGTGAGGGCAAATATGTCACCAGCCGCCAGATCCGCGACCGGCTGCAGCGCGAGCTGCTGAAGGACGTTGCCCTGCGGGTGGAGGATTCGGCCACCACCGACAGCTTCCGCGTGATGGGCCGCGGCGAAATGCACCTGTCCATTCTGGTAGAGACCATGCGCCGCGAGGGGTATGAGCTGCAGGTTGGCGCACCCCGCGTGCTGACGCACGAGGAAAACGGCAAGGTGATGGAGCCTGTGGAAATGGTCGTGATCGACGTGCCCACCGAGTATCAGGGCGCTGTAATGACCGAGCTTGGCCAGCGCAAGGGCATGCTGCAGAACATCTCCCCGCTGGGAAGCCGTTCCCGTCTGGAGTTCCGCATTCCCAGCCGCGGCCTGTTCGGTTACCGCAGCCAGTTCCTGACGGACACGCACGGCGAAGGCATCATGAACACCATTTTCGACGGTTATCAGGAATGGGCAGGCCCCATTGTCAACCGCAGCACCGGCTCGCTCATCAGCTTTGAGACCGGTGAGGCCGTCACCTACGGCCTGTTCAACGCGCAGCAGCGCGGCACCCTGATCGTCACGCCGGGCGAAAAGGTTTATGAGGGCATGGTGGTCGGCTATACGCCCTCCGGCGACGACATGGCCGTCAATATCTGCAAGACCAAGCATCTGACCAACACGCGCGCTTCCGGCAGCGACGACGCCCTGCGTCTGGTGCCTGTCAGCAAGTTCAGCTTGGATGAGGCGCTGGAGTTCATTTCCAATGACGAGCTGGTGGAGGTCACCCCCAAGAACATCCGCATCCGCAAGCGCATTCTGAGCAACGACGCCCGCATGAAGGCCACCAAGGGCGGCCGGGTCGCGATGGAATAAGCGGCGCAGCGTTTCCTGCGCGGCCGTTCCCGGTAAGCGAAAAAAGCAACATAAAGAATTGAAACAGCCACAGCGGATAAACCCGCCGTGGCTGTTCTTTCTGCCGAAATGTACCAAAAAGCAGAGGGCACGACCTCTGGAATGTCGGCAGCTTCTGCCGTGCCATGCTTCCCCGCTTTGGTTTGAAAAGCAAACGCCGACTTTTTGCAAAGCTATTTTTTCGGCGCCGACAAAAGCGGAACCGATTTTTCGTTTTGCCCCGACAGTGCCCAGTGCCCGAAGCCATTCGGCCAGCGCCCGCACCGCCGGGGTGCGGCTCAACGGCGGCGGTCGGCGGGGTGCGGCTCTTTTTTCTGATAGTACAGATACAACTGGCAGGGGATCATGCCGTTATACAGCTTTCGGCGCTTATCGGCACGGCGGCCAAAATGCTGCTCGAACTCGGCATCTGAGGTAATGATATAGGCGCCCTGCACCGGGTGCTCGGCCAAACGCTGCCCCAGCACGGTTTCCAGCCGGGCGGCCTCCTGCGCATCGCCCAGACGCTCGCCATAGGGCGGGTTGGTGATGAGAATGCTTTGCGGGGCTGGCGCAAACTGCTGCACATTCGCCGTAAAAAACTGCACCTTGCCATCTACCCCGGCCAGCTTGGCGTTGCGGTTGGCAATGGCGACGGCCTGAGGATCAAGGTCAAAGCCGATGCCGCGGAACGCCACATCCCGGCGAATTTCCGCAAGCTCCTGCGAGCGCGCCTGTCGCCAGACCTCCGCCGGGAGAAAGGCGTAGTGCTCGGCCAGGAAGGTGCGGCGCAGCCCCGGCGCCATATGCATGGCCTTCATGGCCGCTTCGATCAGCAGCGTACCACTGCCGCAGAACGGATCCTGAACGAGCGAATCATACCGCAGATGCGCCACATCCACAATGGTGGCCGCCAGCGTTTCCTTGATGGGGGCCAGCGTGCTGTTCTTTCGGTAGCCGCGCTTATGCAGCCCCTCGCCCGAGGTATCGAGGAAGATTTCCGCCTGATCCTTCCGGATGGAAAAGCGGATCTTGTACAGTGCGCCGGTCTCGGGCAAAACCGTTGTGCGCCAGCCCTTTTTCAGCCGCTCCACCACTGCTTTTTTTACAATGCTCTGGCAGGCCGGTACACTGGAAAGCGTACTGGAAAGGCTGCTGCCCTTTACCGGGAATTCCGCATCGGCAGGCATCAGCTCTTCCCATGGGATGGAGGCCACCCCGTCAAACAGCTCGTCAAAGGTGACGGCACGGTAGCTTTTCAGCAGGACCAGCACCCGCTCCGCCGTGCGCAGCCGCAGGTTTGCCCGTGCCAACACCAGCTCGTCTCCGCTGAACGCCACGCGGCCATCCGTCACCTGCACATCTTTTGCCCCAATGCTGCGCACATCAAACGCCGTAGCTGCTTCGCAGCCAAAATAGCAGGGCGCTACCATACGATATTCCATTTTCTGTCCTTTCCGGGCCGGTACCGCTTTTCTGTCCGGCTCGCACCAAGCTTTTGAAACATAAGATAAGGGCGTTTTCCACTCCTCTTCCGCACAACCGGCGGTGGCTATAAAAAAGAGGACGGAGCCCACGCCCCGCCCTTTTATCATATCATACTTTCAGCGTTTTGGCAAACCCTGCCTG
>CAKTAM010000004.1 GCA_934527255.1 uncultured Oscillospiraceae bacterium | reverse complement strand
GATGAGATGGATTTTCCCGGTCAGTGGCTGGCCGAGGCCCGCCGTTATTACACCAACATTGTGGGCAAGTACGGCGCGCAGGTGCAGGCGCTGCTGAAAAAGGCCGCCGGGCTGCAGATCGAGTATCTCTGCCCGCTGCATGGGCCCGTCTGGCGCGAAAATATCGGCTGGTTTGTGGAAAAATACCGGCGGTGGAGCAGCTATACCCCGGAGGACGAGACGGTCGCCCTGTTTTATGCCTCGGTGTACGGCGGCACGGAAAACGCAGCCGAGCTGGTGGCGGCGCGCCTGGCCGAGCGCGGCGTGCGGGGCCTGCGGATGTACGACGTTTCCAAAACCGACGCAAGCTATCTGATCGCCGAGGCCTTCCGCTGCAGCCATCTGGTGCTGGCTTCGGCCACCTATAACGGGGGCATTTTCGTCCGCATGGAAAACCTGCTGCACGACCTTGCTGCGCACAACCTGCAGAACCGCACCGTTGCGCTGGTGGAAAACGGCAGCTGGGCCCCGACGGCCGCCGGGCTGATGAGCAAGCTGCTGGCGGGCTGCAAAAACCTGACGGTGCTGACCCCGCCCGTCACGGTGCGCTCGACCGTCAAGCCGGACGACCGGCAGGCGCTGACGGCGCTGGCGGATGCCGTGGCCGATTCGCTGCCCCAGCCGGCCGCCCGGACTGCCCCGGCCGTCCCCACCGTTGAGGTGACCGCCGCGCCAAAGGCCGCCGCTGTGCCGGATACCAGGGCGCTGAACAAGATCAGCTGCGGGCTGTTCGTGCTCAGTGCGCGCCGCGGCGAGCAGGATAACGGCTGCATCATCAACACCGTCGAGCAGGTCAGCAGCCAACCTGCCCGCATTTCCATTGCCGTCAGCCGCGCCAACCTCACGCGCGAGATGATCGCCGAGACCGGCTGCTTCAACCTCAGCGTGCTTTCCACGCAGGCCCCGTTTGAGCTGTTCTCCCATTTCGGCTTCCAAAGCGGGCGTGACACGGATAAGTTTGCCGGTTGGGCGGCCTCGGCCCGCAGCCGGAACGGCCTGCTGTACCTGACCATGTGCACAAACGCCTATCTTTCGGCACGGGTCGTCGCCGTGCAGGAGCTGGAAACGCATACGGTTTTTCTGGCACAGGTCACGCAGGCCGAGGTGCTGAGCGATGCGCCCTCCATGACCTATGACTGGTATCATGCGCAGGTCAAGCCGCAGCCGCAGCCTGCGCCGGAAAAAAAGACCGGCTTTGTCTGCACGGTGTGCGGCTATGTGTACGAGGGCGAGACCCTGCCGGACGATTTTGTGTGCCCGCTGTGCAAGCACGGCAAGGAAGCGTTTGAGCCGCTGCGCTGATGCCCTCGGATCGCTTTTTCCCGGGCGGCTTCTCACAAAAAGCCAAAAGCCGCTTCGGAGAAGCCGCCTGCAAAGAGCTTTCCCCGGGAAAACCTCTGCAAAAGCGTTTTTCGGCGCTGCCCTCGCGGCGGGCGCTACGGCTCCTCCGGCGGGGCCAGCAGCTCAAATTGGTTTTTATGAAAGCGCAGCAGCCCCTCGCGCTGCATGCGCGACAGCTCGCGCGACAGCGCGCAGCGGTCAACACCCAGATACACCGCCATGCTGCTGCGGTCAAAATCCACGCAGAAGCGGGGGCCGCAGCGGCGGGCGTACTGCGAAAAGAAAACGGTCAGCCGCGCCCGGATGCCGCTGCGCGACAAAATCTGAATGCGGTCGTTCATGGCCAGCGTGCGCCGGGCAAGCATGGCGGTAAAACGGCTGCGCAGCGCGGCAACGCGCGGGTCCTCCCCGGCGGCGGGCCGGGCCTTCAGGCAGGCGGCATCCAGCAGCAGCACCTGTGTTGGGGCATCGGCCAGCGCCAGAATGGCGGTGGGCCAGCCCAGATAGCACAGCGACTCGCCAAAGGTGCCGCCCGGGCCAACGCTGGCCATCAAGGTGGCGTGGCCGTCCCATTCGGTCATGCTGACGTGAACGCGCCCGCTGACGACCAGACCAAAACGCTCCAGCGGCTCGCCCGCACGGTTGAACGGCTCGCCCCGCTGGCGGTGCACCAGCCGGGCCTTCAGGCAGCGCAGTGCAAACGCGCAGTCCTCCGGCGACAGCCCGGCAAACAGCGGGCAGGCGGCCAGCGCCTGTTCCTGTGTCACGGCAAGTCCTCCTTTTCTGCAGGCGGGGGCGGCGGGGAAAAGAATGGCCCGCAGCCCTGCTGCCCTTTCCGTCGGTTCTGCGGCAGCGGACCGTTGGCTTTGAAAATGCCGTCGGCGCTTCCAAAGAGCGGCGTGCTGTGTGTGAACCGCCCGTGCCGATCACCGGCCAAAGGGGCGGGCGGCGTATCAGCCGTTGGCCTCGGCAGCCTTTTTCTCAGCGGCCTCGCGGGCCTCCTCCAGCTCCTTTTTGTAAAAATAACGGTCGATCTGCTGGTGCATATCCTCCGGCACCAGCCTCTCAAACGGGAAAATAGCGGCGTTTGCCAGCGTGTCGGTATAATCCAGCATCTGCAGGGCGGTCTTGCCCAGCGCGTCGGCGCTCAGCCAGTCCATGCGGTCGTACCTGCAGTGGATGTACCCGCCGCCGGGCGCGGCCTCGCGCGCAAAGCTGGCGGCCGGAATATCCGCATCGGCAAAGGGCATATTGTCGCTGGAGTAAATGCCGCGCTCCACCTGCACGCCGTAGCCGCGCAACTTCATAAAGCAGTCGGTAAACGCCTGCACGCTTTCGGCGGCCGTCAGGCGCACCACATCGTGCCCCAGCACCGGCGCGCCCACATCCACATTCAGCAGAAAACGGCAGTCGGCCAGCTCGTCTGCGTGATCGCGCACATAGGCCTTGCTGCCCTCCAGCCCGATCTCCTCCGATCCGCACCAGACAAACCGCAGTGTGCGGCGGGGCGGGTGTGCGGCAAACCAGCGGGCCAGCTCCAGCAGAATGACGCTGCCTGCGCCGTTGTCGTATACGCCGTTTGAAAACTCCACGCTGTCATAGTGTGCGGTCAGCGTCAGAAACTCGCGTCCGCCATCCGTGCCGGGCACCTCGGCCGTCACGTTGCGGCTGGTGCGCTGCACCGGGCGGCTGTGCACGGCCAGCCGTACGCGGGCGGCCCTGCGCCGCACCAGCTCCATGGCGTCGGCAATGCGCAGGTTGGCGCCCGGCAGCGGGTCGCCCTGCCGCAGCAGCGGCTCGCGCAGCATCCGGTTGAACAGGTCGCTGTCCTTCGGGGTGTCGCGCACATCGCCGCTCATGGTGATAAACGCGGCGACGCCTGCCTGCAGCAGCTTGCGGTACAGCGGCAGCCGCAGATAGCCGTTGACCAGCACAATCTTGCCGCGCGCGTGCAGCAGGTCGGCCTCCGAGGCGTCCTCCACATACAGAAAATCGCCCTCCAGCCCGGCATCCGGGGTGTTGGCGCTGCATTTGTAGGCGGTGACGGCGTAGCTGGCACGGTAAGGCTCCAGCACCTCCAGTGTGGCGCTGCATTCCTCGGCATCGGGAATGTCAAACGTTTCCAGCCGGGCCGTCAGCCCGGCATCGGCCAGCTCGTCGGCGATCATGTCGGCCGCCCGGCTTTCCTGCGGCGTACCGGCCATGCGGACAAAACCGATTTTATCCAGCAGTGCAAAGGCGCGCTGGCTGTCAACGGAAAAAGACGGTGTGGCCATAGCTTTTCTCCTTATCTGTGCTTTGTGCGGGCAGGCGGCAGGGCGGTCGGCGGCTTATACCGGCTCGCCGAAGCCTGCCATAACGTCATGCTCAAATTCAAAGGCGGTGGGTGCGCCCGCGCCGCCGCCGTCCGCCAGGTTGGAAAGGTAAACGGCTGTCAGCCGCCGCTTGCGGTCTACCCAGAAATGTGTGCCGTAGGCGCCGCTCCAGCCAAAGCTTCCGGCGCTCAGCGGCTGGCCGGGCCAGGGGGCGTCGGCCGGGGCCTGCTCGGGGCAGACCCGCATGGAAAGCCCCCAGTTGAACGTGCGGCTGATGCCGCCGAAGCTTTCCGGCAGCTGCGGCGTGGCCATGGCCTCCACCGTGGCCGCCTCCAGCACGCGCCGCCCCTTGTAAAGGCCGCCGTCGACAAGCATCAGTGCCAGATGGCTGTAATCCTCCAGCGTTGAAAACAGCCCCGCGCCGCCGCCGGTATAGCCGATGGGAAAATCACCGAAGCCGCAGCCGTCGGCGATCTCCACCGGGTGCAGCGCGCCGTCGCGGGCATCCACCAGCCGCATCAGGCGGGCGGCCTGCTGCGGGGTGGGGCAATAGGTGGTGTCCGCCATTTCCAGCGGCTCAAAAATGTTTTTGCGCAGATATTCGTCATAGGGCATGTCCGCGGTCAGCTCGACCAGCCGCGCCAGCACATCCATGCCCAGAATACCGCTGTACATTTGGGCGGTGCCGGGCTGAAAATCCAGCGCGCAGTCGGCGTAGGCATCTACCGCCTGCGCCAGCGTGGCATGGTTGGCGGGGCCGACGGCGGCAAACTGGGCGTCTCCGGCGGGGCCGCTGCCCAGCCCGCTGGAATGCGTCAGCAGCATGCGGGGGGTGATGGGCCGCGCCGCCGGGCGCGTTGCCAGAATTTCGCCCTCCGGCGTGGCGACGGCCACCTTCATTTCGGCAAAGCGGGGCAGCCAGCGGGCAATGGGGGCGTCCAGCTCCAGCGCGCCGCGCTGGCACTGCTGCATCACGGCCGTACCGGTGATAGGCTTGGTCATCGAGGCCAGGCGGAACAGCGTATCCGTCTGCATGGGAAGCCCGGCGGCCGGGTCGCGCTGCCCCATGCAGAGCGTCAGGCGGTTTTCGCCCTCCAGCCAGACGCCCGCCGTGACCCCGGCCAGTGTTTTGGCGTCCAGCCGGGCCTGAATGTGTTCCTTTGCGCGCTGTTCGGTCAGCGCGGCATTCCATGCTTGCATACTTTCATCCTTTCTGTGTGCGGGTGGGGACAGCAGCCGCCGGGGTGAGCGGCGGCGAGCGGTCAGAAAAAACGCGGTGTCACTGCGGCTCACGCTCCATGCGCGAGACCACCAGCCGGGTAAACAGTGCCAGCCCGACCATACCGGCCGCGCCCAGCAGGTTCAAAAACTGCTGTGGGTACAGCGCCAGCCCAAACAGCCGGTTGCCGCCTGCCTGGATCGCGCCCAGTATCCACCCGCCGATCAGCGAGCCGAGAAACCCGCCCAGCCCGCCGCAGGTGGAGTAAATACCCAGCGCGCTGACCCGATCCCTGGAGGGCACATACTGATACAGAATGTTCATCATACCGCCGGAAAGCGCGGCCATGGCGGCGGCAAAGGGAAACTGGAACAGCAGGTACAGCACCTTGCCGTTGCCCGGCACCCACGGCACCAGCAGCAGCAGGCCGACGCCCACCAGCAGAAAGCCCAGCGAAACGCCGCGGTCAAAGCCGTACCGGTCGCTGAAGCGCCCCAGCGGCATGCTGAACAGAAAGCGGGCCAGGCTGCAGACGATGCCGGCCACGGCAATAAAGGTGACGCTGCAGTCCAGCTCCTGCAGCAGATAGATATTATGGTAGGGGATGCACATGTAATAAAAGAGATTCCAGCCCGCGCCGAAGACCAGACATTTCCAAAAGCGCGGGTTGGCAAAGTTGCTGCGCATGCAGGCGCGCAGCGTTGGGGTCCGGCGCACCTCCTCCAGCACCTGCGGGGCGTCGCGGGCGATCAGCAGCGTAGCAACGTGAAACAGCATCAGCACAAAGATGACGGCGGCGCACAGCTGCAGGCCCACCTGCGGGCGGCCGATGGCGTCGAAATGGTCGACCACGCGGCTCATGATATAGTTGTAGACAAGGCCGGTGATCAGCGAGACCATCTCCTTGCAGGCGGTAAATTTTCCGCGCTCGCCCGGCGGCACAAACGACATCATCCAGTTGAATTTGGCCGGGGAGACCAGATTGATGAGGATGGAGGAAAACAGAAACAGCACCGAGAACAGCACCACCCGCACCGTGTTGCTCAGCGGGAAAAACGGCAGCAGAAACAGCAGTGAAAACAGCACCTGCTGCAGCGTCTGCAAAAACAGCGTCGCCGCCTTGATGGAGCGCCGCCGCCGCACAAACGTGACGGCGAACATCTGAAAGCTGCACGCCAGTATGGTGACGGAGGAGAGAATGCCGGTCAGCGCGTCCGAGACCTCCATCTGCTTGATGAGCAGCGTCAGAAAAGCGCCGGAGGTGGTCAGCGTGACAAAATACTCAAAGGCGGCCTCGGCAATATAGGCCCGTTGGGTAACAACGGCGTCACCGGCAGCCTTTGGGGCGGCGGAGGGGCGGCGAAGACGGCTGAAAAGCTTCATGGCGTTTTCTCCCTTTGGGTACGGAATGGGGTGGGCGCACCGCGCGCCCGGCGGCAAAAGCTGCGGACAGAAGGCAGGCAAAGCGCCCGGCGTGGCGTGCGGCAAAACCGACGAAGCAGGCGGCCCCCCAAAACGGCCGGGCCGCAGCGCCGCCGGGCAAGAGCCGACTCATCCAATCTATCACAGTTTTTGGGGGAACACAAGCCCCTTTTTGCAAATAATTTTTTCCGGCGGTGCCGGGAGGACGGATGCCCTGCCGTCGGGGCCCTGCCGCCGCGGCAGAAAAGGCGGGGCGGCCTTACCGGCAGCAAGGCGGCCGGCCGGCATTTGCTGCCGCGGAGTGATCCCTGCTGCCGCAGAAAAAACGCAGCGGCGGCAAAGCACCCCACAGCGGCCGTGTGCCGCCCGCCGCCGGGCAGAAAGCGCAAAAAAAGCAGGCCGCCGGATATTTCCGGCAGCCTGCCTGTCAAAATACTTCTATAAGGGTCGGGCCTCAGCGGTCGCCGAACATCTCCTTCAGACGTTTGGCAAAGCCCTTGCGCTGTTCGTAGTTTTCGTCCTTCATCGTCTGCTCAAAGGCTTCCAGCGCCTTGCGCTGCTCGCGGTTCAGCTTGCGGGGGACCTCCACGTTCACGCGCACATACTCATCGCCGCGGCCGCGGCCGTTCAGGTACTGAATGCCCTTGCCGCGCAGACGGAACGTCGTGCCCGGCTGCGTGCCCTCGGGCACAGTGTACTGCACCTTGCCGTCAACGGTGGGCACCACGACCTCTGCGCCCATGACGGCCTGCGTATAGGTGATGGGCACGTTGACGTAAACGTCAAAGCGGTCGCGCTCGAACACTTCGTCCGGCCGTACCGAAACGTTCACCACCAGGTCGCCTGCGGGGCCGCCGTTGACGCCGTGGTCGCCCAGCCCGCGCAGGGCGATGCTCTGGTCGTCGTCAATACCGGCCGGAATGTTCACCTCATAGCGCTTGTTGACCGAAACACGGCCCGTTGCGCCGCATTTGCGGCAAGGCTCCTTGATGATGCGGCCGCGCCCGCCGCAGCGCGAGCACGGCTGACGGCTTTGCATAATGCCGAACGGGGTGCGCTGCTGCGTGGTGACGGTGCCGCTGCCGCGGCAGTCGGGGCAGGTCTCGGGGCTGGTGCCCTTGGCTGCGCCGGTGCCGCCGCAGTCGGGGCAGGGCTCCTTGCGGTTGACGCTGACCGTCTTGGTGCAGCCATGCACCGCTTCCATAAAGCTGATGGTCAGGTTGATGCGCAGATTGTCGCCCTGACGCGGCGCGTTGGGGCTGCGCCGCTGGCTGCCGCCGCCGAAGCCGCCGCCAAAGAAGCTGCCGAACAGGTCGCCAAGATCAATATCGCCAAAGCCGGCCCCGCCGCCGAAGCCGCCGCCGTTGGCAGCGCCGTAGCTGGGGTCGACGCCCGCAAAACCGTACTGGTCATACCGGGCCTTTTTCTCGGGGTTGCTGAGAATTTCGTAGGCCTCGTTGACCTCCTTCATCTTTTCCTCGCACTCCTTGTCGCCGGGGTGCAGGTCGGGATGATATTTTTTGGCCTGTTTGCGGTACGCCTTTTTGATCTCGTCCTCCGACGCGGTCTTGGCAACGCCCAGAACCTCATAATAATCGCGTTTGTCTGCCATAGTATCTACTTTCCTTCTTCAGGCTGGGGCCGCCGGTGTGCGGGGCCCTGCGGCACAGCGACGCCGCGTCGCGTACGGGCCGCCCGGCGTTGGGGCGGCCCGCCTGCCGCGGCGCGGCAGGTCATTACACTTCCTTAAAATCGGCGTCCACGTAACCGTCGTCGCCTTTGCCGCTGCCTGCGCCCGGGTTGGCGCCTGCGCTGCCGTTGGGGCTGCCCTGCGCCGCCTGCTGGGCGGCCTGCGCGTTGGCGTACAGCTTCTCGCTGACGGCGTAGAACGCTTTCTGCAGCTCCTCCTGCTTTGCCTTGATGGCTGCCAGGTCGGTACCCTTCAGCGCCTCGCGCACGGCGTCCATCTTGGCCGTCAGGTCGGCCTTTTCCTCGGCGGTGATCTGGTCGCCCAGCTCGGTCAGGCTCTTCTCAACCGAGTACACCAGCTGATCCGCGCTGTTGCGGGTATCGATTTCGTCCTTCTTCTGCTTATCCTGCTCGGCGTACTGCTCGGCTTCCTTGATGGCCTTATCCACATCCTCCTTGCTCATGTTGGTAGAGGAGGTGATGGTGATGTGCGCATCCTTGCCGGTGCCCAGATCCTTGGCGGAAACGTTCACAATGCCGTTGGCGTCAATGTCGAAGGTGACCTCGATCTGCGGCACGCCGCGGGGCGCGGCGGGAATGCCGTCCAGATGGAAGGTTCCCAGGCTCTTGTTGTCGCGGGCCATCTCACGCTCGCCCTGCAGCACGTTGACCTCAACGCTGGGCTGGTTGTCGGCCGCCGTCGAGAACACCTGGCTCTTCTTGGTGGGGATGGAGGTGTTGCGCTCGATGATCTTGGTGCACACGCCGCCGTAGGTCTCAATGCCCAGGCTCAGCGGGGTGACATCCATCAGCAGCAGGCCCTTGACGTCGCCGCCCAGCACGCCGCCCTGAATGGCAGCGCCGATGGCCACGCACTCGTCGGGGTTGATGCCCTTGAACGGCTCCTTGCCCATGAACTTCTTCACGGCCTCCTGCACGGCGGGAATACGGCTGGAGCCGCCCACCAGCAGGACCTTGTGCAGGTCAGAGGGCTGCAGACCGGCATCCGCCATGGCCTGACGGGTGGGGGTCATGGTGCGCTCGACCAGGTCGGCCGTCAGCTCGTTGAACTTGGCGCGGGTCAGCGTGGTATCCAGATGCTTCGGGCCGTTGTTGTCTGCCGTGATAAACGGCAGGTTGATGGCGGTAGAGGTCACGCCGGACAGCTCGATCTTGGCCTTCTCGGCGGCTTCCTTCAGGCGCTGCAGGGCCATTTTGTCCTTGCGCAGGTCAATGTTGTTTTCTTTCTGGAAGCCGTCGGCCAGCCAGTCGATGATGCGCTGGTCAAAGTCGTCGCCGCCCAGATGGGTGTCGCCGTTGGTGGCCAGGACCTCGGTCACGCCGTCGCCCACCTCGATGATGGAGACATCGAACGTGCCGCCGCCCAGGTCGTAGACCAGAACCTTCTGCTCCTCTTCCTTATCCACACCGTAGGCCAGTGCAGCGGCCGTCGGCTCGTTGATGATACGCTTGACATCCAGACCGGCAATGGCGCCGGCATCCTTGGTGGCCTGACGCTGGCTGTCGTTGAAGTAAGCGGGCACCGTGATGACGGCCTCCGTTACCTTTTCGCCCAGATACGCCTCAGCGTCTGCCTTCAGCTTCTGCAGGATCATGGCGCTGATCTCCTGCGGGGTGTAGGATTTGCCGTCGATGGTCACCTTTTCGTTGGTGCCCATTTTCCGCTTGATGGAGGAAACCGTACCGTCGGGGTTGGTGATGGCCTGACGCTTTGCCACCTGGCCGACCAGACGCTCGCCGCCCTTGAAGCCCACCACAGACGGTGTGGTGCGCGCGCCCTCGGCGTTGGCGATCACGACGGGCTCGCCGCCTTCCATCACGGCGACACAGCTGTTTGTAGTACCAAGGTCAATACCAATAATCTTAGACATAATTCATTACTCCTTCTCGCATTGCATTCTTTTTATTTGTGGGATATTCGGAAAATTTATCAAAGAGGGCGCGGCCGTGCGGTGTGAGCGGCCCGGCCGAGCCACGGCTTTGCAGCTCTTTTAAGCGCTGACCACGACCATGGTGTGGCGCACCACCTTGCCGTTGAGGGTGTAGCCCTTCTGGTACACCTGAACCACGGTTCCGGCAGGCACCCCCTCCACGGGCTGCTGCATCACGGCGGAGTGCAGCTGCGGGTCAAAGGGCTGATCCTGGGCGGGAATTTCCTCCAGCCCAAGCTCCTTGAGGACGGCATACGCCTTGTTCAGCGTCATCTGCACGCCCTTTTTATAGTTCTCATCGGTGGAATCGGCGTTGGCGGCCATTTCCAGCGTGTCGATCAGCGGCAGCATTTTTTCGGCCGCATGGGCGACGCCGTTGCCAAAGGCGGCATCCCGCTCACGCGTGGTGCGCTTGCGGTAGTTGTCGTATTCGGCGGCGGTGCGCAAAAACAGCTCTTTCGTTTTGGCCGCTTCGGCCTTTGCGGCCTCCAGTGCCGCGGCAACGGCGTCCGTTTTGGCTTTCTTTTCCTTTTTATGCTCCGGCTCGGCGGCCTTCGGCTCCTCCTTTGCGGCCTCCGGCTGCGGCGCCGTGTCGGCTGCGGCGGTCGGCTGCGGCGCTTCAGCCTCGGCGGCGGTCTCCTTCTGGGCGGCCTGTGCGTCGGGCTGTGTCTTTTTCAGTTCGTCTTCCATGTCCGTATCTCCATTCTCAGATGTCCGCATCTGTTCTGCACGTCTAACCCTGCCGCGCGGTGCTGCGGCCGGTGGTCATAGCCTGCCCCAGCCGCAAAGCGTAATACTCCAGCAGGGGGCTCAGCCGCCCATAGGGCATGCGCTCGGGCCCGATGATGGCAATGCCGCCGCGCAGGCCGTTGCCGGCCATGTAGCGGTGCGCCATCACGGCCACACCCTCCGGCAGGCTGGCGTCGTCATCGCCTCCCAGTGTCACGGCAAGCTTGTCGTCTGCAGGGATGATGCCGCGGGCCAGCCGCGCCTGATCGCTGCCAAACTCCAGCAGGCTGCCAAGGCAGGCAGCCGTTTCGGGGTAGCGCAGCAAATGGGCAATGCCCTCTACTGCGGTGACGGCGTTTCCGGCCTCCTGCACCAGCAGGTAGGCGGCGCGCGCCACCGGCATCAGGCAGCCGCTGCGCCCATCAAAGGCCAGCTGCAGTCCCTGCAGCAGCGCCGGGGAAAGATCCGCCGGGGTCAGGAACGCCAGCGCGCGGTTGATCAGCGTCTGTGCCAGACGCACATCCTGCGCCGAAAGCTCCTCGCCGGTGCGGGCCACCCGCGTCAGCACGCCGCCCGCACTGGTGACGGCCAGCACGGCAACGGTGTGCTGCCCGACCTGTGTGATCTGAAAATGTGCAATGCGGATATCCTCCGCACGCGGCGTGGTGGCTGCGACCATCAGTCCGGTCTGCTCGCTTAAGGCGCGGGCGGCGGATTGAACCAGCTTCGGCGGGTCATAATCAAACGCGGCAAAGCGTTCATCCACCTCGGCCCTCTGCCGGGCATCCAGCGGAGCGGCGCCCATCAGGTGGTCAATGTAATACCGATACCCGGCCCCGGAGGGGACCCGCCCTGCACTGGTGTGCGGCTGCTCCAGCAGGCCAAGCCTTGTCAGCGCCGCCATTTCGTTGCGCAGGGTGGCGGTGCTGACCGCCAGATCCATATATTCGCTCAACAGGTGGCTGCCGATGGGTTCGCCGTCGCTGGTATACAGCTTGACGATAGCCTGCAGCACCTGCTGCTTGCGTTGATCCATCTCAGCGGCCTCCTTTCTGTTTAGCACTCTCTGCTCTCGAGTGCTAAAACTATTTTACTCCACATTTCTGTTTTGTCAAGCGGTTTTACCGGGAAACTTTTTAATTTTTTGTTAAACTTACGGTTTGGGCCAATACGGCGGCCGATGGCGGCTGTCATCTGCGGAAAGTCAGCCGCCGCCTGCGCAAAAGGAGGTGCGCAGCCGGTGTGCAGTTTGCAGGGGCCGCCTGTTTATCAAACAGCTGTACGGGCGGCCGCCGGGGCACGGGCAGAGCGGCCCAACCGGCAGGCACGCGCCGCCCGCCGCGGTGCGGCAAAGCCGCTGGCCCGCAGCAAAAGGCCGCGGAGGGTTTATGCGGGCGGGGAAGCCTGCCGCACACTTTTGCGCATACGGCGGGCTATGCGCAAAAACCGCACAATTTGCGCTCGGCATCCGATTTTTAGGGCGCGCTTCGGTTTTGACCGGTGCGCCCCTGCGCCCGATGTGATATGGTATCTGACAGAAAAAGCGGTCGGAGGGAACAGGCGTGAAGAAGGTCATTTATTATACCGATGAAAAAAACGACGATTTTGCCCCCACAAACGGCCGTATTTCCACAAAGCGGGTGGACGGCGACTATCCCTACCGGCACGGGCCGCTGTGGCGGCTGGGCTCGTGGGCGGTGTACCGGCTGCTGGCCACGCCGCTGGTGTGGCTGTACTGCAAGCTGGCGTTTGGGCTGCGCATCAAGAACAAAAGGGCGCTGCGCGGCCTGCTGGGCCGGTATTATCTTTACGCCAACCACACTACCATGACGCTGGATGCCTTTTTGCCCACGCTGCTGGCGTTTCCGTACCGGGGCGACGTTGTTACCGGGCCGGACGCCGTTTCGCTGCCGGGGCTGGGCGGGCTGGTGCAGATGCTGGGGGCGGTGCCGCTGCCCACCGGTGTGCGCGGCATGAACGCCTTTCTGGAGCGTCTGCAGCGGTCGTTTGACCGGCGGCGTGCGGTGCTCATTTATCCGGAGGCGCACATCTGGCCGTTTTACAACGGCATCCGTCCGTTTTCCGATGCGTCGTTTTCCTACCCGGTGCGCTTTGGGGTGCCGGCGGTCGGCGCCGTTGTGGTGTGGCGGAAAAGGCGCATTCTGCGCCGGCTGCCGCCGCTGGCGACCGTCTGGCTCAGCGACCCGGTGTCGCCGCCGCCGCAGGCCACGCCCCGGGCCGCGCGCCGTCACCTGCGCGGGCAAATCTACCGCTTTATGTGCGATACGGCCGCGCGTGAGCACAGCTACGCTTATATTGAATATGTAAAGGTACAGCAGCCGGTGCAGCAGGCACAGGAGGTCTGCACGGCCGTGCCGCGGGGCGAAGAGCTGCCGCAGCAGGAGCCGCTGGCAGCCGCTGCCGAGGCCGGGCTGGCCGCCGACGGCGTATAAACGGCCCGGTGCGGCCGCTTTGCGGGCGGCTTTGTGTCGGCCGACCCGCTGAAAATGCTCCGCCCCCTCAAAAAAACAGAAAACAAAAAGAAACGGCGCAGCCTCTGCGGGTACAGAAGGCCGCGCCGTTTTTGGCGGGTGAATTTTTTGGTATGCGGGCGGCTGACGCTTTCAAAGCGCTGCCGCCCCCAAAGGGTAAATGCAGCATTGCCGCGGCAAGTGCTGTGTTGAAACGCTGCGGCAAGTGCTGCAGCAAACGCTGCCCGGCATTGCCCGTCCGGGTGAAACGCCGCCTCAACAAACGGCGGCCGGGGCCGTTTGTGCCCTCGAAAAGCGCCCCTATGCCGCGGTTGCCGCGCGGCGCGGCCGGAGGAAGAAAAGGCCGCTGCCGGTCAGATCACGCCGCACATGCCGCCGCCTGGCGCAGCGGCCCCGTCCGGCGCCTCATACAGACGGTAGCGCTGCTGAACAGGGGCAAAGGCGTCGGCCTGCTGCTGCCAGCGTGCCAGAAGCTCCGGCGGGGAAAGCCGCCCGGTGCGCAGCTCGTCGCTGCCGCTGGCCAGATCAATGTGCCAGCGCCCGCCGGTGGGCGGCGGGGTAAACCGGAACTGCTGCGGCCACAGGCGGCGCAGGGTGTCGATCAGCCAGACGCCCAGCGCCACGGGGCGCACGGTGGCCGCATCGGTGATGTGAATGCGTACCCCTGCGCAGCTTTCATGGGCATATTTGGACCATTCCGGCCGGAAAAACGCCGGGGCAAAGCGCACGCCGGGCAGCTGCAGTGCCTGCAGGGCGTCGGCCAGCCGCACCGGGTCAACAAACGGCGCGCCCAGCAGGGTGAAGGGGGTCGTGGTGCCGCGCCCCTCGGAAACATTGGTGCCCGCCAGCAGGCAGACGCCGTTATAGACGGTCACGGCCTCCATGGTGGGCAGGTTGGGGCTGGGCGGGGTAAACGGCAGCCCGGTATCGGGGTAGCGCATCCGCCGCTGCCAGCCGCTCATGCGCACCACCTGCAGGTCGCACCGCAGGCCGTGCTCGCCGTTGTAATAGCAGGCCAGCTCGCCCAGCGTCATACCGTGGCGGATGGGTACCGGCGTCAGCCCGATAAACGAGAACAGCTCCGGGGTATGGCAGTTACCCTCCAGTATCTCGCCGCCGATGGGGTTGGGACGATCCAGCACGATCAGCCGTTTTCCGGCGGCGGCGCAGGCCCGCATGGCGTAAAACAGGGTGGAGGCGTAGGTGAAATAGCGCGAACCGACATCCTGCAGGTCAAACACCAGCGCATCCACGGCATCCAGTGCGGCGCGCGGCGGCAGATAGACCCGATCCTTTTCGGCGATATCCTGCGAAAAAATGCGGTCCTCAAACAGGCTGTAGGCGGGCAGGCCGGACAGCGCATCCACCTGTGTACCCACGGTCTCACCCGGGCCAAGCACCCCACGAATGCCGTGCTCGGGCGCCAGCAGCACCCGCAGGTCAAAGCGCTGGCGCACGGCGTCAATGCTGCTGTGCAGGTCGGCGGTCATGCCCGAGGCCCCGGTGATCAGCCCCAGCCGCAGGCCGCGCAGCGGCCCGGCCGCCTCCTCCAGACGGTCGACACCGTTGCGCACCGGCGCGGGGCGGGCAGTGTTCTGCATAAAGGTTCCTCCGTTTTTTCTCAATGGTCGGCCGTGTGCGGCCCCTTTTTCGGCCCCGTCAGCCGCTGGCGTTTCAGGCGCGCAGGTCGATATAGTTGCTCCACACCCGCTTGCCGCAGGCGTCCACGCCCTCCACGCGCACCCAGGTGTCATGTGCCTCGGGGGCGTATTCTGCCTCGGTCAGGCAGCCGCCCTCCGGGGCATTGTGCACCCGCTGGGCGCTGAAAAAGCTGTCGGTGTAAAACAGAATGCGGGCAAGCGGCGAGGTCTCTACCCGGATGCGGCCATCCTCCAGCCGCTGCAGGCTGTGCAGCTGCGGACCCTGGCTGGCATAAAAGCGGCGGGCGCGCAGCGCCTCCAGAATGCCCTCGCGGCTGCGCTCACGCGCCTTGACCATCACCCAGCCGCTGCAGGCATCCGGCCCGTAAAAATGGGTGTCATCCGCGGCGGTGATGCCCACCAACCGCCCGCCAGCGGCCAGCGTATCCAGCTGTACCGACGAATCGCCCCGGCCGGAGTAAAACTCCGATACGCCGTTGTAAATTTCAATGGCCTCGTAGCCCTGCAGCCCGCGGATGTTTTCATCCGTCATCAGCGACCAGGCCGGGTGCGCCAGCGTCACAAAGGCCCCGGCAGCCCGCAGCGCGTCCACCATGGTCTGCGGGTCGGCGGTGGGCGGCACATCGTCCACCGGCGCAAGCAGCCCCGCACCGGTCAGGTGATAGCATACCCGCGGCGAAAAGCAGTTGTTGTTCAGCTCCACGCCGCCCAGGATCAGCAGGCCGTCCTCCTCGCCGCCCAGGCGGCTTTTGTGGTGGTCGGTGATGCACAGAAAATCATAGCCGTGCTCGCGGTACAGCCGAATGCATTCCTCCGGGGTGCGGTGCCCGTCCGAAACCGTTGTGTGCGTGTGCAGATTGCCCTTCAGCCACTGGCCCTCGCCTGCAAGAAAATCCATAAAGCCCCTCCTGTATCTCCTTTGCCGGGCCCGGCGCGCGTTCTGCGGCCGGGCCGTTTGTTTTTTCTCTGTTATTATAAACCAGCCGCCGTCAAATTGCCAGCCCCGGCCGCCGGTCTTTTTTGCAAAGGATCATGCCGTTCCGCTCGCTTTGATATGTTGCCAAAGCAACGCTTTGAAGCGCCGGTTTGTGGTATAGTATCCTCACCGGCCAAAGCTGCGCTTTGACCGGACGCATCGTTTTATCATTGCAGAGGAAAGGAAAGTCTGATGAAAACAATTGCAAAAAAAGCGGCGGCGCTGCTGCTGTGCCTTGCGCTGGCGTGCACGGCGCTGACGGCCTGCGCGGGCTCCGCAGCAGGGGATAGCCTGCCGCAGGAGCCTGTCTCCTCCACGGCGGATACGGCGGGGGAGTCTGCCGGTTCGGATGGGCAGGATGCCCCCGCGCCCGGCGAAGAAGATCCCGCGCAGGGGCTGACCATTCGGTTGGGCGGGCTGAAAGGCCCCACCTCCATGGGCATGGTCAAGCTGCTGTCGGATGCCGAAAACGGCAATACCGCCAATGCGTACGAGTTTACGCTGGCCGCCGCCGCGGATGAGCTGACCCCGCTGTTGGTGCAGGGCCAGATGGATATTCTGGCCGTGCCCGCCAACCTGGCCTCGGTGCTGTATAACAAGACCGAGGGCGGCGTGCAGCTGTTGGCCATCAATACGCTGGGCGTGCTGTATGTGGTAGAAAAAGGCGGTGAGACCGTCAACAGCCTGGCGGATCTGAAGGGCAAGACCGTTTATGCCACCGGAAAGGGCAACACGCCGGAATATTGCCTGAACTATCTGCTGGCGCAGAACGGCCTGACGCTGGGCGAGGATGTGCAGGTGGAATGGAAGAGCGAGGCCACGGAGGTCGTTTCGCAGATGGCGACGGAGGAGAGCGCCGTGGCGCTGCTGCCGCAGCCGTTTGTCACCGTGGCACAGACCCAGCTGGAGGGGCTGCGCGTCGCGCTGGACCTGACGGCGGAATGGAACGCGCTGGAAAACGGCAGCACGCTGGTAACGGGCGTGCTGGTGGTGCGCCGCGCCTTTGCGCAGGAGCACCCGGCCGAGCTGCAGGCGTTTTTGCAGGAGTATGCCGCATCGACGCAGTTTGCGAACGACCAGCCCGCCGAGGCCGCGCAGCTCATCGAGCAGTACGGCATCGTCAAGGCCGCCGTGGCCGAAAAGGCGCTGCCCTACTGCAACATTGTCTGCCTGACCGGCGAGGAAATGCAGTCAAAAGCCAGCGCCTACCTGCAGGTGCTGTTTGACCAGAACCCGGCCTCGGTAGGCGGCAGCCTGCCCGGGGAGGATTTCTACTGGAGCGCCGACTGAGCCGCGCCGTTTTTTGGCCCCGCCGCTCCCTGCACGGCCCCTGCCGTGCGGGGAGCGTTTTGTTTTGCAAAAAGGAGGCGGCCCGCCCTGCGCGGTGCCCGGTGCGGCATCCGGCGGGCACCGCGGCTTGGAACGGCCTGCGCTGCCTGCGGGCAAAAAGCCCGGCTGCCTGACGGCGGCATTTGCAGCGCCTGCGGGCGCGGGGGAAAAAGCGCAAAAAGGGGGTTCTTTTTTGCGGCGGATTGTGGTATGCTCAAGAGGAGGCAGACGCCCCGCCCGGGCATCTGCAAAAAAGCTTTTCCCCAAAATACATTTACGGAAGAAGAGGAACGACAATGCTGTACAAGAAAAAGAATGCCCCGCAGCTGGACGCCGAGCTGTTCCGCACGCCGACGGCCGAGTACCGCGGCGCGCCGTTCTGGGCGTGGAACTGCCAGCTTGACCGCAAGGAGCTGGAATGGCAGCTGGAGGTGCTGAAAAAAATGGGCTTCGGCGGCGCGCATATGCATGTGCGCACCGGCATGGCCACCCCGTACCTCAGCGACGAGTATATGGCGCTGATCAAGGCCTGCGTCGAAAAAGCCAAAAGCGAAAACATGCTGGCGTGGCTGTACGATGAGGATCGCTGGCCCTCCGGCGCGGCGGGCGGCCTGGTGACAAAGGAAAAGCAGTACCGCGCCCGTTACCTGCTCTTTACGCCCACCCCGTACGGCAGCGGGGATGAGTCGCTTCCCGAGTTCGGCACGTCCTCGGCGGCGGCCTCCCGTGCGGGCAACGGCCGGCTGCTGGCCTGCTTTGATGTGCAGCTGGATGCCGATGGTTATCTGGTGGCGTCGCACATCATCCCGGCCGAGGCCCCGGCCGCCCATGAAAAATGGTATGCCTACCTCGAGCAGCACGCCGAAAGCGGCTGGTACAACAACCAGACCTATGTCAACACGCTGGATAAAAAGGCGATGGATCGGTTTATCGACATCACCTACGAAAGCTATAACCGCACCATCCCGGAGGAGTTTGACAGGACCGTGCCCTCCATCTTCACCGACGAGCCGCAGTTCACCCGCAAATCCACCCTGCGCTTCGCCACCGAAAAGATGGATGTCACCCTGCCGTGGACGGACGACCTGCCCGAGACCTTTGCCGCCGCCTATGACGGCGAGGACCTGCTGGCGGGCATTCCGCAGCTGATCTGGGATCGCGCCGACCGTCTGCCCTCCGTGCTGCGCTATCACTATCACGACCATATCTGTGAGCGCTTCACCCAGGCGTTCGCCGACAACTGCGGCGGCTGGTGTCGGGCCCATGGCCTGGCGCTGACCGGCCACATGATGGAAGAACCCACGCTGGAAAGCCAGACCGCCGCCCTGGGCGAGGCCATGCGCAGCTACCGCGGGTTTGATCTGCCCGGCATTGATATGCTGTGCGCCCGGTTTGAGTACACCACGGCCAAGCAAACGCAGTCGGCGGTGCATCAGTTCGGCCGCGAGGGCATGCTCAGCGAGCTGTACGGCGTCACCAACTGGGATTTCGATTTCCGCGGCCACAAGCTGCACGGCGACTGGCAGGCGGCGCTGGGCGTCACCATCCGGGTGCCGCACCTGTCGTGGGTCTCCATGGCGGGCGAGGCCAAGCGCGACTACCCGGCCTCCATCAACTATCAGTCGCCGTGGTGGAGCCAGTACCACCGGGTGGAGGATCACTTTGCCCGCGTCAACACGGCCCTCACCCGCGGCAAGCCGGTGGTTCGCGTGGGCGTCATTCACCCCATCGAAAGCTACTGGCTGCATTGGGGCCCGGCCGAGCAGACGGCCCTTGTGCGGGACGAGCTGGACAAAAACTTCCAGAACCTGACCGAATGGCTGCTGTTTGGCGGCATTGATTTTGACTTTATCAGCGAAAGCCTGCTGCCCACCCTGTGCGAGCAGGGCGGCGCGCCGCTGCAGGTGGGCAAAATGGCCTACGACGTGGTGCTGGTGCCCGGCTGCGAGACGCTGCGCTCGACCACGCTGCAGCGGCTGGAGGCCTTTGAAAAGGCAGGCGGCCGTCTGGTGTTTGCCGGAACGCTGCCCACGCTGGAGGATGCCCGCCCCAGCGAGCGCGGTGCGGCGCTGGCCGCCCGCAGCCGCCGCATCCCGCTCAGCCGCGGCGCAGTGCTGGAGGCGATGGAGCCGGTGCGCCTGGTGGACATCCGCAACCAGACCGGCTCGCACACGGAAAACCTGCTGTATCAGCTGCGGCAGGACGGCGAGGGCCGCTGGCTGTTCCTTGCGCACGGCAAGGAGCCGTACAACAAGGATATTTCCCGCTGCCAGGATCTGCGCATCCGCCTGCGCGGCGAGTGGAAGCCGACCGTCTACAATACCCTCACCGGCGAAACGGCCCCCATCGGCTATACCGTTACAAAGGGCCGCACCGAGATCCGCTGCCGCATGTACGACTATGACAGCCTGCTGCTGTGGCTGGCCCCTGCGGCCGTCGGCGACGGCTGCGCAGACGAGCCCCTTGGGCCGGATGTTGCCCATGCGCTGCCCGGTGTGCACAAAACGCTGCCGGTCACGGTGCCCTATACCCTCAGCGAGCCCAATGCTCTGCTGCTGGATCAGGCCGAGTATGCGCTGGATGACGGGCCCTGGAACCCGACGGAAGAAATTCTGCGGCTGGACAATGTCTGCCGCGAAAAGCTGGGCTGGCCCAGCCGGAAAGAACGGTTTGCCCAGCCTTGGGTTGTGCCGGCTGAAGCGCCCAGCCACACCGTGCACCTGCGCTGGCGTATCCGCAGCGCCATGGCGTACAGCGGTGCGCAGCTGGCCATGGAAGAGCTGAACGGCGCGCAGCTGACCTTCAACGGTCAGCCGGTGCCGGTCAACGTTACCGGCTGGTATACCGACAAGGCCATTCAGACGGTGGCGCTGCCGCCGCTGCAGGCAGGCGAAAATGTGTTGGAGGCGTCGATCCCGTTTGGCCGCCGGGTCAATCTGGAATGGGCCTATCTGCTGGGCGACTTCGGCGTCGAGGCCAGCGGCCGCTATACCTGCATTGTGCCCGCGCGTGCGCAGCTGGCATTCGGCGATATTACGGCGCAGGGGCTGCCGTTCTACGGCGGCAACATCACCTATCACATCCCGGTGACGACCGACGGCGGCGCGCTGACGCTGCGCGCCGGGCAGTACCGCGGCGTGCTGCAGACCGCTGCGCTGGATGACGGCGACGAGCAGCCCGTCATCTACCCGCCGTATACGCTGACGCTGCCTGCCGTACCGGCCGGGCAGCACACCCTGCACCTGACCCTGTACGGCCATCGCCGCAACGGCTTCGGCCCGGTGCATCTGACCGATCTGTGCGACCGGTGGATCGGCCCCAACGCCTGGCGCAGCGAGGGCGACCGCTGGTGCTATGACTACCGCCTGACAGAGGAGGGCGTGCTGACCACGCCGGAAGTGACCGAAAACTGAAAACGGGCGTTTGTCTGAAAAACGGGCGGCGGCCTTTCCTGCAAAAGAGGAGGGACCGCCGCTTTTTTTGTGTCGACGGCAGCCCCAGCCGCAGCAATCGGCGGTGCTTTGGCGGCAAAAAAAGACCGCTGCGGAAGAACCGCTGCGGTCAGAAAGGGCTATATTGGACCGCCCGAAAAAAGGCCGCAAAAAAAACGCGCCGGTGGGGTAAACCGGCGCGTTCCTGCGTTTTTATGGGGCCTTACTGCTCTGCAGCAGGGGCATCGGCAGCCGTGTCGGCGGCCGCTTCCGGCTGGGCCTCGGGGTCAGCCTCCCATTTGGCGTCGGGAAGATCCTGATGGATCAGCATCTGCTCGTACTCGGCAAGCTCTTTCTCACGCTTCATCATGACGGCGTATGCGCCCGCCACAGCACCGGCAACCGCGCAGGTGGTGGCCAACAGGGGAATCCATACCGATTTTTTCATCAATGGTCAGCCTCCTTTTTCTTTTGTGTACCGTTATTATACACCGCTGCGCGCCGCTTTACAAGGGTGGCGGGGCGTCATTTTCTGTTGCGGAATTGTAAATTTTTTTCGTCTGCCCGCCGCCGGTGCGGCAGGGGCGCAAAACATCCTGCGCAAAGGCCCAAAATGTCCGCCGGAAATTTTCGGCGGGGAAAATCACGCAAACCACTTGACGAAACCGCGCCGGGTTGTTATAATATATCTCGCAGTCCCGTTATCAGGGAGAGTTGTCCGAGCGGTCGAAGGTGCAGCACTCGAAATGCTGTGTACGAAAGTACCTGGGGTTCGAATCCCTAACTCTCCGCCAAACTCTGGCGGGGCCACCGCCAGAATATGGACGCATAGCTCAGCTGGTTAGAGCGCACGGTTCACATCCGTGAGGTCGCGGGTTCGAGTCCCTCTGTGTCCACCATTGATTCACCGTAATTCTGATAGAGTTACGGTGAATTTTTTATTCTCCGCCGGGCGGAAGCCTCTTTGGCGCGCACATCGCGGCGGCAAAAAAATACGGAAGCCCTTTGTCAGGTTCGGATATTTCCTGCCGCTGCTTTCAGGGCCGGGGCGCGGCGGCAGGCCCACAGCAGAAAACGGCACGCCCGTTTTCGCGGACAGGGCGCTTTTAAAAGAGACTCGGCCGGGAAATTGCCGCTTTTTTCGCCGCGCGTCGGCGCTTTTTGCCGCATTGCTCTTGTCCGGTGCGGCGCGGGGTGGTACAATGGCTTTGTCAGCCTTACCCGGACGGAGGAAACCGGAATGAGTGAAAAGCCGATCGTTCCCACCGACTGCTTTTTTCAGGGCTGCTATAACCCGGCCTATGAAGAAGAGATTCAGAAGTGCAAGGAAAAATGCTTTCGGTATAACCAGCTGAACCCGAACGACAAGGCGGCTCAGCAGGCTATCCTGCGGCAGCTGCTGGGGAAAATGGGCCGTGATACGGTCATCATGCCGCCGTTCTGGTGCGATTACGGCTATAACATCCATGTCGGCGATTTTTTCTATGCCAACCACGGCACGGTCATCACCGACGGGGCAAGGGTGACGTTCGGCGACCATGTTTTTGTTGCGCCGCATTGCTGTTTTACCACGGCCGAGCATGCCATTGACCCCGAAATGCGAAAAGCGGGCGTGGAAATTGCCAAGCCGATCACCATCGGCAGCAATGTGTGGATCGGCGCGCACGCCACCATACTGGCGGGCGTGGAGATCGGCGACAACACCGTGGTCGGCGCTGGCAGCGTTGTAACGCGCTCGCTTCCGGCAAATGTGGTGGCCGTCGGCGTTCCCTGCCGGGTGCTGCGCAGCATTACACCGGCGGACAAAACCAGTTATCCTGTTTACACGCCGGAGTGATCTTGGGCCTGTACCGCCGAAGGCATGGAACGTGGGCGGCAGGCCGGCGCGCTGCATGCAGAAAAAGAGCTGCCGTTTTTTGCAGCGATGGGGGAAATGAAAATGAGCGATGCCACAGGTTACATTTACATTATGACCAACCCGTCTTTTCAGGAGTATGTCAAGATCGGGTATGCCAGGGATGTACAGCAGCGTTTGGACGAACTGAACCGAAGCTCGGCTGTGCCGTTCGCTTTTCGGGTCTATGCGACCTATGAGGTGGATTCCGCCCTGTCTGATAAAAAGCTGCATACGATTTTGGATAAGCTGAACCCGGAGCTGCGCTCAATGGAAGAAGTGAATGGGAAAAAGCGCGTCCGTGAATTTTACGCCATGACGCCGGAGGATGCTTACGCCATTCTGGAGGCGATCGCAGAGATCAATAATTATCGGCATCGTCTGAAAAAATGGCGGGTGACCGCCGAAGAGCGGCAGGACGCTGCGCTTGCACAGCAGATCAGCGAAGCCCATCAGGAAAAACTGACGCCGTTCAGCTTTTCCCGGTGTCAGATCGCCGTCGGTGAACCGCTGGAATTCTGGCGCGGCAGCACAGAACCGTCCGGTATTGTGTGTTATGTGGCCGATGAGCGGCATGTCCTGTATGACGGGCAAAAATGGTCGCTTACGGCGCTGGCAAAGCAGCTGCTTGGCGTGACAGGGGCGCTGGCCGGGCCGCGCTATTTCAAGTATAACGGCGAATGGCTGAACGATATCCGCAAGCGGTTGGGCGTGTGATAAACCGTCTGCGGCGGCAGTCGGGAATGCGGGCGGCGCCGCTGTGGGGGAAAGCCCCTCTGCGCTTGCAGGCGCTGCGTCTTTCCCTTTGATAAACGGTGCGACGGTTATGCCAGCGGGGGCAGGCCATGGGAGCGGCTGCACCATCCGAAACGGCGCAGCAGCGTATTGAAAAAACCGGTAAAACATGCTATAGTCTACCTGACAAAGCGCGGCTTTGTGTGCAGGCCGTTGGCACCGCCCAGCACGGCGGCCCCTGTGCTGTCAAAGCGCCGCACACAGGCAGCCGCGGCAGCCCAAAAGCTGCATAGCCACGCGCAGACCCATGCAGAAGCAGGAGGAAGAAGCGATGAAGAAATTTCGGACGGGCGTATCCGTTCTGGTGATGGTCGTGGCCGGTGTGATCGGCTTTTTTGCCGGTGGGTTTGAGGGTGCGACCCTTTTTGCCATGATCGCCGGAATGGCATGCATCATTTATACGGTAGATAACCAGAATAGTAAGGAATAAGGCGGCGCACCGCCCGGCTGCCGCGCTTGTCGGCAGGCGGGCTTTTGCGCCCCGAAGGAAAGGAAGCAGACACATGAAAGAGATCATGAAAAACATCAAAAAGGCAGAGGTCCTGACTCTGAAAGAGGAGATCGCCTATCAGGCCGGGCAGGTCGTCAGCAAAACGCTGGTGCAGAACAATGCCCTCAGCGTGACGCTGTTTTCGTTTGATAAGGGCGAAGAAATCAGCACCCATGCCTCGGGCGGCGACGCGTTTGTCACCTGCCTGGATGGCGAGGGCAAGATCACCGTGGATGGGGTAGAGCACATCCTGCACGAGGGCGAAGCCATTGTGATGCCCGCCGGGCATCCGCATGCGGTCATGGGGCAGGAGCGGTTCAAAATGCTGCTGGTCGTGGCGTTCTGAGAAAAGACAAGGGGATAGGGCGGGCCGACAGGCGTGCCCTGTTTTGAATGACGGAGCAGGAAAAGGAGAAAAACACATGGATTGGAACGTATGGCTGTTTCCCTCAAAGGAAGAGCTGCCGCTGCAGACGCTGACCGTTGACGGCGGCATGTGCGGCATTTTTCGCACCATCGGCTGCGTGGGGGACAGTCTGTCCTCCGGCGAGTTCGAGGCGACCGGCCCGGCCGGGGAAAAAACCTATCACGATATGTTCGACTACTCATGGGGGCAGTATCTGGCCCGCATGGCAGGCTGCACGGTGTATAATTTTTCGCGCGGGGGCATGACGGCAAAGGAATACTGCGAAAGCTTTGCCGAGGCCAACGGCTTCTGGGCGGCGGATAAGGCGTGCCAGGCGTACATTCTGGCGTTGGGGGTCAATGACCTGTACGGGCTGAATATGGAGGTCGGCACGCTGGCGGATATCTGCGCCGAGGATGCAGCCAAAAACGCGCCGACCTTTGCCGGGTATTATGCGCGCATTCTGCAGCGGCTGAAAACCATTCAGCCGGATGCCCGGTTTTTCCTCATGACCATGCCGCGTGATTCCAGGGATCCCTCCCACATTGCCCGCGGCGACGCCCATGCGGCCCTGCTGCGGCAGATGGCCGATTATTTTTCCAATACCTATGTGCTGGATCTGCGCCAGTACGGCCCGGAGTATGACGAGGCGTTCCAGCGCCGCTATTATATGGGCGGCCACATGACCCCGGCAGGCTATCTGCTGACGGCAAAGCTGGTGGCCTCATATCTGGATTATATCATCCGGCATAACCCGGAGGATTTCAAGCAGGTGGGCTTCATCGGCACGCCGCTTCACAACGCCGAGGCCGACCGTGCCGAAGGCTGATGTCTGACGCAGTGGAAACGCTTTGCCAGGCGGGCTTTCGCCAAAAGACCGCACCGAAAGGAGAACGCCGCATGACACAGGAGGAACGCTTGCTGGCAGGGCTGGCCTTTTGCCCGGGTGACGCCGCGCTGCGCGCCGTCAAGCTGCGCTGTCACGAGCTGTGCGCCCACTATAATGCCTTGCTGGAATCGCAAAGCGGCGAGCGTGCCGCGCTGCTGGCGCAGATTTTTGCCGCGCTGGGCGAGGGCAGCTTTCTGCAGGGGCCCGTCTACATCCATTACGGAGTGCATACCAGAATAGGGGCCCGCTTTTTCGGCAATTTCAACCTGACCATTCAGGATGACGCCCCCGTGACCATCGGGGATGACTGCAATTTTGGCCCAGGTGTGACCATTGTCACGCCGCTGCACCCCATGCTGCCGCAGGAGCGCCGCGCCGTGCGCGACCCGCAGGGCCAGCCGCAGCGCATCTGCTGGGCAAAGCCGGTGAACATTGGCAGCGACTGCTGGTTTGGCGCCAATGTGACGGTTTGCCCCGGGGTGACCATCGGCCCCGGCTGTGTGATCGGGGCGGGCAGCGTGGTCACACGCGACATTCCGGCGGGCAGCTTTGCGGCAGGCAACCCCTGTCGGGTCATTCGCACACTGTCCGCGCAGGACAGCCTGCGCGACCGGGCGGAGCTGCTGGCCGGGTATACGGTGGATTGAACGGCCCGCCGTCCGGCGGCAGACTGTCATCCGGCGGTGCCGTCTCACCGGGTCGGGTGGGGGTTTGCCGCTAAAACAGGAAAAAGCATTCTCGAAGTACCTGTACAAACACAGGCTTCGGGGATGCTTTTTTGCGAAAACAAAATGAGAAAGTACCGCTTGGAGAATGCCGACGGCGGGGCGCAGCGGTCGGCCCGCCCTTTCGGCGGCGGGCGGCGGAAGATGACCGTCGCCGCGGCAGGCCCGAAGCCGACGTTTGCCGCGGCAATGCGTTTGCAATAGCAAACGCGGGGGCCTGCGGCTTTTCTGCGGCGGTCGGCGGCATCACACGCTTGCAGGCGGCGGAAAAACGAGCTGCTTCGGGTTTCTGCGCCGTCGGCTTTTTGTGTGGAAGCTTTGGCCAGATGCGCCCGATGCTTTGCCCGCCCGGCGGTCAGTTCAGGCTTCCGGCATCCGCAAACAGGCGCGCCACAGCGGCGGCCAGCAGCGGGTGAGCGCTCAGCGTGGGGTCGGCCTGCAGTAGGGCGTGTGCCTCCCGGTGGGCGACCTCCTGCATGGCGCTGTCCTGCAGATCGGCCAACCGCAGCTGCGGCAATCCGTGCTGGCGGCTGCCAAAAAAGTCGCCCGGGCCGCGGGTCTCCAAGTCAAACTGGGCAATGGCAAAGCCGTCCGTGGTATGGCACAGAAAATCCAGCCGCCGGCGGGCCTCCTCGCCCTTGTGGTCGCTGACCAGAACGCACAGGCTTTCGCCGCCGCCGCGCCCAACGCGGCCGCGCAGCTGGTGCAGGGCCGAAAGCCCGTACCGCTCGGCGTTTTCAATGATCATGACGGTGGCGTTCGGTACATCCACGCCCACCTCGATCACCGTGGTGCTGCACAGCACATCCAGTTCGCCGTCGGCAAACGCCTGCATGACGGTGGCTTTTTCGGCGGGCTTCAGGCGGCCGTGCATCAGCCCGATGCGCTTGCCCGGCAGCAGCGGGCGGGCCACCTGCTCGCAGTATTCCGTCACGCTTTGCAGCTCGCTTTGCCCCTCATCAATGACAGGGCAGACAATATAGGCCTGCCGCCCTGCCTCCAGCTGGCGGCAGAGATATGCGTACATCCTCCGGCGCTTGTCGGTGCCGACGGCGCAGGTGCGGATGGGCTGGCGGCCGGGCGGCAGCTCGTCAAGAATGCTGACATCCAGGTCGCCGTACAGCAGCAGCCCCAGCGTGCGGGGAATGGGCGTGGCGCTCATCACCAGAATATGCGGGTGCTGGCCCTTGGCGGCCAGCAGGCTGCGCTGCCGCACGCCAAAGCGGTGCTGCTCGTCGGTGACGACAAAGCCCAGCCGGGCAAAGCTGACCTGCTCGCCCAGCACGGCGTGTGTGCCGACCACCAGCGCGGCGCTGCCGTCGGCAATGGCGGCCAGTGCCTGCGTGCGCTGCCGCCCCTTGATCGCGCCCGTCAGCAGCACGACCGAAAGCCCCAGCGGCCCCAGCAGCTTTTCCAGCGTGGCGGCGTGCTGCCGCGCCAGAATTTCGGTGGGGGCCATCAGCGCGCTTTGCCAGCCGTTTTGTGCGGCTATCAGCATGGCGGCCGCGGCCACCAGCGTTTTGCCGCTGCCCACATCGCCCTGCAGCAGGCGGTTCATGGGGCAGGGCCCGGCAAAATCAGCCCTGATCTGCGCAATGGCACGCTGCTGCGCGCCGGTGGGGGCAAACGGCAGCGACGCCCACAGCGGCTGCAGGTCGCCGCTCATCATGCGCACGGCGGTGGTGGTGCGGCTGCGGCCGCGCATCTGTGCCAGCCCCAGCTGCAGCAGGTACAGCTCCTGAAAAGCCAGCCGCCGCCGCGCGTGCCGGGCCTGCTCGGCGCTGGCGGGGGCGTGAATGGTGCGAATGGCTTCATCCCACCCGCCCAGCCGGTAGCGCTGCACCAGCTGCGGCGGCAGCGGATCCGGCAAGTGCGGCAGGGCGGCCAGCGCCTGCCGCACTGCACGGTGGATGGCGGTGCTTTTCAGCCCCTCCGTCTGCGGGTAGACGGGCAGCAGCCCCTGCGGGCGCGCGGCAGGCAGCGCCATGGGGTTGATCATTTCACGCTTGTGGGCGTCGCCGCCGACCCGACCGAAAAAGTAGTATTCCTGCTCCGTTTCCAGCTTGGCCGGGGAATGAGGGTTGTTGAAATAGGTCAGCGCCAGTCCGCCGGTGTCGTCCCCGGCCAGCACCCGTATCATGGTTCGCCCGCCCGGCAGGCGCTGCAGCCCGCCAATGTGCCAGACGGTGGCCTTTACTACGCAGGGGGTATCTGCAGGGGCCTGCTCCACCGGGTAAGGACGGGTAAAATCCACATAGCTGCGCGGGTACAGCTGCACCAGATCCTCTGCCGTGCGAACGCCAAGCCTTTCATATCTGGCGGCGGTGACGCTGCCAATGCCTTTCAGCTGTGTGATGGGGGCCGACAGCTCCATTGCAGAACACCTCCGTGCAGCCGGGCCGCTGTGCGGGCGGCTTTTTTGCGGTAAACAAAAGGGGCGGCCGCAGAGCGACTGCGCCGACCCCTTTTGACAGTACAAGCAAGCGCAGGCTCACTCCACCGAGATCATATAGTAATAAACCGGCTGGCCGCCCTCCACATGCGTGACCTCAATGGCGGCGCCCAGCTTGGCGCGCAGCGCCTCGCAGACGGCCTCGGCAGCCTCGTTGGAAACGTCGGCGCCGCTGATGACGGTGACAAAGCCGGTGTTTTTGCCGACCATGCTGCGCGTCAGCTTCAGCACGGCGTGCTCCAGCTCGCGGTCGGTAAAGACCAGCTTGCCGTTTTCCAGTGCCAGAATTTCACCTTTTTTGATCTTATGGCCGTCAAAGTCGCTGTTGCGCGCGGCAAAGGTGATCAGCCCGGTCGCCACCTTGTCGGCGGCATCCATCATGGTCATCTGGTTTTCTTCAACGCTGTTGTCGGCATCAAAGTTCAGCATGGCGGTAATGCCTTGCGGCACGGTGCGGGTGGGCAGCACCACCACCTTGCGGTCGGCAATTTTGGCGGCCTGCTCGGCGGCCATAATGATGTTTTTGTTGTTGGGCAGCACAAACACCGTTTTGGCGGGTACACTTTGCACCGCGCAGACAATGCTGTCGGTCGAGGGGTTCATGGTTTGCCCGCCGCTGACCACGGCATCCACGCCAAGGTCGCCGAACAGCGCACGCAGGCCGTCACCGGCCGCCACGCTGACAAACCCGTACGGCCGGGCGTCATCCACGGCGGCATAGGGGAACTCGTCGCCGGTGCGGGCCGCTTCTGCCTCGGCCTCCGCCTGCTTTTCCAGCCCGCGGGCTTCGGCCTGCCGGGCGGCGTACTGCTCGTGCATGTTTTCAATTTTCAGGTTGGTCAGGTATCCGTACCCCAGCGCATGGCTCAGAATGCGGCCGGGATCCTCCGTGTGCACATGCGCCTTGATGATCTCGTCATCATCTACCACGACAACACTGTCGCCGTTGCTTTCCAGAAAAGCGCGCAGCTTTTCGGCACTGGGGCAGCCGCCGGCCTTGTTGACGATAAACTCGGTGCAGTAGCCGTTGGTGATATCGGGGTTCAGCTCGGCGGTATATACGCCCTTGCCCACATTGGCCGTGCTCTTTTTGCGCGGCGCGGCGGCCTCCTCGCAGGCAATGATGCCGCTGCCGCAGATGACGCTGTACATGCCGTCCAGAATGACGCAGAAGCCCTGCCCGCCGGCATCCACCACGCCGGCCTTTTTCAGCACGGGCAGCTGCTCCGGAGTTTTGGCCAGTGCCTCCTTTGCGGCGGAAAGAATGACATCCCACAGGGCGGTCATCTCCTGCGCGCCGCAGGCGGCCGCCTGCTCACTGGCCACGCGGGCCACCGTCAGGATGGTGCCCTCGGTGGGCTTCATCACCGCCTTGTAGGCGGCGGCCACGCCGCCTGCAAAGGCGGCCACGATGTCGGCGCAGTCGGCCTGCTCTTTTCCGGCCAGCGCCTTGGCAAACCCGCGGAACAGCAGGCTGGTGATGACGCCCGAGTTGCCGCGCGCGCCGCGCAGCATGGCCGAGGCGGCCGTCTGGGCGGCAGCGGCGACGGTGCAGTCATCCGGCAGCTTTTCCAGCTCGCGCCGGGCCGCGCCGATGGTCATGCTCATGTTGGTGCCGGTGTCGCCGTCCGGAACGGGGAAAACGTTCAGCTCATCCACGCTGGCCTTCTGGTTCTGCAGGTTGTTGGCCGCGGAAATGATGGCGTCTCTCAGAATGGAACCGTTGATCATAGTATGGATACTCTCCTTAAACAATATCATCTACCGAAACCGCAATGCGGTATACCTGCAGGCCAGTGGCATCCTCCACGGCATATTTTACCTTGTGGATGATGCTTTTGACAATGACGGAAATATTGACGCCATAGGTCACCTTGATGTGCAGCTCAATGCACAGGTTGCCGTTTTCCCGAAACACGCGCACGCCCTTTTCGGGGGCAATATCCGGCAGAAGGCTGCGTGCTACATCGGCCGGGCCGCACGGGGCCATGGCGGAAACGCCGTAGCAGTTCTGAACGGCGTTGCTGACCAGCTCGGCAAAAAAGCTGCCGGTCAGGTAAATTTTACCCAGAGGTTTTTGCAGTTTGATCAAAACAGTTCACTCTCCCTTCCAAAAGACGGTGCGCGGCAGGGCCGCCGGGCAATGGGGCGTCAGCTCAGCTGCAGCTGCCCCAGGTCGTAAAAAACAGAGCTGACCGATGGGCGAAACCCATCCAACGCCTTGGCGTAATACAGTGTGCCGCTGCGCCACAGCAAAGGGGCCCACGGCATTTCGGCTGCCAGCGCCGCTTCCAGTGCGGCTGCCTGCCCGTTGTCGGCGCGCCAGGCGGCGTATTGCTCGGTCAGCGCCTCCGAAAGACTCAGGCCCTGCGCCGCCGCGCCGGTTTGTGCAAAAAAGGCGCTCAGATCCATATCATTATACAACTTTATTTCCCCAATGTACAGGTCAAAATCCAGCGCGGCGATTTTTTGCAGATACGCCTCCAGCGTGTCGCATTCCTGCGTTTCCACCTGAATGCCCGCATGATCCAGCGCGTCGGCGATCAGCTGCGCCAGATAACGCTTGTAGCTGCTGCCGGTGTACACCAGCAGGCGCAGGCGGACGGGCTGCCCGTCGGGGCCGTCGCCCGGCGCGCGGTAATAGCCGTCCAGCCCTTTGGCATAGCCCAGCGCCTCCAGCGCGGCGGCTGCCTCATCCGGCCTCGCCTCCGCATGCAGGCTGCCGTGCCCGGCCGCCGGGCCGACGGTGTTCAAATAACCGTCGGCAATGTGGCCGCGGTTGTAATACACCTTTTCCAGCAGGGTGGAACGGTCCAGCAGGTTGTTGATCGCCTGTCGGCCCTGCACCTGCGCCAGCAGCGGGGAGGAACCGGTCTCCTGCGAATGCCAGGTCTCCACGCCGTCCACATCCGTGGTTTTCCAGCTGCGCACCGCAATGGAGTTGAAGCCCAGAAATACCAGCGTGTTGGTATAGTAGCTGGCCTGTCGGCTGGAGTTGATGCCGTTGGCCAGTGCCTCGCCCTCGCTGGCGTACAGGCTGATGGCGCCGATGTTCAGGCTGTTGGCCAGCGCATCCGCGCCGGTCATCTCGCACAGGGTGATGCGGTCAAAGGGGGCTGCCGCGGTGGAAAGCGGGTTGGGTACCAGTGCGTCGCCGTCCGCCGCATAGGTGTAGCGACCGCTGGCCAGCGGCTTTTCCAGCGCCGTCTGCCCGGCGGGCATGACGGGAATATCCAGCAGCCAGGCAAACAGAGCGTCCGGCTGGGTCAGCGTAACGGTGACCGTGCCCTCTCCGGCGCGGATGTCGGTCACGTTGGCAAAGCGGCCGCTGTACAGCTTGCTGGCGCGGGCCGCCTGCAGGCAGGCAGCCACATCCTGTGCGCTGACGGCGGTACCGTCGGCATATCGGTACGAGGCATCTACCGTCAGCGTGACGGTCAGCGCCTCCACCGTGACGGCGCGTACTACCCGGTATTCCAGCCGGGCCTCCGGGTCAATGACCACCAGCTTTTCAAACAGCAGGTCGGCCAGTTGCACCGTCAGCGAATTGTCGGTCAGGTAAGGGTTATAGCCCTCGCCCCGGTACCAGGGCAGGGTGAACGCATAGTCGGAAAGCGACGCCGCGGCCGCGGGCGCTTCGGCGGAGGAATCCGGCTCCTCCGTGGCCGAGGAGGCATCCGGCGCGGCGGCGCAGCCCGTCAGCAGCAGGCACAGGCTGAGCGCCAGCACTGCGGCCCGCAGAAGGCGGCGGCGCAGCCGGGCAGCAAGGCGAAAGTGGTTCATGAAAAGCTCCTTGTCAAAAAGCATGGGCGCGGGGTGCGGTACGGGGGCAGAAGTACGGCGGCCGCTGTGAAAAAATGCGGACGGCGGCGGGAGAAAAGGCAGGGGGCACAGAAAGCCTGTTTTCCGCACTCAGCGGCGGATGCGTTGCACGGCCGTACAGCGGCCGGTGGCCTCCTCCAGCGTGAACAGCACGCCCTCCAGCACACAGGGGCCCTCCGCCACCTCAAAGCGGGTGGGAATGTGCCGCATCTGGCGCTGCACGGCATTTTCCGGCCGCACGCCCAAAACCGAAAGCGAGGGGCCGGTCATGCCAACATCGGTAATATAGCCGGTGCCCTGCGGCAGAATCTGTTCATCCGCCGTCTGCACATGTGTGTGCGTGCCGAAAACCGCCGAAAGCCGCCCGTCGGCATAAAAGCCCATCGCCTTTTTTTCGGCGGTCGCCTCGGCGTGAAAATCCAGAATGCGCAGCCGCGCCGTGCTGGTGCGCAGCAGCTCATCCAGCAGAAGGAACGGGTTTTGCAGCGCCTCCAGAAAGGCCGTGCCCTGCAGGTTGTACACCTCCAGCTGCACGCGGCCCAGGTCCAGCGTGCAGCGGCCGCAGGTCAGCGGCAGCCCGGGAAAATTGGCCGGGCACAGCACCTGCGGGCACTCCTCATACAGGGAGGAATCACTGCGGCGAAAGCAGTGGTTGCCGGTGGTCAGCACGTCGGCAAAGCCTCCCAGCAGCAGCTCCTCCGCCAGGCGGCGGGTCAGCCCGGTGCCGCTTTTGTCGGCGTTTTCGGCGTTGACGATCACCGCCTGCACATCCAGCTGGCGGCG
Source organism: uncultured Oscillospiraceae bacterium (assembly GCA_934527255.1). Lineage (GTDB taxonomy): Bacteria > Bacillota > Clostridia > Oscillospirales > Ruminococcaceae > UBA1762. The sequence goes on along the minus strand of CAKTAM010000004.1, from coordinate 2,557 downwards.
CAGGGTGGGCACGCAGCGGCGCAGCTGCTCGACCCCGGGTGTGCCGACCACATCGCCGATACATAAAACATTCATGAAAAGCTCTCCTTGAGGGGCCGCGGGCAGCCGCACGCCGCGGCGTCGGCCCATTCATACGGTTAGTGCCGCAGGAAACGAAAAGGTTACACAAAAAAGCAAAAACGGTTGCCGTATGCCGCGGCTCAGGCGCGAAGCAAAAAAGGAAAAAGACCGTGCCGATATGCTCTGGCACGGTCCTGTGAAGGGTTATTTTGCAAAATCGACCGCCCGGTTTTCGCGGATGACGTTGACCTTGATCTGACCGGGATAATCCAGCTCGGCCTCGATCTTCAGCACAATGTCGCGGGCCAGAATGACCAGCTCGTCGTCGCTGACGGCCTCCGGCTTGACCAGAATGCGCACTTCGCGGCCGGCCTGAATGGCGTACGAGGTCTCGACACCGGGGAAAGAGGAGGCAATCTCCTCCAACCGCTCCAACCGCTTGATGTAGTTTTCCAGGTTCTCACGCCGCGCGCCGGGACGGCTGGCGCTGATGGCGTCGGCTGCCATGACAATGAAAGCCAGCGTCGAGGTAGGCTCGACATCGTTGTGGTGCGCCTCCACCGCGTGGATGATGGCGGGGTTTTCCTTGTACTTCCGACACAGGTCAACGCCGATGGAAACGTGCGTGCCCTCCATGTCGCGGTCAATGCTCTTGCCGATATCATGCAGCAGACCGGCGCGCCGTGCCTGCCCCACGTTGACGCCCAGCTCGCTGGCCAGCACGCCGGAGAGATAGGCGACCTCGATGGAATGCTCCAGCACGTTCTGGCCGTAGCTGGTGCGATAGCGCAGCCGACCCAGCAGCTTGATCAGGTCGGGATGGATGCCGTGAATGCCCAGCTCCATCACCACACGCTCGCCCTCGCGCTTGATGGAAGCGTCCAGCTCGCGGCGGCACTTTTCCACCGTTTCCTCAATGCGGGCGGGATGGATGCGTCCGTCCGAGATCAGCTTTTCCAGCGCCTGCCGGGCCACCTCGCGGCGGTAGAGATCAAAACAGGAAAGGGTAATGGCCTCCGGCGTGTCGTCAATGATCAGGTCAACGCCGGTCGCGGTCTCCAGCGCGCGGATATTGCGCCCCTCGCGGCCGATGATGCGGCCCTTCATCTCATCGTTGGGCAGCGGCACCACCGACACGGTGGCCTCGCCGGTGTGATCGGCCGCACAGCGGGCCAGCGCCTGGCTGATCATCTCCCGCGCCAGACCCTCGGCCTCTTCACGGGTCTGCGCCTCATAGGCGGCAATGCGCACGGCTTTTTCGTGCGTCAGCTCGCCGTCCAGGCGGGTCAGCAGCATTTCGCGCGCCTCCGCCTGCGTCAGCGCGGCAATGGATTCCAGCTTTTCGGTCTGCTGGGCGCGCAGCTGTTCGGCCTCGGCCAGCTTGGCCTCGGTCAGCTCGGCACGCTTTTTCAGGTTCTCCTCGCTCTTTTCCAGCGACTGAGTTTTGCGCTCCAGGTTTTCTTCCTTTTGGTCAAGACGGCGCTCCTGGCGGTTCAGCTCGCTGCGGCGCTCCTTGATCTCGCGGTCAGCCTCAGAACGAATCCGAAACATTTCGTCCTTGGCTTCCAGTGCAGATTCCTTTCGCTTCTGTTCGGCAGTCTTGATTGCGTCGTTAATGATTTTCATGGCTTCTGCTTCAGCAGAGCCGATTTTCTGTTCGGCGATTTTTTTGCGATGCTTCACGCCGAGAGGAAAAGCAATTCCAACACCCACAAGCGCTGCCACCAACGCAGTAATAATGTATGGTAGCATCCGGGGAATTCTCCTTATAGGTTATAGTATATTATAGCCTGCTTATAAAAGGCCACAATACAAATCTATTGTAAAACGAAAAAAGGTCATTGTCAAGGTGCGGCATGGCGATAGCGTCACTTTTTTTGCAGTCTGACAGTGTTGCACCGTGCCGTGCGATCGCGTCGCCTGCTTTGGATTTTCACACAGCCGCCTGCTGTTCTTGGCAGAAAATGCGGCCGCTTTCCCGCCCGCTCATTGGGGCAGGCCCATCCTTTTTTCAAGGCTGAGATACAGCAGCGTGGCTTTGGTGCAGGCAGGTCCTTTTGCTTCGCTCTTTTCTGCTGATGTTCATGCCTGTATTGCAGTTCTGCAAAATGCAGCCCGGAAAAGTGAAAATAAGGCTTGACAAACGGGGAGCAGAGTGTTATACTAACTAAGCATTCAAAAAATGCCGCATATCGCGGGATGGAGCAGTCCGGTAGCTCGTCGGGCTCATAACCCGAAGGTCGTAGGTTCAAATCCTGCTCCCGCAACCATATCGAGCGGATGTAACTGATTTCAGTTACATCCGCTTTTTTTGCCTAAATGTATTGACAAGGGTATCGTTTGCGAGTATCCTATAACGATTTAGCGGGAAAAGCTGAATGGGCGGCATGGGAAAAGAAAGGATTCATAATATGAAACACGATTTCAAGTTCATATCCAAACATTCCCCACAGGTTAAGTCTGCCTATTCTGACCTTATGGAAATTCTCAGTCTTGT
>CAKTAM010000003.1 GCA_934527255.1 uncultured Oscillospiraceae bacterium | reverse complement strand
GCGCGCAGCCGCCGCAGACCAGCAGCATGTTGACCGTCAGGTTTTCGCCGTTGAGCACCGTTTTGCGGAACGCCGTAATGTACCAGTACAGCGGGTTGAAGCGGATGATCTGCTGAATTTCCATGCCCATCTGCTCGGGGTCATAGAAGATGGCGGAAAAGTACATCAGCGCCGTACAGAAAACGCCCCAGATATGAATGACATCGCGGAAAAAGACGGTGGCCATGGCCAGAAACAGCCCGACGCCCAGACTGAACACAAACAGTGTCAGCAGCGGATAAATGGCCTGAAACGCCGTCCAGTAAAACCGGCAGCCGGTGCACACCATCAGAATGACCAGCGCGATCAGCGAAAAAACGCAGTTGACCAGTGCAAAGCAGACCTTCTCCAGCGGGAAAATGTACTTGGGGATGTACACCTTGCGCAGCAGCGCCGCGCTGCCCAGCACGCTTTGCATGGCGCTGTTGGTCGCCTCGTTGAACAGGCCGAACAGGATCTGGCCGATGAGCAGAAAAACGGCGAAGTTGTCAATGCCGCCGCCGCGCATACCGGCAAACATGCTGGAAAACACCACATACATGACAAGACTCATCAGCAGCGGGTTCAGCACGCTCCACACCACGCCCAGTACGCTGCGGCGATATTTCAGCTTGAAGTCGCGGCTGATAAGGTTATACAGCAGGTAGCGGTAACGCCAGAAATCCTGCAGGTAAAGCTTCAGCTTCTGCCCCTTGGTCACGGCGTTCACCACCTTTCAAAATAGTCAAACGTCTGCTGCGCAAAGGGCGTGTGACGGCGATCCTTTTCGGAAAGCTGATAGGGGCAGTTCAGCACCGGCCACTGCACCCCGATATCCGGGTCGTCGAACGGAATGCCGCCCTCGTCGCCCGGGGCGTACAAATCCGTACATTTATAGCAGAATTCGGCTGTTTCGCTGACAACGGCAAAGCCGTGAGCAAAGCCCTCGGGAATATAAAACTGGCGTTTGTTTTCCGCGCTGAGGGTCACGCCATACCACTTGCCGAAGGTGGCGCTGTGCGGGCGCAGATCGACGGCCACATCGAACACCTCGCCCGAGACCACGCGCACCAGCTTGCCCTGCGGATGCTGCTTTTGAAAATGCAGGCCGCGCAGCACGCCGCGAGTAGAGCTGGACTGGTTATCCTGCACAAACTCACGGTCAATGCCGGCTGCGGCAAATTCTTCTTTCTGGTAGGTCTCCATAAAATAACCGCGCGCATCGCCGAACACGGTGGGCTCGACCACGGTCAGACCTTCTATTCCGGTGGGCAAAAACGTAAATTTTCCCATACGAACCTCCAAAATACGATTGTGGAACAGGGTAATCATACCACAGTCGGCATTTTTTTACAAGGGCGCAGGGCGCGGCGGCCGCCTTACCGGGGCAGCCGTCAGCCGTTCTGCCGGAAAATATGCTCGCTCTTTCGCAGCGGATAGCGGCACAGGCTGCTGCCGTCCAGCTCCTCCCGGTGCATATCCACTGCCGTGATCTGGTGGTTTTCATAGGTGGTATAGTAATAGATGCCCCGCTGCGCACTGCAGCAGGAGGTATACTGGGTGATCTCATAGCTGCCCGGCGCCACCTCGCAGCAGCCGCGCTGCTGCTCGACCGCGCCCAGCATGTGAAAGAACTGGCTGACGCTTTCCTCCTCGCCGCGGCCGGAGACAGCGTTCATGCGCACAAAGGCCGCGCGCACAAAGCGGGAGGTGGATGTCAGGTCGCCCGGCAGCCCCAGCGCCCCCATGCCGCGACTGTAGGTCTGCAGAGGCAGACGGTCGGAAAAACGGTTTTCCGGCTGGCGAGGCGACAGCCCCAGATAGCGGTTCAACCCGAACAGCTGCTGCGCAAACGGCGGGTTGTTGGTCAGCACGCCGACGGGATCATCGTACAGCTTCATGCCCTCGGCGGTGCTCTCCAGCACAATCGCCTCGTTGGCATCGGCAAGCAGCCAGTGCAGCTGCGCGCAGGGCAGCTGCTCGCTGAACAGCGTGTCCACCAGGTTCATTCCGGCCAGCAGCTCCCGGGCCTGCCGCACGCTGGCGCACCGACCAAGCACCCACGGTATCAGCTCAAACTGGGCCACGTTTTCCTTTTCGGGCTGCGGGCGGGCATAAACGGCGTTGCCGACAAAATTCAGCCCGGCCATGCCCAGTCCCTTTTCGTTCACGGCATCATAATACAGCGGATAGCCCTGCGCCACATGCGCCATGCCAATCATGGCGTAATGCGTTTCCAGCGGCCCCATATGCCGGAAAACAAACGGGAAGCGGCGCGGGGTCACCGTCACCTCCTCCCCATAGGAGAACTCATAATCCAGTGTTCGGCCAAAATAAAAGCCGTCGGTCCTGTAGGTCATTGCCGTACACATTCTGCATTCCCTCTTTCCGTTTTGGGCGGCAGTCGCCGCCTTTTTGTAAACAGTATACCAGAGAACTGTGAACAAATCTTTCTTTTTGAGAAAAACAGGCGCAAAAAGGCCCGGCGGCTGTCGGGCGGGCAGCGCCGGGCCTTGGGCGTACGGGATGGAGAATGCCTGCTTTCGGCCGCCGCGCACCGCGCCGGTCAGCCCGCCAGCAGCTCCATCACATCGCACAGCTTACCGTCTTTTTCATATTCCACATGCAGGTGCGGTTCCATGGCGATCTCGGCCGCCAGCTCATCCAGCTTGCCGATGGCGTCGCCCGCCGCCACGCTCTCCCCTGTCTTTACCGACGGCTTGCGGGCCAGCCCGGTATAGCGCACCAGCCCCTGCGGGCACTCGACCTCCACCGTCCAGCCCCAGAGGGGATCCTCTGCCACCCGCGTTACCGTGCCCTCTGTCACGCTGCAGACGGTCTCGCCGTAGGCCGCCGCAAAATCGGTGCCGTTGTGGGTGCGCCAGTCGTCCATCGTCTCGTCATAGCGCAGCTCATCCTTGCTGAAGGTGGCCGTCACCTCACCGCTCACGGGCCGCACGAAGCGCGGCGCGGAGATGAGCGGCGACTCGGACGGCGGCGCGGCAGTCTGACCAGCATCGGAGGGCGAAGAAGCCGAGGCAGACGGCAAGGAGGAGGCCGATGACCCCTTCTCCGCGTCGGAGGGCTTCTGTACGCCCGACTCGCCCTTGACCACGGGCGCTTCCACAATGCTGTCTGCCTGCCATGCGTTTTCCTCCTGCGGTGTTTTCTGCGGCTGTGACCCGCTGCTTTGTCCCTGCGGCGTCTGCGTGCCAAGTTGGTTTACCATACGGTCAATCACGCTGACGCCCGCCACGCCCGCGGCAGCCACACACAGCCCCACCGCCAGCAGAACGCCTTTTGTTTTGAAAAAGTGACTGAATTTTCCCATGTGTACCTTCCTTTCAATGGGCCTTTGAGGTGTGCGCCGCCGCAGACGGCCGGTGTGCAGGCGGTCTTTTTCCGTCCACTGCCGTAAGCCGGTGCGCCATCCTGCCTGTAGTGTTGACCCCCTACGCCAAAATATACCTGCCGCCTGCCGCACGTTCGCCGTTTTTTGTCCGCAAAAAAAGCCCGCCGCCCTTTCCGCAAAGGAAAGAGGGACGGGCTGTGCCCTTTGGCCTGAAAATATGCCGTCAGCCCACGGTTGGGGGCTGCTCCTCCGGGTGGTTTTTGCGCCACGCCAGAAAGCTTTCCAGAATGACCTGCGCGGCAACGGCATCCAGCACCTGCTTGCGCTTTTTGCCATAGACGTTGTTTTCGCCCAGAATACCGGCGGCCGTCACCGTGGTGGAGCGCTCGTCCCACAGGCAGACGGGAATATCCACAATGGCGGCCAGCAGCTCGGCCACCTTGCGGCATTTCTGCGCGCGGGCGCCCTCGCTGCCGTCCATGTTGCGCGGCAGGCCGACGACGACCATGCCCGCCTCGTATTCGCGCGAGGCATAAACGATCTTTTCAATGGTTTTGGCCATGCTTTTTTCCTGAATGATGCCAATGGGCGAGGCCAGAAACTCGGTACGGTCGCAGGCGGCCAGCCCGGTACGGCTGTCGCCGTAATCAACGGCTAATATTTTCATGGAAGCTTCTCCTTTTTTCACGCTTCAGCGCTGCTATCAGCTTACACCAAACCGGTGCAAAAATCAAGCCTGCCGCGGTCGGTTTCCCTGCCAGGGGCGCGGCGGCCGCTGACAGCGCAGCAGCTGCCATGCTGGACAGCCCTCACACCGGCGCGGCATCCGCTGCGGGCAGCGCCCGCGCCGAGCGCCGCATGGCCGCCGCGGCATACACCGCCACAAGGCATTCGGTGATGGGCATGGCCAGCCAGAGGCTTTGTGTGCTGACGACCGCAGGCAGCAGCAGGATCAGCAGACCGCTGACGACCAGCCCGCGCGCCACGCTGACCCAGAACGCCGCGCCCGGCTTGAGGACGGCCTGAAAATAATAGGTGGAATAAATGTTGAACGGCAGCAGCAAAAACGACAGCGCATAGGTGCGGATGATGGCGGGGGCCGCGGCCAGTATCTCCGGCGTCGGCTTCATAAAGATATAAATAAACAGGTTGGGGCATGCCAGGCTGACGGCTGTCCACACCGCTCCAAGGCCCGCCGTCGTCCACAGTGCCAGCCGCAGGGTCTCGCGGATGCGCCCCGGACGGCCCGCGCCGTAATTGGCCGAAACAAGCGGCTGCGACGCCTGTCCCACGCTGTAGGCGCAGCACTGTACAAAGGTGCTGACGTTGATGACCACGCCGTACACGGCCAGCGCGTCCGCGTTCAGATAGCGCATGATCTGCCGGTTGAAGAACACCGTCAGAATGCCCATGGCCACATCCACAAAAAACGAGGAAAAGCCTGTGACAAGAATTTGCCGCAGCTTATGCAGCGGCTGGGTCGGCCGCACCGGGCACAGGGTGCAGCGCGAACTGAAAAAGTGCGTCAGCAGCACCGCAAACGTGATGACGCTGCCGATGGCCGTGGCCAGCCCTGCGCCATAAATACCCATGCGAAGCCCGAACACAAAAAAACAATCGCCCACGATGTTGAAAATACCGCCGCTGAGCACGCTCAGCGTGGCAAGGCCCGGCGCATTGTCGTTGCGCAGAAAGGCCGCCAGCATCTGCGAAAACAGAAACAGCGGAAACACCACGCGGATGGGGCGCATATAGGTCTGCGCCAACACCAGTAGGGCGTCATCCGCACCAAAAAACAGCAGCAGCGGCTTTTCAAAGCAGAGAAGCCCGACCCATGCCAGCAGCGCCAGCCCGACCGAGCCGCCCAGCGCGACGGTGAAGTATTCGTTTTCGCCGCCGTCGCCGCTGCCGCGCCGCGCCGAAAACAGCACGCTGCCGCCGATGCCAGTCAGCAAGCCAAGGCTGTAGACCAGGTTCCATATTGGGGCGATGACCGCCAGCGCGGCCGTGCCGTCCGGCCCCTGATACTGCCCCACCACGGCCATATCCACTGCGCCGTAGATGCTGGCGATCAGCGTGCTGCCAAAGGCCGCAGCAAGATATTTCCAGTACAGCGGCTTGATTTTTCCATGAAGAAGATCCATTTTTCCTTTCCTTTCTACTCAAAAAAGCCGGATAAGGAACAGACGTTTCAGTCTGCGCCTTATCCGGCTGCCGTTTCCGCGAACGGCTCACCCTCCGAGCGAGCTTTCCCTATTCTAGCATTTGCCGCAGCCCTTGTCAAGCCGCCGCGAACGGCTTTTTCTTTGTCTGCCACAGGAATCAGCCGCCGACAGCCGGGCATACTACCCACCGTACCGGCGCTGCCGGTAACCTGATTCTGAACAGAAAAGGAGCACCTTGCCCATGAACCCGTTTTTGGAAAAGCCGACCCCGTTGGAGAGCTGCATCGTCGACTGGCAGACGCTGGCCGGCAAGCCGTACGACAAGCGCACCGTCGACCCCTACACCCGGCTGCGTGTCATTCTGATGAACGGCACGGAGTTTGAATCCGTCTGGCTGGGGCACCAGTTCAGCCGACACTGCGCCGACAACGACCTGCGGCGCGAGCTGGCGCTGCTGCGCCGCATTGAACAGCAGCAACAAAAGCGGATCGCCGCGCTGAAGCCCGCCGAGGAAACCCTGCTGGAGCATACCATCGGCTATGAGATGCTGGCGGTAGACCTGACCGCGGCGCTGGCGCTCAACGAGCCGGACGCCCATGTGCGCGCCGCACTGGATTTTGCCCTGCTGGAGGATTTTGACCATCTGTACCGCTATGCCGACCTGCTGGAGGGCGAGCGGCATACCGACCCTGCCCGATTGGTCGGGCAGCACGTCGAGCTGATGCCCGGCCGCCCGACCATCGCCCACTACCGCCACCCGTTTGACGATATCCGCCGCCCCATCGGCCCAAAAGCCGCTCTGCTCACCCGGCTGCACGTCGGTATTATCACAGCGGCCGAGCAGCAGACCATGAACTACTATATGAACCTTGGCAGCTTTTACGATACGGAGGCCGGACGCCGCCTGTATGCCGAGATCGCCATGGTGGAGGAGCAGCACGTCAGCCATTACGGCAGCCTGAAGGATCCGCATATGAGCTGGCTGGAGAGCCTGCTGCTGCACGAGTACACCGAGTGTTATCTGTATTATTCCTGCTTCCAGAGCGAGAGCGACCGCCGCATTCGGCTTTTGTGGGAGGAGCTGTTCACACAGGAGGTTGCCCACCTGCACAAGGCCGCCGAGCTGCTGCGGCGCTATGAAAAGAAAGAGTGGCAGCAGGTGATCGCCGACGGCGAATTTCCCGCCCTGCTGACGCTGGCCCCCAGCAAGGAATATGTGCGGCAGGTGCTGACCACCGCACGCCTGACCAGCCTCCGCGAGGGGTACTGCAATGTGGCCGAGCTGCCCGACAACGCGGATTTCTTCCGCTATCAGCAGCAGATCAACCGCAGCACAGCGGCGCTGCAGTCGCACGCCGTCATCCGCGAGCACATCGCCCGCTGCGGCCGCGACTATCGCTATGAGGAAAAGCCGCACCCCATCGCCGCGCTGAAATGCCGCACCCGCGACAACATTCAGGTCGGCCGCAGCAAAAAGGAGGCGGCCGGCGCACCGCGCGCCTGATGCCCCGATTTTGGGCCGGCCGCCCACAGTCCACGCACGCTTCGTCTGCGGGCAGACGGAGCGTGTTTTTTCTGTCCCACCGCCGGACGCCGCAGCAGTCGGCGGCATAGAATGAGAAAAAAGGAGGTCGATTGCCATGTCAACCGGAAGCATTCATATTCAGACGCTGACCGGCGGCTCGCTGCCCTGCGCCGAGGTGTGGATCACCCTCACCGACACGGCGGGCAACGTTCTGGCCGAGTTTTTCACCGATGAAAACGGCGACAGCACCCCTGTGCTGGTCGACGCCCCGCCCGCCGAGCTTTCGCTGGATGAAAACAACCAGCAGCTGCCCTATGCCGTTTACGAGCTGTATGCCCGAAAGGAAAGCTTTGAACCGGTGGAGATCAGCGGCATACAGGTATTTGCCGGGCAAACCAGCCTGCTGCAGCTGGCCATGCAGCCCTCCGGCTCGGACGCCGACCCGGCCGCCCTGCCGCAGCGGTACGAGATCCCCCGCCACCACCTGACGCAGGCGGACAGCTGCGCGCCCTCGGTTGCCCCGTATGACGACTGCAGCGCCGCGCGGGTGCTGTCGCAGGTGGTCATACCGCAGTACATCACCGTGCATCTGGGCCGCCCGACGGCCAGCGCACAGAACGTCACCGTCACCTTTAAGGATTACATCAAAAACGTGGCCTGCAGCGAAATTTACCCCACCTGGCCGGAGCAGGCCCTGCGGGCCAACATCTACTGCCAGATCAGCCTTGCACTGAACCGTGTATACACCGAATGGTACCGCAGCAAGGGCTACTCGTTCCAAATCACCAACTCCACCTCTTACGACCAGTATTATGTGCATGGGCGCAACCTGTTTGAAAACGTCTCGCAGCTGGTCGACGAGCTGTTTGCCACCTACATCCGCCGCAGCGGCACCGTCAACCCCTATTACGCCGAATACTGCGACGGTAAAACCGTCACCTGCCCCGGCCTCAAGCAGTGGGGCACGGTCACGCTGGCCAATCAGGGCTATTCCGCCATCCGCATCCTGCGCAGCTATTACGGCAGTGACGTCGAGTTGGTCACCTCCACCAACCTGGCCTCCATTCCGCAAAGCTACCCCGGCAGCCCGCTGCAGGTGGGCAGCGCCGGTACCAACGTGCGCATTATTCAGCGGCAGCTGAACCGCATTGCCAAAAACTACCCCAGCTTCGGCACGCTGACGGTGGACGGTGTTTTCGGCACGGACACACAGGCCGTGGTGCGCCGGTTTCAAAAGCAGTTCAGCCTGACGCAGGACGGTGTGGTGGGCTATTCCACATGGTATAAGATCAGCTATATTTATGTGGCCGTCAAGCGCCTGGCCGAGCTGACCAGCGAGGGGGAATTTCCCAATCAGGACAGCGTTTCCGACGCGGAAGGCGCCTGGGGCGGCACGGTGCTTTCCACCGGCAGTCGGGGCAACGCCGTGCGGCAGGTACAGTACTGGCTGAACACCGTGCGCGGCTACATCAACGGCCTGCCGCTGCTGGCGGTGGACGGCATTTTCGGCTCGGCCACCGCCAACGCAGTACGCATGTTTCAGGCATGGGCCGGACTGACGGCAGACGGCGTGGTCGGGCGCGCCACCTGGAACGCCCTGTACCGTGAGTTTTCCTCCGTCATGCTGGAGGAAAATACCGAGCTTAGTTATGTCACCCAGTACCCCGGCACCGTTCTGCGGCAAGGCAGCACCGGCAGCGCCGTGCGCACGGTGCAGTTCTGGCTTTCGGTCATTGCGGGACGCTATTCCTCGCTGCCCGCCCCAACGGTCGACGGCATTTACGGCACGGGAACGGCGGCGGCCGTACGCAGCTTTCAGCAGCTGTTCGGGCTGACGGCGGACGGCGCTGTCGGGCCGCTGACCTGGAACAAGCTGCGGCAGATCTTCGCCGCCGTGGTGCTGACCCTTGTGCCGGATAACGACCTGCCCGGCACCTATCCCGGCAGTGCCCTGCGGCGCGGCAGCACCGGCAGCGCCGTACGCGAAATGCAGTATTATCTGTATGTGCTGTCGCTGTACTATCCCACCATTCCGACCATTGCCTATGACGGGACGTTCGGCGCGGCCACGGAAAAGGCCGTCATCGCTTTTCAGACGCTGTTTGACCTGTCGCCGGATGGCGTGGTCGGCACGGCCACCTGGCGGGCATTGTATGCGGCCTATATCCGCATTATCACGGTAGAGGGCGCGGCACGCTCTTCTCAGCATGTAGATTACAATGCCCAGTTGACGGTCGGCTCGGAGGGGACGACCGTCGTCTGGGTGCAGCGTATGCTGGATTTCATCTCGCTGTTTTTCCAGGCGGTGCTCTCGCCCGTCGCCCCACAGAACGTCACCAGTCAGGCCGCGCCGGAGGAACCGGGTGCCTACGACCCCGACGGCGTATACGGCCCGTACACGGCCGCCGCGGTGGAAAGCTTTCAGCGTGAATTTTCGCTGCCGGTGACCGGCACGGTCGACCGTACGGTCTGGGATGCGCTACTGACGGTGTTTCAGCTGTGCAGCGCCGAGGACATTTACGGCGAGCGCCCGAACGCCGATTGCAGCTGGCCGGATGCCGTGCTGCAGGTGGGGGCGTTTGGCCCGCTTGTCACCCAGCTGCAGCAGTCGCTGAACTGTCTGGGGCAGTACTACTGCGGGCTTTCCTTTGTGCGGGAGGATGGCATTTTCGGCGCGGATACGCTGAATGTGGTGCGCGGTGCCCAGCGGGAAGCGCAGGGCCCGGTACTGGGCAGCGTGACCCGCGACACCTGGCGCGCCATTCAGAATGCCCTGCCTGCGGCCGCGCGCACCGGCCGGGCGTCGGGCGGCAGCGGCTGCCCCTGTGCCTGCACCGGCAGCCAGAGCGCGCCGGATGACCCCGGCGGCGACACGCCAGACGACCCCTGCCCCTGCCGGAAAGTCATTCGCTGAGCACGGCCCCGGCCACGACTTCGGCCGACAGGAAAAACGCACCGCCCGACCCTGACCGCGCGGTGACTCCCCCCCTCTTTCTTTTTTGTCTCTCCCAAACATAGCAGCCGGCCGGACATCCGCAGGGATGCCCGGCCGGCTTTTTTGCTATTTTACTTTTTGAAAGCGGCATTTTTCCGCCCCGGCAGACTTCGTTTGCGCCCGCTCGGGCGGCCGTACAGAGAACACGGTCCGCCGTCCGTCAGGCGGCAGCCGTCCACACGCTGCGTGCCGCTCTTTGCGCGAAAACCGCGCGGCGCTTACTCCAGCGCCAGAAAATGCAGAAACACGCCCGCCGTCCAGCCCAACAGCACCGGCATCTCGTATTCGTCCGAGACCTCCAGCGTACCGTTGGCAACGTTGTATTTTTCCCACAGGCGGCCGGTTTTTTCCAGCTGCTGCGTCACCAGCAGCAGGTACGCCCGGCGCAGCCGCGCCGCAGGCTGCGTATAGCCGTACCGCATCAACCCCTCGTGCACAAAGTATTGCAGCGGGGCCCAGCCGTTGGGCCAATCCCACTGGTAGGTGATGGGCATATGCGCGCGGCGGGCGCAGGCCGCAATGCCAAACGGCTCCATCAGGCGGGGCAGCGCCTGCCGCACGGCCGCCTCGGCCTGCTGCGGCGTGGCCAGCCCGGCACACAGCGGCAAAAACGAGGCGGCGCTGAGCACCGGCGAGCGTTCGTCACGCACAAAATCATAGTCGTAAAACACGCCGTCCTCCGCCAGCATATGGCGGCACATGGCGTCGCGGCGCGCGGCGGCCGCCTGCCGCCAGCCCGCCTCCTCCGCCGGGGCCAGTTTGGCCGCCCAAACGGCCAGCAGGCATTCGACGCTGTACAGAATGCTGTTCAGGTCAACGGGGGCAAAATCCGCGCAGCGGGTGTCAAAGCGGGGGTTGAAATCCCAGCCGGATTCTGCCTCTGCCAGCTTGTGCACGGCAAAGGGCAGCGCATCCTCCGCCGGAACGGTGATCTTCAGCCGCTGCTGCATGGCCGCGCCAAACTCCAGCAGCTGGGCATCACCGGGCGCCGTCTGAAAATAGCGGTTGAGGCCGTCGGCTGCCGCGCGGTGCTGCATCCAGAAATGATGTTCCTTTTTCACATGCGCATAGCCCTGCGCCAGAAATGCATCATCCGGCGCGGCCGCGTAAATATCGCGCACCATCCACGCCAGCAGCGGCGGCTGACTGCGCCAGGCGCCGTCCGGCGTGCTGTAGTTTGGCACAAAGCCCAACTGGTCGATCAAATAGAACATATCCTCCGCGGTGCTGCGGGCCTCGGCCGTGCGCCCGCTGAGGATCAGCCCCCGGTTGGCAAAAAAGCTGTCCCAATAAAACAGGATCCCGTTAAAGGGGCCCGCGTCGCTGGGGGTAACGAACGGCTGCGGCAGGGCGAATACGCCCTCCTTGGGGTTGGAAGGGTCGGCGATGGAAGCGGCCCAATGCTGCTCGATATACTCGCGCACCTGCTCGGCGCGCTGTTTTTCCTGTGCGGTCAATGCCATTTTGAAAGCCTCCGTAAAAAGCAGACAGTCCCCCGGCATGGTCTGCCGGGGGAACCGCGCCTGCTTTGGGTCGTCAACCGGTCAGGCAGGCCGCCCGGCCGGGGAATGGATCAGTCTGCGTCGCCGTTCATCTGGGCGGTGTACAGATGATAGTACAGCCCGTGCTTTTCCATCAGCTCGGCGTGGCTGCCCGCCTCCAGTATCTGCTTTTCGCCGACAAAGAAGATGCGGTCGCACTTGCGGATGGTGGAAAGCCGGTGCGCAATGATGAACGAGGTGCGCCCCTGCAGCAGGGCGTCAATGCCCTTTTGCAGCAGCTTTTCGGTCTTGGTATCAATGGAGGAGGTCGCCTCATCCAGAATCAGGACCTTGGGATCGCTGAGCAGGGTGCGCGCAAAGCTGATGAGCTGCTTTTGCCCCTGCGACAGACGGCCGCCGCGCTCACTGACCTGCGTATCGTATCCGTCCTCCATCTGCATGATGAAATCATGCGCGCAGACGGCCTTTGCCGCCCGTTCGATCTCCTCCTGCGTGGCATCCAGCTTACCATAACGGATGTTGTCGCGGATGCTGCCCTTGAAGATGAACGAATCCTGCATCATGATGCCCATCTGGCTGCGCAGAGAGTGCAGCGTCACCTTCGAGATGTCATACTGTCCATCCAGCAGAATGGCGCCGCTGTCCAGATCGTAGAAGCGGCTGAGCAGGTTGACGACCGTGGTTTTGCCTGCGCCGGTCTGCCCGACCAGCGCAATGCTTTCGCCCTGCCGCACATGGAAGCTGATATCCTCGAGAATGTGGATGCCCGGCTCGTACCCGAAGGTCACATGGTCAAACGTGACCTCGCCGCGCATGGGCGGCAGCTCTTTGGCATCCGGTGCATCGTCGATGGTGATGGGCTCATCCATCGTTTCAAAAATGCGCTCCAGGTAGGCGATGTTGTTGATGAAGTTGTTGTAAATGTTGGCCAGGTTGGTGATGGGCTGCCAGAAACGGCTGACATACTGGCTCATGGCGGAAAGGACGCCGAACGAAACAATCAGCCCGCCGCCGTACCAATACACACCCGTCAGATACAGGAAAGTGGTGACCAGCTGCGTCAGGATCAGCGAGCACAACCACACCGTATTGCTGATGCGCACCGCATCCATCCAGGTTTTGCGGCAGGCCACCAGCAGCGTGTTGCAGATGGTGACGTTTTCATCCTGCCGGGCGAACAGCTCACTGACCTTGGCGCCGTCGATGCTTTCGGCCAGATAGGCGTTGAAGTTGGAATTTTTGTTGGACTGCGCCTGCCAAGCCTTGCGCTGGCGCGGCTTGATGAGCAGGATGCACGCCACAAACAGCGGCATGCCCGCCACAATGACAAAGGCCAGCTTGACATCGGTCGCAAACATGAACACGGCCACCAGAACCAGCGTCAGCAGTTCCATCACCATGTTCAGAATGCCGTTGGAAAGAATATCGGCCACCGAGTTGACATAGTTGACCACGCGCACCAGAATTTTGCCCGCCGGGCGGCTGTCATAATAGGTGAACGGCAGCTTCTGCAGGTGGGTAAACAGATCTTCGCGGATGTCATAGATGATGCCCTGCGCCGCTTTTGCCATTAACCATGCACGAATGACGTTAAACGCCACGCTGACCACCAGAATGCCCACATAGGACAGCAGCAGCTGCAGCAGATAGCGGTAGTTCTGGTTAGGGACGGCATCATCCAGCACCCACTGGCTGATTTTGGGAATGTACAGAGCAATGACTGCCGTCACAATGCTCAGGCCCAGCGAAACGAGCATGCGACCGGTGTGCCGCTTGATGTATTTGCCCGCGCGTTTGAGATGCTGAAAGCTGAACGGGGTCTCCAGCGTTTCATCTACGCCGAAAGTATTGCGTCTTGCCATGCTCACTCGCCCCCTTTCCGTTCATCGGCTTCAAAGGGTATGTCGTTCTGCAGGCAGTAGGTCTCGTAATAGTACCCGCGGTTGGCCAGCAACTGCTCATGCGTACCGCGCTCGGCAATGGCGCCGTCCTTCAGCACAAGGATCTGGTCAGCCCGACGCACCGAGGAGATGCGCTGGGCGATGATGATCTTGGTGCAGGGGTACGGCAGCTGCGGCAGCTGCTCGCGGATGTATTGCTCGGTCTCGCTGTCCAGCGCGCTGGTGGTGTCATCCAGCACCAGCACAGGGGCCTGCATGGCCATGGCGCGCGCCAGCGCCACGCGCTGCCGCTGCCCGCCGGAAAGCCCGACGCCGCGCTCACCGACCACGGTCTTATAGCCCTCCGGCATTTTTTCAATAAACTCGGCCGCCCCGGCACGGCGGGCAAAATCGGCGATCTGCTCATCGGTCAGCTCCGGGTCGCCGAACGAAATGTTGGCTTCGACCGTATCCGAAAACAGGAAAACATCCTGCGTGGCGGTCGCCACGCTGCGGCGCAGCTCATCCAGCTTCCACAGGTGCACGTTGCAGTCATCCAGCAGCACCTGCCCCTGCTTGACGTCGTACAGACGCGCCAGCAGGCTGATAATGGTGGTTTTGCCGCTGCCGGTCGCGCCCATGATGGCCAGCGTCTGGCCGGGCTGCACAACAAAGGAGATGTCCTTCAAAACCGGTTCGCTGCCATAGGAAAAATCGACATGGCGGAACTCGACCTTGCCCTTTACCTGCGGATGCTCCACGGCATCGTCACGGTCAATGATGGTGGGCCGCGCATAATATACCTCGATGACCTTATTGGCCGAGGAGGCAAAGCGCTGCAGGTCGTTGAGGTTGGCGCCCAGGGTGCTCATGGGGCTGCTCAGCGCCCAGGAGAGCGAGGTGAAGATGGTCAGACCGCCAAAGGTCAGCTCGCCTTTCATGATGAGGTATGCGCCGAAAAAGATGGTGATGATGGTCATGGCGTTGGCCAGAAAGTCGATGCCTGGATAAAAGCTGAGCCAGCGCTTGCTGATATCCAGGTTGGCCTTGCGGAACGCTTCGTTCTGCACACGGAATTTGTCTTTTTCAAACTCCTCACGGGCAAACGCCTTGACCACCTTGTTGCCGGCAATGTTTTCCTGCGCGGCGGTGTTCATGGCGGCCATTTTATCGCGCAGATCGACAAACAGCGGCCGGATGTGCTTGGAGTACACCAGCGTGATGATGAGCAGCAGCGGCGCAACGGCCAGCAGCGCCAGCGTCAGCTTGACGTTGATGAACAGCAGGAACACCAGCGTAAAGCCAAACCGGGTAAAGCACTCCAGCAGCACATACACCAGATAGGCGAGGAAGTGGCGGCACCAGTCCACATCGCCAGACAGGCGGGTCATCAGGTCGCCGGTGCGGTTGCGGTCAAAATAGGCCATTTCCTGATGCTGCAGGTTTTCAAACAGCTTGCTTTTCAGGTTGTATACCACATTCTGCGCGCTGCTTTCAAAGCACATGACCATGCCGTAGCGCATGCCCTGCTGCACCACGGTCACCGCCAGCATGATCATCAGCAGCCGCACCATGGGCTCGGTGTTGTGGCCGACGATAACGGTATCCACCAGCTCGGCCGAGACAAAGGGGTTGATCAGCCCCATCACGGTAGAAACCACGGAAATAGCCAGACCAAGTATGTACAGTCGTCGGTAACGGCCGTCCATGTTTCTCCAAAGCCATCGAATCTGAAACATTGCGTTTTACCTCTTTTCCCGGCCGGGCCAGGGCCGCAGCCGGGCCCCGCCTGCAGTCGGCAGGGTTTGTCGTTTTGCCTTTTTCTTCTTTAATATGATACCGGACAGGACGGGCCCTCTGCTCTGGGCGGGGCAGAAGCCCATCACAGCACCGACGGCTTACACCGCCGGTGTCACCCGGAGGGTGACGATCTCAAAGTTGCCGACGGGCACCGTAACGGTGCTGCCGCTGACGGGCAGCTCGGCCAATTCGTTCTCCATCAGGTCGCACAGCACGGCGCGGCGCACGGCAAAGCCGCAGGTCACATGGGCCGCCGGGGTGCGCCGGTCGTAGGCATCGTACAGGCGAATCAGCACATCCGCCGAATCCTCCGCACGCTTTACCGTGTCGATCATCAGGTTTTCGGCATCGGTGTGCACCAGTGACCATTTGGCGGGTAGACTGCCGCTTTGCGCGGGCAGCGCCACGGCCTGCAGCGGCTGGTTGAGCGCGTACGCCTGCTGCACCGTATGGCCGGTGCGCCAGTCGCCCGTGTGCGGCAGCAGCGAGTAGGTGAAAGTGTGGCGACCCTTATCCGCTTCGGGGTCGGGGTAGGTCGCGCACTTGATCAGGGTCAGACGCAGGGTGCTGCCCTCGGCGCTGTGGCCGTACTTGCAGTCGTTCAGCAGGCTGACGCCGTAGCCATTCTCGGACAAATCGGCCCATTTGTGGCCGCAGACCTCAAATTTGGCGGCATCCCAGCTGGTGTTGGAATGGGTGGGCCGCTCGACGCTGCCGAATTGAATTTCATAGGTGGCGCGGCTGGCGTGTACATCCAGTGGGAAAGCCGCCTTCAGCAGCTGGTGCTCGTCGTGCCAGTCCAGCTCGGTCTCAAAGTCGATGCGTTCCCCATCCGTATACAGCCAGACGGTCTGGGTGATGCTGCTGGCAAGATAGCTGCGCTGCACCCGGATGCCTGCCCGGCTGCCGTCGGTGACCGGCGTCAGCTGCGCGGGGGTATCCAGCACCCACATCTTCTGGCGGTGATAGTCGCTGATCTCCCATGCGTCATACGCCCGAGGGAAATCCTCAAAGATCTGCAGCTCGTTGCCGCACTCGCCGGGGCGGAACACCTCGCGGGCGGCGCGCTTATCCCACAGCTGTGCAATGCGTCCGGCCTCATCCAGCGTCAGGCGGTAGAAGCGGTTCTCCACCGTGCGGCCCTGCACGCTGACGGCGGCAGCCGCCTGCGGCTGCACCACTTTCCAGCCCCACGCCGGGATGGTGCCGACCTCAGTCATGCTGCCGTCCGGCAGACGCACGGCCCCGCCGTGGGCCGCACCGGTGGCGTTGACCACCAGCACGCCGCCCTGCGGCGCGTCGATGTGTGCGGCCAGATGGGCCAGCGCACGGCTCTCCAGCTCTCCGGCGGCGGCAAACACCTGCGCATACTCGGCGGTGCTGTCCTCGTACACCTCATGGATGGAGGAGCCGGGAATGACATCATGGAACTGGTTGCGCAGCATCAGCTCCCAGCAGTCGTGCAGCGCCTCGCCCGGCCATGCCGCCCCGTTGAGCAGGCAGTCGGCCAGCGCCAGCGCCTCGGTGCGCTGCAGGGCAAACTCTCCCTTGCGGTTGGCGCGCTTGTTGCGGGCCTGGCTGGTATAGGTGCCGCGGTGATATTCCAGATACAGCTCGCCCACCCAGCGGGTCGTGCGGCGCAGCTTTTTGCTGTTCTCTTCAAAGTTTTTACGGCTGCGCTCCAGCCAGCCGCCCGCAAAGCTCATCTGCGTGCGGGGATAGCCGGGCAGGCCCTTTGTCATACGGCGCTGCATCTCCAGCATATGGCGGGTAGGGCCGCCGCCGCCGTCGCCGAAACCGAAGGTGACGATGGTCTCGTCGTTATACTCCTTTTGCTGATAGCGGTTCCAGGTGCCCAGGATCATGGAGGGCTCGGTATTGGCCACATAGGTGGTGCCCGTCGTCGGCTTTCCGCCTGCAGGGTAATCCTGCGCCGTCAGGAAGCTGGTGAAGATCTCGGTGCCGTCGATGCCCTCCCACCAGAAGGTATCATAGGGCAGGCAATTGGTCTCGTTCCAGCTGATCTTGCTGGTGACGAAGCTGTCCACCCCGCTTTTTTTCAAGATCTGCGGCAGCGCCGCGCTGTAACCGAACACATCCGGCAGCCACAGCACGCGGCTGTCCACCCCCAGCTTCTGCTGCATATAGCGTTTGCCATACAGAATCTGGCGTACCATGCTCTCGCCGGAGATCAGGTTGCAGTCGGCCTCCAGCCACATGGCGCCCTCGGCCTCCCAGCGGCCCTCGCGGATGCGCTCACGGATGCGCTCGAACAACTCGGGAGCCTCCTGCTCGACATACTTGTACAGCTGCGGCTGGCTGGACATAAACAGATATTCGGGGTATTCCTCCATCAGCTTGAGCACGGTGGCAAAGCTGCGCTGCGATTTTTCGCGCGTCTGGGCGTACGTCCACAGCCACGCCACATCAATATGCGTATGGCCGATACAGTTGACGACCGGCGTATCCTTGGCGCCGCAGATTCCGTTGTACAGCTCGTCGGACAGCAGCGCCCGCGCCTGCTGCAGGCTGGCAAAATATGCTTCACTTTTAGGCTGGCGCATATCCACCAGGTCGGCGGCGCGCTCGGCCACGCGGCAGATGGCGGCATACTCGGTGCTGTTGGCATCCAGCTGACACAGCGCGCGGTACGGCGCCAGAAAATCATAGTAGGCCGCATCGACGCGCTCATCCACCGCCTCCAGCCGGAAGCTGACCGCACAGTCATACGACTCCATGCCGGTATAATAGTACAGGTCGGCGTGGCAGCGGGCGGCCGACGGCAGCAGCGCCTCGGTGTGGTTGGTATCCATGCCCTGCGTCATTTTGCCGTCAAGGTACAGCAGGCCCTGCGGGTTGCGGGCATCCCATTCGCCCTCGTGCCCGGTCGTCATGCGCAGAAACGCGCGGGTGTGCGCCGGTGCGGCCGTGGTATTCAGATCAAAACGGAACCAGTAATGCCTGTCAGCCCCGCCGACGCGCATGCCGGGCGCAAACGGCTGCCAACCGTCCGCCGGAGGGGTATTGCTCTTTTTGTATCCGCAGCTTACATACTCCACGCCGCTCATGCCTGACAGGGGCTGTGCGCGCTGCTCCTCCAGCTTTTCGCATAGAATACGAAGCTTATCCATCACAAAGCTCATTGGGTTCCTCCTTTTCCTGACCGAATTGGCGGCCGCCGGTTCGGTCTCTTGTGAAAGTCGTCTGTATTTTATCAGATTCAAACAGAAAAAGATACCCCTTTTTCAAAATCTTCGTTCGTCAAAATGCCAAAGCTAATACCGAAAAATCAGTTATTTTGTATAGTGCGCGCATCCCGGTTTTCCGCAGCGCGGCGGGCTTTCGGCTTTAAACAATTTGTCCGCTTACAGCGCACATTTTGAAGAAGAACCAAGCGCCGCCCGCACCCGCCGCAAAAAATATCCGCCGCCGCGCCGACGGGGGCTTTTCAAGCGGTGCGGAAAATGGTATCATGAAGCCGACGCCGGTTTCCGCAGGCTGCGGAGAACCGCTTTGTCAAAAAAGGAAAAAGGAGAGCCTGCCATGAAAAAGACGCTGTACCTGCTGAGCAACGCGCATCTTGACCCGGTGTGGCAATGGGAATGGGAGGAGGGCGCCGCCGCCGCGCTTTCCACCTTCCGCTGTGCGGCGGATTTCTGCGAGGAATTTGACGGCTATGTATTCAACCACAACGAAGCGCTGCTGTATCGCTGGGTAGAGGAATACGAGCCCGCCCTGTTTGAGCGCATCCGCCGCCTGGTGCGGGAGGGACGCTGGCACATCATGGGCGGCTGGTTTCTGCAGCCGGACTGCAACATGCCCAGCGGCGAGGCCTTTGTGCGCCAGATTTTGGAGGGACGCCTGTATTTTCGCGAAAAATTTGGCGCAGCCCCCACAACAGCCATCAACTTTGACCCGTTCGGCCACAGCCGCGGTCTGGTGCAGATTTTGAAGAAAAGCGGCTTTGACAGCTATCTGTTCTGCCGCCCCAATGAGGAACGCCTGCACCTACCGGACGGCCCCTTTGTCTGGGTGGGGTGCGACGGCTCTACCCTGCTGGCGCAGCGCCTGCCGGATTATGGCTCGCAGCTGGGCAAGGCAGCAGAAAAGATCCGCGGGTATGTGCAGCGGCGGCCCCAGTCGGCCTATGATGCCTGCCTGTGGGGGGTCGGCGACCACGGCGGCGGGGCCTCGCGCCGCGAT
Source organism: uncultured Oscillospiraceae bacterium (assembly GCA_934527255.1). Classification (GTDB taxonomy): domain Bacteria; phylum Bacillota; class Clostridia; order Oscillospirales; family Ruminococcaceae; genus UBA1762. The sequence continues at coordinate 21,318 of CAKTAM010000003.1, read as the reverse complement.
CTTGCCGACATTGCCGCCCTGAAAGAGGAGCTGGCCGCCCGGGATGTTGTGCTGCTGCACGCCACCCCGGAGGACTTTTTTGCCCGTGCGAAGCAGGAGCAGCGCGAGCTGGAGGCCAGCGGCCGCCAGCTGCCCCGCCGCGAGGGTGACCTGAACCTGTGGGCCCCCGGCTGCTACACCAGCCAGATCCGCATCAAACAGAAATACCGCCAGCTGGAAAACGAGCTGTTCTCCACCGAAAAGATGGCCGCCGACGCCGAGCGCGCCGGTATGGCATGGCCTGCGCAGGAATTCGGCGAGGCCGTTTATGACCTGCTGACCGTGCAATTTCACGATTCGCTGCCCGGCTCCTCCATTCAGCCGGTGGAGGAGATGGTGCTGCGCAAGCTGGATCACGCGCTGGAGCAGCTCTCCCGCATCCGCACCCGCGCCTTTTTCGCGCTCTCCCGCGGGCAGCGCGCCGCCGCCGAGGGCGAGATCCCCATTCTGGTCTACAACCCGCATCCCTGGCCGGTGGAGGGCGATTTTACCTGCGAGATGATGCTGTGGGATCAGAACTGGGACAACGATTTTCACTGGCCGCAGGTCTGGCAGGACGGCCGCGCACTGCCCACCCAGTGTGAAAAGGAGGACAGCAACCTGCCGCTGGACTGGCGCAAGCGCGTGGTGTTCCACGCCGTGCTGGCCCCCATGCAGATGAACCGCTTTGACTGCACCTATACCCGCATTGCCCAAAAGCCGGTGCTGCCCCGGCTGACAGAGGAGGTATACCGCTTTGACACCCCGCACATGACGGTGGAGATCGACCGTGCCGACGGCACGCTGCGCCGGTATGCCGTCGGCGGCACGGAGTACCTGCAGCCCGGCGGCTGCAGCCTGGATGTGCTGGCCGACAACGAGGATCCGTGGGGCATGACCGTCGAAAGCTTTGAGGAGCGCATCGGCACGTTTGCCCTGATGACCCCCGAGGCGGCCGCCGCCTTCTGCGGCGTGTGCGCCCCGCTGGACCCGGTGCACCTTGTGGAGGATGGCCCTGTGCGTACGGTGGTGGAGGCGCTGCTGTGCTGGGGCGCTTCCCGTGCCGTGATGCGGTACACGCTTTCCCACACCTGCGCGGCCGTGGAGGTCTCGGTGCGGGTACAGTGGGCGGAGACGCATAAAATGCTCAAGCTGCGCCTGCCCTCGGCCCTGCAGCATCCTCAGCTGCGCGGTCAGGTCGCCTATGGCGAAGAGCCGCTGCCCATGACCGGCCGCGAAAACGTTGCCCAACGCTACGCCGTGCTGACCGACGGCGCCCATGCGCTGACGATGCTCAACGACGGCACCTACGGTCTTTCCGGCAGAGACGGCGTGCTGTGGCTGTCGCTGCTGCGCTCTCCCGCCTACACGGCCCACCCCATCGGCGAACGCAGGATCATCCCGCAGGATCGCTACTCGCCCCATATCGAGCAGGGCGAACGCCTGTACCGCTTCTGCCTGCTGGCCGGGGATGCCGCGCAGGTGCTGCCCGGCACGGCGCGCCGTGCCGATGCCTTTGGCGAACGCCCCATGGCGCTGTCTTTCTTCCCCGCCGGTGAAGCAAACGCCCGGCCGCTGGACGCTCTGCTGCAGCTGACGGGTGACGATGCTGTTCAGCTGCCCGCCGTCAAGCGCGCCGCCGACGGCCGCGGCCTGATCGTCCGTCTGTTCAACCCGACGGCCGCACCCCGCACCGCCGTGCTGCAGGGCGCGCCGCTGGCTGCACCGCTGTCGGTCGCCTTTGGCCCGTTTGAGATCGTCACCCTGCGCCTGCTGGAGGGCGAAGCCTGCCGCTGCGACCTGCTGGAGCAGTCGCTGGACGAACAAAACGGCTGATCGGGCCTCGCCGCGCGCGAAGGCCATTCCATGCGAATGAAAAAGGAGTTTTTATGGAAGTTTTGTTTTTGGGCACCGGTGCGGCCGATTACAGCCCACGTTTGAAAACCGACCTGAAAGGCCGGTTTGACCGCGATATCCGCCGCTCCAACGCGGTGCTGCTGGACGGTCACACCCTGATCGACTGCGGCGACTGGATCCTGGAGGAGCTTGCCATTGCTGGTATTGCCCCGCAGGATATCCGGCAGGTGCTGGTGTCGCACTCGCACAATGACCATTTCCGGGCTGACCATCTGTGTACCCTTGCCGCGCAGGCCGGGCACCCCATCACGGTATACGGCAGCGCAGATACCCTGCGCCTGCTGGCGGAGCGCTCGCAGGGGCTGCCCGGCGCAGAGCAGCTGCACCCCATGCGGCTGCAGGTGCTGCCAATGCCGCAGCCCGTCACCTTTGACGGCTTTACAGTAACGCCACTGCGCTCGAACCACGAGACGGAGCAGCCCGGCGAGGAGACCCTGCATTTTCTGGTGGAAAAGGCGGGCCGCACCCTGTTTTACGGCACCGACGGCGCCTGGCTGCCCACCGCGACCGGCAAATATCTGTACGGCAGGCAGTTGAACTGCTATTTGTTCGATGCCACCTGCGGCGACTATGAAAACGAGTACCGCATTTTTGAGCACAACACGCTTCCGATGATCCGCCTGATGCTGACCGTGCTGCGCCAGCAGAACGCCTTTGCACCCGACGCGCAGCTGTATCTGGTGCATCTGGCGCCGTCGCTGCACAAAAGCCACGCCGAAACGGCGGCGCTGGCCGCCAGGGACGGCCTGCTGGTCGCCTATGACGGGCTGCGCATCACGGTATAAAAAGGCTGCGCGGCCGGTGAGGCCCGGCGGCGCCGCAGCGCTTTTGCCTGCGTGAGCTTTCCCCTGCTTTGCCGGGGGAGCGCGCTTTTCCGTTGCGGCGCTGCCCGCAGGCTTCCGAGAGCACTTATCCGGCAAACGGTTTCGCTTGGCAAAATAGCAAAAAGAACCGGGGCCGCTCCATCTGTCCGCAGACAGAAAGGGCGGCCCCGGTTTTTGGTCTCTTTGTTTTCACTTGGCAAAGGAGGGCAAGGGAAACCGCCTTTTGCCGGGCAGACACACCGCAAAGCCGCATTATTGAAAACGGTTTTGCTGAAAATGCTTTTTAAGAGCAAGCGTTTTTCGGGCCCGCGCCCGGGATCGCCGGAGCCGCATAGGCCCGCCCAAGGGTCGAACCGTCCGACAAGCCCGGCCGCCCGGCAGAACAACCCGCCCGGCAGGCCAAGGCCGCCGAGCGACCGGGACATTTGACCTGCCCCTGCACCCGATGCACCCAAGCCATCCGGCCCCGGCGGGCCCGACAGGCGGCCCTTTTTGGGGGGTATTATACCATATCCGCCCCCCCAGCGTGCAAAGCCGCCGCGCCGAAAAAACGCCGCACGCCTTTGTCAAAAGCGCACAGGCCGCTGCGGCCCATGTGACAAACGGCCCGCCGGGGCTTCGGCGGCATTTTCTTTGCTGCCATCCTTTGCCCGTTCTCCTTTTGCTGTTTGTTTTTTTGTTTCCGTTCCTTTCCCGTTCTTCTTTCGTTATTTTGGGCACCGCGCTTGCGTCGCTGCTCCATCCCCGTTTTTTGCCGCTTTCCTTTTGGCCGTTTTCCTTTCGTCCCCTGCCCTTATTTTTCTGCGCCCGGCAATGCCCTTTTGCAAAGTATTTTTTGCAATGTACGCCTTTTCGAGGCGCACATTTTGTACGGACGAATTTTTCGCAAAAAAATGCTTGACAACCCACCAAAAGCGTGTATAATAAAAGCACAAGGTTAGCATGTGCTAACCGTAAAATCGTTTTCCTTTTTCCCGTCCGCAGCGCTGCCGTCCCTCACGTTTTTCCCGACGGCAGGCCGCAGCCCCGCGCCTGTTTTGGGCGGGCAACTGCCCATGTGCCGCGGCGCGGCGGGATATTTGCGGCAGAAGACAGGATGCTGCATTCATAGGTTAGCATACGCTAACCTATGAATGCATTTTCCCGGTGCTTCTGCATGACAATGCATATTTTTTCACAAACAGGAGAAACTGCTATGAGCGTTGTTATCGTCGGCGGAAATGACTGCATGGTCCGCCAATACAAAGACCTTTGCCGCGAGTATCGCTGTCAGGCCAAGGTTTTCACTCAAATGAAGGACGGCCTGAAAAGCCGCATCGGCTCGCCCGATCTGCTGGTTTTGTTCACCAACACCATGTCGCATAAAATGCTGCGCTGCGCGCTGAGCGAGATCAAGGACAGCAACGCCGTTATCGCCCGTTCGCATTCCAGTTCCATGTCGGCGCTGCGCTCCATTCTGGAGGAGCACGCCAGCTGAAAGGAGCGCCCCGCATGACCGAGGAGCAGATCGTCCGCTTTTGCTCGCCCACGCTGGCCGGGCTGAAAACCGCCGGGCTGTTCACCTGCCCGTGCGAGGATATGGCCTGCCTGCTGCAGGAGCTGCGCCGCGTCAACACCACGCTGAACCCCCGCGGCCTGCAGGCCTTGCCGCTGCGCTGCCGCGACGGTAAGGCGCTGATCTATGTCTACCGTCCGGCGCGCCTGCAGCGCGACCTTGCCGCAGACGATGCCGCCTGCCTGCTGCGCGGGCAGGGCTACCCCTGGCAGGATGCCCGGCGCTGCCTTGCCCATCTGGTGCGAAAGCTGCGCGCCGCGCCCCGCGGGCCGGAGCAGTTTCCCCATGAGATCGGTCTGTTTTTGGGCTACCCGCCCGAGGATGTGCGCGGCTTTATGGAAAACGGCGCACAGAAATGCAAATGCACCGGCTGCTGGAAGGTTTACGGCGATGCCGAAAGCGCCCAGCGGCTGTTTGCCTGCTATCGCCGCTGCACGGCGCTGTACTGCCGCCTTTGGGCGGACGGCGCGCGCATGGAGCAGCTGACGGTGCAGGAGCCAACCCTTGCGAAACCCCTTTGCAAAACATAAAACCACCAAAAGAAAGGAACATAAGCTATGAGTAAGATTGCAGTTGTTTATTGGAGCGGCACCGGCAACACCGAGGCCATGGCCGTACAGGTTGCCCAAGGCATCAAGGATGCGGGCGGCGAGGCCGCCCTGCTGACGCCCGATGCGTTTGGCCCCGCCCAGCTGGCGGAGTATGACGCCGTTGCCTTTGGCTGCCCCGCCATGGGCGCCGAGGTGCTGGAGGAAAGCGAGTTTGAGCCGATGTTCCAGAGCTGCGAGGCCGCGCTGGCCGGGAAAAAGCTGGCGCTGTTTGGCTCGTACGGCTGGGGCGACGGCGAATGGATGCGCAACTGGGAGGATACCTGCCGGGCGGATGGCGCACAGCTGGTGTGCGACAGCGTGATCTGCATGGATGCCCCCGATGCCGACGCCGAGGCCGCCTGCCGCGCTTTGGGCGCTGCGCTGAACGCCTGACCCCTTTCGTCTGCCTGTTCCCCTGCGCCGCCGCGGCCCTGCGGCGGCGCTTTTTTGCTGCCCGGATGGTGGCCGGGCGGGCTTTTTGCCCCCCGCGCCTTCTTCCCCGCCCGCGCGGCGGGCCGGGCTTTGTGCCCCCTGCCTTTTTTGCCCGCCGGGGCGGCTTTGGCGGGCAGCCGCAGCGGCGCGCGGAAAGCCGCCGCCATCCCGCTCCGGCATGCGCCCTCACCGGCGCCCCAAAAGGCCCCCGCGCGGCCCGTTTGGGCGGGCATTTGTCTTTTTATGGCAAACATTTTGCCCCGCCCGGCGACTTGTACTTGACGAAACCGGGTGCAGGCTATAAAATAGGAGTATTACAGCAGAATGCGCCGCCAAGTCGGCGCACAAGGGCGCGGCGCGCCCCCCTTGGCAGCGCCGCACGGGAGAGGAGCCTACCATGCAACACGATCAGAAAACCATGGATCAAATCATCAATCTGTGCAAAAACCGCGGCTTTATTTACGCCGGAAGCGAAATTTACGGCGGCCTGGCCAACAGCTGGGATTATGGCCCCCTGGGCGTGGAGTTCAAAAACAACGTCAAGCGCGCCTGGTGGAAGAAGTTTGTGCAGGAAAGCCCGTATAACGTCGGGCTGGATGCCGCCATCATCATGAACCCGCAGACCTGGGTAACGACCGGCCATGTCGGCAATTTTTCGGATCCGCTGATCGACTGCCGCGGCTGCCGCAGCCGTCAGCGCGCCGATAAGCTGATCGCCGATGCCCACCCCGAGGTGAACGTGGATGCCATGAGCTTTGAGGAGATGGACGCTTTTCTGGCCGAGCACCCCGACATTGTGTGCCCGGTGTGCGGCAAGCACGATTTTACCCCCATCCGCAAGTTTAACCTGATGTTCAAGACCTTCATCGGCGTGACGGAGGACAACACCAGCACCTGCTATCTGCGCCCCGAAACGGCGCAAGGCATTTTTGTCAACTATGCCAATATTCAGCGCACCACGCGCCGCAAGTTGCCCTTTGGCGTGTGCCAGGTGGGCAAGGCGTTCCGCAACGAGATCACCCCGGGCAACTTCACTTTCCGCACGCGCGAGTTTGAGCAGATGGAGTGCGAGTTTTTCTGCAAGCCCGGCACCGATCTGGAATGGTTTGCCTATTGGAAAGAATACTGCAAAAACTGGCTGCTGAGCCTTGGCATCGATCAGGCGCACCTGCGCCTGCGCGACCATGAGCCCGCCGAGCTGGCGTTTTATTCCCGCGCGACGACCGATATTGAATACGCTTTCCCGTTTACCGAGTGGGGCGAGCTGTGGGGCATTGCCGACCGGACGGATTATGACCTGCGCCGCCATCAGGAGGCCAGCGGCAAAAGCCTTGATTATTTTGATGCCGAGACCAACGAGCATTACATTCCCTATGTTATTGAGCCGTCGCTGGGCTGCGACCGCGTAGCGCTGGCGTTCTTGTGCGAAGCGTACGACGAAGAAATTGTCGACCCCGCCAAAAACGATGTGCGCGTGGTGCTGCACCTGCACCCGGCGCTGGCCCCCTACAAGGCCGCCGTGTTGCCGCTGTCGAAAAAGCTGAGCGAGAAGGCCATGCCGCTGTACCATCAGCTGGCCAGCCGCTTTATGGTCGATTTTGACGAGGTCGGGTCGATCGGCAAGCGCTATCGCCGTCAGGATGAAATTGGCACGCCGCTGTGCATCACCGTTGATTTTGAAACCTTTGGCGATGACGAAAAGGCCGGTGACGGCTGCGTGACCGTGCGCGACCGCGACACCATGCAGCAGGTGCGCATCCCCCTCGAGCAGGTCGCCGATTATGTGGCGGAAAAGACCGCGTTCTAAAGGGGCAAAGCCCAACACCCCGGCGCAGGGCCGCCAAAACAGCGCACCTCTGCAGCAGCATTCTGCTGCAGGAATGCATTTGCTGCAGCCCTCTGCCTGCGGGCTTTGCGCGCCGCAGCCGTTCTCTGCGGCGGCCGCCTCTGCCGCTTCTTCCCCGCGGCGATAAAAAGCAGTGATATAAAAACCGTCCCGTCTGTCAGCAAACAGGCGAGACGGTTTTTTGACGGAATAGCGTTTTCCTTGACGGAATAACGGGCGCTTCTGCAGCCGGGCGCTGCCTTTAGCCTCCTTTGGGCGGCCAACCGGACGAAAGCCGGGCCGGAGCTGCACTGTCACACCGGGCCGGGGCCCCGCCGGGGCGGCCTGCACGGGCGGCCCGCAGGCGGAAGCCGGATAAAAGCCCGCCTGGCCTCTGCCATGCCCGGCAATACGCCGCGCTCAGCGGATGAAATGCGTGGCCACGCGCGGCTCCTTGGGGGGCAGGCCGTACGCCTCGCGCCCAAGGGCGATGCTTTTCATCAAAAAGGTCATGTTACGCGCCAGCGTCCGCATGGTCTGGCGGCCCTCCTCATCCATCTGCGCCTCGCCGGGGGCGCGGCCATGAATGCTGTTCCAGTACTGACTGGAGGCAATGGGCATGCCGGAAATGGTAAAGTACTTGTTCAGCTCGTCAAAGGTGGCCGAGCAGCCGCCCCGGCGGGCACACACCACGCTGGCCCCCACCTTCATGGTTTTGTCAAAGGGGGTGCTGTAAAACAGCCGATCCAGACAGGCGATGAGCGTTGCATTGGCCGAGGCGAAATACACCGGGCTGGCGATCACCAGACCGTCGGCCTGCTGCAGCTTTTCGGCCAACTGATTGACTACATCATCAAACACGCAGCGGCCCAGCTTAGCGCAGCCGCCGCAGGCCACACAGCCGCGAATGGCCAGCTGCCCCACCTGCACCGCCTCAAAGGCGACACCCTCGCCCTCAAACACCGTTTTCATTTCCTCCAGTGCCAGCGCCGTGTTGCCGTGTGCCCGCGGGCTGCCGTTGATCGCCAAAACCTGCATACTCTCTGCCTCCCTGTTGTGTCATAGTTGCTACCTGTTTATGGCGCACCGCCGCTTTTCATGCCGCAAAGCCCGGCCGCGCCGCCTGTTTGCCAGGCGCTGCCTTGCGGGCCGTTCCCTTTTTGGACCCGCCGCAGTTTCTTTTTATTATATGCAGCGCGCACGGCCGTGTCAAGCGCAGGAGGGTGCGCAGGCTGCGCCCAAGGGCGACCGGCCGCAGGCGCGCAGGCGGGCAGCAGCTGCCCGGCGGCAGGCTTCGCCGTTACCCGGCGGGCAGACGGCCAAGGGAAAATCGACGCTGCGGCTGCCGCGCCGCAGCGCGCGGAAAGCGCAGGGAGACGCGCTTTCTGCACACAAAAAGCGGGCGGCTTTTGCAAACAAAGCCGCCCGCTTTGGCTATTTGTTGGGGTTGGCACTGCGGCAGCCGCACCGCCGCCGCACTTGTGTGCCAGCAACGCCGCAAAACTGCACGGTCAGCCGACCTTCACCGGGCCGCGGGGCCCTGCGCCCCGCGCGGTTTTATTGCACGATGAAGTAATACGGCACGGCCAGCACCTGGCGGCCGCCCTTTGTCACCGTCACCAGCAGGCGATAGCTGCCCGGCTGGGTGATGGCCACCAGCGAGAACGACTGTTCGCCCGCGGCGAGGTTTTCGGCCGTGAGAAAGTTGCCGGAATAGCCGCCGCCCGCCCCGCGCACCTGCACGGTGGCGCTGACGGTGCCGCCGTCAGTGTTTTGCATGGCAAGCGTGACGCTGATGGGCTGCCCCACCGTCAGCAGGCGCTGCCCGCCGCTGATCTTGAGCGCCGGGGCCGTCAGCTGCGGCACCGCCAGCGACAGATCAGCCGTGCAGCCGGTGGCCAGCAGCCGCTGACCGCCCGCAGCGGTGTACAGTGCAGCCGAAAGCGCATAGTCCCGCCCGGCGGCGGCCGCCTGCTGCGTGGCCAGCGCCAGCGAAAGCGACTTCTGCTGCGCCCAGGCCAACGGCACCACAAACTGCCCGCGTGCATTGCGGGTGTGCACGGTGGTTTTGCCGCCCGCCGTCACGGTCAGCTGGGCATCGGCAGGCAGCGTGGCCGGGGCTTCCAGCACCAACAGCTGCCCGCAGCCGTACCAGCGGCTGGTCTCTTCGGCGGCAGAGGGGGCAGTAACGGTAAGCGTGCCGCCCGCGGCAGCCAGCCCAAACGGCACGGCAGCCGTACGGGTAAGGGCGGCCGCGCCCTGCAGCTGGCCGGTGGGCGTGTAGGTCAGCGTAATGCTTTGCGTGCCCGGCGTTTGCTGGGCCTGCGCAAAGCTGACAATAAAGCGGTAGGTCTGGTTGGCCGCGGCGGTGTAGGCAAAGCTTTGCGTGCCGCCCATGGCCGTAAAGGCCGAAAGCGGCACCGCGGCGTCGGCCCCTTCGGCGGCGCGGTAATACCAGTAGCCGCCGCCGGTTTGCATAATAACGGTGGCGCCCGCAGGCAGCGCCGCGCCAAACAACAGCACCGGTGCCTGCTGATATACATTAAGGTTCAACTTCTGCACGGTAAACTGTACGGTAAAGGCATCGTTTTGCGCCGCGCTGGCAGATGTGCCGCCGTTGAAATCGCGGAAGAACTGCCCGGCGGCAATTTTGGCTTCCACGCTGGTGCCCGCCGTGGGCGATTTGATCTGATATTCCACCATGACGTGCTGCCCGCCCACCGTGATGGAGGCGCGATAGCTGCCCGCGCTGGTGGGGACGGCCTCGCCGGTTGGCAGTGCGCCATAGCTGCCGTCGGCCGCCTGCACGCGGTAAACGATGGTCGGGGCAGCCGCCAGCAGCGTACCGGTATAGCGCAGTCTGGCCGGGTGGGCCGCGCCGTCATAGTAGACATCGGCCGCGCTGAGGGTGACTGAGGCGGTATAGCCGCAGTCACAGGTTTCGGTAATCTTCGGTGTTGTTGGCGTCGCCTTTGGTCTGCCAAGCCAGCGCGCCGGAAGCATCCGTCGTGACGGCGGCCACACGGTGGGTAACGGTGGTTGTGCCGCTGCCCATGGGGTCGTAATAGCAGATGATATCGCCGAGCTGCACATCCTCCGCCTTTGCGGTGCGGCAGATGATGAGATCACCGGCTTCAAAGGTGCCGCTCATCGAATCGGTCAGGACGATCATGGGGAAAACACCGCCGATGGTGGGCACCTTGCCCTTGCCGGTGTAGCCCTTGATGAGCAACGTGCAGTTGATGATGAGAATGGGCAGCAGTACCACACACAGGATGATGCCGACCACCGTCCAAATGCGGTTTGCCGTGGATGAACCCTCTTTTTTCATACGGTTCCTTTCTTCTGGCCGGGCGGCCGCTGCATGGGAGCGCCCCGCCCGACAAAATGCTTTGCCCGACAAAACGACCCCCGTACGGCAGAAGCACCCGCCGCGCAGCCACAGGTTTTGGCACATAACAAAAGCCGCCTGCCCGAACGGGTGCAGACGGCTGGCAAGAAAAGCGCGCCGCCGTTTTACCCGGCGGGGCTTCCACTGAAAAAATCCATATAAAATGGATGCAACCGGCTGTCATAGCGTAGGCCGCGCTGACGCGGCACTGGCGTTAGACCCATCTGGCTTTGCGTCACCGCCTTTCGACGGCTTTGCCAAAATAATGCGTTTGTCTTTCTGTGCCGCAGGGCGGCAGGGGCGACCATTTGACCTTTTCTACCACTAAAAAGCGACACATTTCTTTTATTTTTTATATCATAGCGTTGTTTGCACCCAATGCCAAGTCAAAAATGCAAAAAAGCAATATTCTCCGGTTTGTTACGGTTTTCACAGGTTGGCTGCCGCCCAAAAGCGGCCGCCTGCCGGGCATTTGCCGGGCGGCACACAGGCAGCGGCTGCCCCGTGCGGCATAGCCGCCCCTAGCGCGGTGCAGGCAGAATGCCGCCTGCACTGCAGGCGGCGCTTGCAAACCGCTGCGCGGCATGGTATAATGCAGTTGCGGTTAGCAGCCGCTAACCGTTACCTTTCAAATATTTGTTTTTCACCGCCGCCGCCGTTTTTGCGGCAGAAGGAGGGGCGCATTGATGAGTACTGTGATCGGCATTCTGATACCGTTTTGGGGCACGTCGCTTGGGGCGGCCTGCGTGTTTTTGCTGCGCGGCGCGCTGCACGAGGGAGTGCAGCGCGCGCTGACCGGCTTTGCCGCCGGGGTGATGGTGGCGGCCTCGGTCTGGAGCCTGCTGCTGCCCGCCATAGAACAGGCGGCCGCGCTGGGGCGGCTGGCGTTTTTGCCTGCCGCAGTGGGCTTTTGGGTGGGGGTGCTGTTTTTGCTGGGGCTGGACCATCTGGTGCCGCACCTGCACCGCAACAGCCAGCAGGCCGAGGGGCCGAAAAGCGCTTTTCGGCGCACCACCATGATGGTGCTGGCCGTCACGCTGCACAACATTCCGGAGGGAATGGCCGTCGGCGTGGTGTACGCGGGGTTTCTTTCGGGGCGAACGCACATTACGGCCGCGGGGGCGCTGGCGCTTTCGCTTGGCATTGCCATACAGAATTTTCCCGAGGGGGCCATTATCTCGCTGCCGCTGCGGGCCGAGGGCGAAAAGAAGACAAAGGCGTTCTGGGGCGGCGTGCTTTCGGGCGCGGTGGAGCCGGTGGGCGCGGTGCTGACCATTTTTCTGGCCGGGCTGGTGGTTCCGGCACTGCCTTACCTGTTAAGCTTTGCCGCCGGGGCCATGCTGTATGTGGTGGTGGAGGAGCTGATACCCGAAATGTCGCAGGGGCGGCATTCGAACCTTGGGGCGGTGTGCTTTGCCGTGGGCTTTACCGTAATGATGGCGCTGGATGTCGCGCTGGGCTGAAACGGAGGCGCAGTGCAGCGGGCGGCGCCCGGCGGTGGTCGCCGGGCGGTTCAGAACAGATCCAGCATGGGGTCAAGATACAACGCCTCGCGCACCTGCAGGTGGTACTGCGGCTTTGTAAGGTAATGCAGCAGAAGCTCCAGCAGGACGGCGCTGCCAAGGCCCCGCCCCTCTATTTTGAAATGTGAAAAGCCCATGGGCAGCCAACAGCTTTGAATATCCTGCACGCCGATGAAGCCGGGGTTGGCCATCGCGCGGGAAAAGCGGTAGCCTTCGGCCGCGTGCGGGGCGGTGCAGTGATGCTCCGGCCCCGGCAGGCCAAGGTTTTTGCGGCTGACGGCCGCATAGCAGGCGCGGCGCTGCTGACAGCCAAAGTCGCAGCATTCGTTGCACAGCAGCTCGACCTTGTTTTTCTGCGCCTGCGGCAGCGCGACCAGCTGTGCCAGCGCGCGGTTCAGGCGAAAATCGGGCACGACAAAGTGAAACTCCGGCCGCGAAAGCTCGCACGAAAGCTGCGCAAAATCAGTCAATACCTTGGTGGTAGAGGAGACCAGATACAGCCCCGGATAGTGCTGCCGCAGGTAGTGCAGCAGAAGCTCGGAATGGACGATGACGCCGTTTTGCGGGCCGCCGCCGGTTTGCAGCAGGCGGCAAAGCGCGTTGCAGGCAGGATCGGCCAGGTGCTGCGGCTGCAGCAGCGAATTGCTGAAGGTGAGCCGGGCGGAAATGCCGTACTGGCGCGCCAGCGCCAGCACCTGCTGCGCGGAATGCGTGCCGCCGCCGACCCGTCCGCCGCCCCACAGACAATCGGCCGGGGCGCCGTACAGCGAGCCAATGCGGCACCACGGGTAAAAATATTCCCGGTGCGCGACAAACAGCGGCAGAAAGACGCGGTAAAAATCGAACTGTTCAAACAGGCCGGGAAGATGATAATACGCCACGGCCTGTCCGGTTTGGCAGTCATTCAAGGTCAGTCTCCTCTTTTTGGGGGCCTCCAAAACGGTCTGTTGGCGGGTGTCGGGGGTCGGTGCACAACAAAGACCTGCCCGGTATTTTCTTATCATTATAGCACAGTTCTGTTTTTTCTGCGAGGAAACGTACGACAAAGCCACACTAGAAGCATCCGGCGAATTGTGCTATACTGGATAAGGCAGACGAAACTTAACCCGACCGATTTTGAAAAGGAGCAGAAAACGATGACGTTTTTAGGTAATTTGCTGTGGTTTTTCTTTGGCGGGCTGGCCGGTGGGCTGGCATGGGTGCTGGCCGGATGCCTGTGGTGCGTGACCATTGTCGGCATTCCGGTGGGAATGCAGTGTTTCAAGCTGGCAGGGTTGGCATTCTCGCCGTTTGGCAAGGAGATCGTGTTCGGCGGCGGCGGGTTTTCCCTGCTGGTCAATTTACTGTGGGTGATATTTTCCGGGCTGGAACTGGCCATCGGCTATGCCCTGTTGGGCTGCCTGTGGTGTGTGACCATTGTCGGAATTCCCATTGGAAAGCAGTGCTTCAAGCTGGCACGGCTGGCGCTGACGCCATTCGGCGCCTCTGTCGTGCAGGTCTGAGCTGCTTTCCATACGCCCGCCCCGTGGCCGGGGGATGCTTTGCGCCTTTGCCACTGCGGGCTTTCGGCTTTTACAGAGGTGTTTCGGCTTTTTTGCGGGCCGCTTTTCTGAGCCGCCCTGCAGAGATTGCCTTACCATTTGCGTTAAAAAGCATCCGCACCATTGAAGATATCACGGTACGGATGCTTTTTTTATTGTCGGCAACCATGGCAGGACAGCAACTTTTGCACGGCGGCCATATGGCGCGCGGGTATCTGACGGTGGCCGCCTTTGCGGCGGTTTTCCCGCCGGGTCGGGCTGTTTTCCAAAGCTGCCGTTTCGGACAAGCCGAAGCCTGCCCTTTTGACCGCTGCGCGGCGCTTACTCGACGCTTTTCAGGCTTTCCACCATGCTGATGCGGCGCAGATTGCGGTGCATGAACAGGCTGACAATCAGGCTGAAGCCGATGGTGATGACAAAGGCCCACACATAGCTCATGGGGCGGATGTCGCGCCCAAACATGACCAGATCGATCTCAGCGGTGGTGATGACCGTCATGCCCATCCAACGGCCCAGCAGCAGCCCGCACAAAGCGCCCATCAGGGTGAGCACCACGTTTTCACGGAAGATGTAGGCGGAGACCTCGCTGTCGTAGAAGCCCAGCACCTTGAGGGTGGCAATTTCGCGGATACGCTCGGTAATATTGATATTGGTCAGGTTATACAGCACCACAAAGGCCAGCGCCCCGGCCGAGACGATCAGCACCACCACGACCAGATTCAGCACGCCGATGACATTGGCGAAGCCGCGCCCGGTATCTGACAGCAGCCTGACATACAACACGCCGTCCTCATCCAGCAGGGCGGCGGCAAGGTCGCTTTCGTCCTGCGCCTCCATGGGGGCATAGCTGCACAGCACCATGTTCCACGCCGGGGCCTGCCCAAACAGCGTCTGGTAGGTCTCCGCGCTCATGTACGCATAGTGGTAGACATAATTTTCGGTGATGGCATCGACCCTCAGCGACACCTGTGCGCCGTTTTCGCTGCGTACCGTCAGGGTATCCCCCACCGAGACGCCAAGCAAAGTCGCCATTTTTTCGGTAATAACAATCTCATCCTCTGCCGGGGTGATAGGGATTCCGGTGCGGCGATCCTGCAGGGAGATGAACTGCGGCAGGGCCGCAAAATCCTGCGGGACAAGCACTGTGACGTCGCACTGGCCCTTATCGGTGAAAGCGGTATAGCTTTTCTGCTGGGTGGCCAGCACCTCGGCCTGTGCATCCGCCTGACGCAGCACGCGGCGCACCGTATTGACGGCGGAGGCGTCCTGCTCCTCCACGGCAGCCAGCGCCGAATAGGACCAGATGTGGTCGAACTGGTTGCCGACAATATCGCTGATGGAATCCTTTAAGGCGAAGCCGGTGACCACCAGCGCCGTGCAGCCGGAAATGCCGATGAGCGCCATCAACATCCGCTTTTTATAGCGGAAGATGTTACGTGCGCTGACCTTGCGCGAAAAATCCAACTGCTTCCAGAGGAAAGGGATGCGCTCTAGCAGGATGGTTTTGCCCTGCACCGGCGCTTTGGGCCGCATGAGGCGCGCCGGGACCTGCGCCGTGGCGCTGTGGCAGCTGAACCAGACCGTTGCCGCAATACAGAGCGTCGCCGCCGCCGTGACCTGCCACGCCAGCGACCAGCGGAACGGCGCACAGACCACGCCGATGCGGTACAGAATGCCGTAGGACGAAATGATGATGCGCGGGAACAGCTGAAACCCGACCAACAACCCCAGAATGGAGCCTGTCAGCGCGGCGCTGACGGCGTAGACCATATATTTTGTCAAAATAGTACCGTTTGTATAGCCGAGTGCTTTCAGCGTGCCGATCTGCGTGCGCTGCTCTTCGACCATGCGGCTCATGGTCGTCAGGCTGACCAATGCCGCCACCAGCAAAAACAGCACGGGGAAAATGCGGGCGATGTTATCCATCCGCTTGGCGTTCTGGCCGTATTCGGTATAGCCGGGGTTGTCGTCACGGTCAAAGATATACCAGGTGGGCTCGGCCAGTTGGGCCAACTGGCTGCGGGCATCCGCCAGCTGCTGCTGTGCCTGCTGCAGCTCGGCCTCACCGTCCTCCAGCTGCGGCTGCACTTCGCGGCTTTGCCGCTCGTACTCGGCAAGGCCATCCTCATATTCCGCGCAGGCATCCGTCAGCCGGGCCTTGCCGTCGCTGTAGGCCTGCTCGCCGTCAATGAGCTTCTGCCGGTTTTCGTCAATGGCGTTCTGCCCGGCCGTCTGCGCGTTGGAAATGGCCGTCGCCGTCTGCATCAACGTCAGCCGCCCCTGCATCAGCTGGCAGTAGCCGTCCAACAGCTGCGTCAGACGGTCGGCGATCTCCTGCGGCAGGTAGGGGGTCACAGGCTCCAGCCGGGCGCGCACCTGCGCCACCGCATCCAGATTTGTTTGCGGGTCGTCATCCTCCTTCAGGCGCAGCAGGGCATCCGCCGCGGCATCCATGCTGGGGCACTGCGCCTGCAGCGCATCAATGGCGGCCAGCAGCTCTTGCTGGACAGTCTGCGGATCCATCTCATCCAGCGCCTGCAGCAGTTGCTGGCGCTGCTCCTCCGTCAGGCCGTCCATGCTCTCGATCAGCTCGCGCAGGGCGGCGGTCTCTTCGCTGCCCCAGTCAAGCGCGTTCACCGCATCGCGCAGGTCGTCAAACAGCGCGTCGGTATCCACCGCGCGCAGGGCGTCCGCCGCGGCGTCCACCTGTTCATCCAGCTTGGCCTTCTGGGCGCGGTATTCGGCCATGCCGGCATCGTACTGCGCCCACGCCGCGTTGATGCGGTCGATCAACTGCTGCTGGCCCTCGGTCAGCTGCCGCCAGCCGTCATCCAGCTGTGCGCGGGAAGCGGCCAGCTGCCGCTCGCCCTCCGCCAGCTGCCGGGCAGCGTCATCCAACTGCGCCTTGGCATCCTCCAACGCCGCGCGCGCTTCCTCCAGCGCGGCCCGGCCGTCCGCCAGCTGTTGCTCACCCTCCGAAATGGCCGATCGGTATTGCTCCTTCAGCTCCTGCAGGCGGGCAGGGGTGCGCGCCTGCGCCACCTGCTGCAGGCGCTGTGCCCAAGCATCGCGCACATCATCATACCCCTGCGAATAGGCCGCCTGCGCCGAAAGCTCGTCGACCTGCAGGTAGATCTGGGTGTAGACCTCCTGCTTGAAATTTTCCTGCGGGATCATCAGTACATCGCTGATGCTGCCGTCGCCCACCGTCGTACTGCCCCGGGCCGAGGCATCGACATACAGCGGGCTTTCAAAGGTGCCCACCACCACATATTCGGTGTTCTGCAGCACGTCGGAAAGCTCGCTTCCGCGGTCGCCTTTCAGCTGCACGGTGCTGCCCAGCTGCGCGGTGGCGTGCAGGCCGCTGCCATCCACAAGGCATTCATTGGCCGCCTGCGGCAGCCGCCCGCTGAGCAGCTGCAGGCTGTTGACCTGCTGCGTATCCTCCAGAGAACTGACCCGTACGGCCTTATCCACCCCGTTGACGGTCTCGATGCAATCGGTAAAATGGGAGGGCGTGACCTGCACGCCGGAAAGCGCCTGCAGCGCGCTGACATCCGCCTCGGAAAAGCCCGCGGTCGAGACCAGCCGAAAATCCATCAGCTGCCTTTCGTGATACCAGGTATCCGCCGACAGGCGCATATCCGCCCCGGTGGCGCGCACCCCGCCGAAAAAGCCGACTCCAATGGCCACAATGCATAAAATGGAAAGAAAGCGGCTGAAGCTGCCGCGAATTTCGCGCAGGATATTGGTGCGCATGCTTTTTTTCATTTGGGCCGCTCTCCTTTCCGGGCGCTGCTTACCACTCGATCTCCTCCACCGGGGTGGGGGCCGGGTTGACCTCCATGGCCTCTACCCTGCTGCTTTTGACATGGATCACACGGTCGGCCATGGGGGTAATGGCCGTGTTGTGCGTCACGATGATGACCGTCATGCCCTGCTGGCGGCAGGTATCCTGCAGCAGCTTCAAGATCATTTTGCCGGTGTTGTAATCCAGCGCGCCGGTGGGCTCATCACAAAGCAGCAGCTTTGGCTTTTTGGCCAGCGCGCGCGCAATGGCCACGCGCTGCTGCTCGCCGCCGGAAAGCTGCGCCGGAAAATTGTTCAGCCGTTCGCCCAGACCGACCCGGGCCAGCATTTCGTCGGCCGGGATGCTGTCGCGCGAGATCTGCGCCGCCAGCTCGACGTTTTCGCGCGCCGTCAGGTTGGGGATAAGGTTGTAAAACTGAAATACAAAGCCGATATCATACCGGCGGTAATCAATAAGCTGGCGGCGGCTGTAGGCGCTGATCTCGGCCCCATCCACTGTAATGCGGCCCTCGTCGATGGTATCCATGCCGCCCAGCATGTTCAGCACCGTGGTTTTGCCGCTGCCGGACGGCCCCACAATAACGGCAAGCTCGCCTTTTTCGATGGCAAAGCTCATTCCGTTGGCGGCGTGAATGGTCACTTCCCCCACAACATAGCGCTTGTGGACGTTTTCCAGACTGACAAAGCTCACGGCTGGCGTCTCCCTTTCCTTTGCGGCGCACGCGCGCCGCCGCATTTTCTTTTTTAGTATACTGCAATTTTGTGAATAAAAAAAGAAGCCGGGCAAAAAACCCGGCCCCGAAAAGCGCCGCTCACCCATGCACACCGCCCTGCGCCGCCAGCAGCACCGGCTGCAGCTGCCGCCCGGCCAGCGCGCTTTCCACGGCGCGCTCCAGCAGGGAAAAATCCGCCTGCAGGCTGCAGGGCTTGCGCAGGGGGTCATCCTGCCGAAAGGGAACGAAGTAGATGTTTTTGGTGTTCATCAGGCGGCCGATATTCTGCAGCGAGGCGCTCAGCCCATCGTTGGTGGAAAGGGCCAATATCACCGGACGCCCCGTGCGCAGCAGGCTTTTGGCGGCCATGACGACGGGGGTATCGGTAATGCCGCACGCCAGCTTGCCAAGCGTGTTGCCGGTGCAGGGGGCGACCAGCAGCGCCTGCGCCAGGCCGCGCGGGCCAAGAGGCTCCGCCGCCGCAACGGTATCGATCAGCGCGGCGCTGCCCAGCTGCGCCAGCCGCGCCCGAAACGCCGCGCTGCTGCCAAAGCGGGTGTCGGTGCGGGCGGCGGCGGTGCTCATCACCGGCACCAGCCGCGCGCCGTTTTCCACCAGCCGCTGCGCTTCATCCAACGCCCGTTCAAACGTGCAGAACGAGCCGCACATGGCAAAAGCGATGGTCGCATTCATGGCAAAGCCTCCCCTCCCTGCGCCCTTGACGGCAGGGCCTCGGCCTGCCGCTGCAAAAACTGCAGGATCGTCTGCCCGATGGCCTGCCCGGCCATCTGCGGTGCCCATTTGCCCGGCAGGCCTGTCGCCTGCTGCACCCGCACCCCCAGCCGCCGGGCGGCGGCCGCATCCACTCCGCCGGGCGCGCTGGCCAGATCCAGCACGAACGCGCTTTTGGGCAGTGCCTGCAAAGCCTCGGCCGTCAGCACGCATGCGGGAACGGTGTTGACCACAAAATCCGCCCGCTGTGCCAACCGGGGCAGTGCGTCAAATGCGGCCGAGTGCAGCCCCTGCGCCTCCGCCAGCGCCCGCGCCGTGGGCGAACGCGCCACCACCGTTACCCGCGCCCCCAGCGCCGCCAGCCGCGGGGCCAGCAGCTGCGCAATGCGGCCGTACCCGACCAGCGCCACCTGGGAGCGCCACAGTACCCCCGGCGTGGCCGCCAGCAGGATACCCAGCGCAGCCTCGGCCGTGGGAATGGCGTTCCACAGCGCCAGCTCTTCGCTTTGCAGATAGTCAACAAGCCGCAAGCCCTCTGCCGCCGCCTGCTGGCGGGCTTCCGGCGCGGCCTGCCCGGCAAACAGCAGCGCATCCCGCCGGGCGGCCGCCAGCTGTACGGCCCACGGCTGCAGCGAGGGAAGCGGCAGCCCCAGCAGCAATATCTCCGCCTGTCCGGCCTGCGCCGCGGGCAGTTGCCGCAGACCGGCCCGGCACAGCGCCCCGGCCGCCGCCTGCAGCCGCTCGTTTTCTTCCAGCAGCGCAAAGGTATGCGGCCGGTCGGCCGCGCCCGCCGCCCGTTTTTCCTGCTGTCGGTCCTCCATACACGTTTCCCCCTCCGGCACGGGAAAGCCCATGCGTTTTTCTACAGTGTATGCAAAAACCGGCCGCTGCGTGCCTGCCGGGCGGGTTTTGCCCCGCAGGCCGCGCCAGAGGGCGGGAAAATGCCTTATGCCGCCTGCCCGGCGGAAAACTTGCGGTACTGCCGCTGACTTTTGCCAAAACGGCCGTGCATACAGGCGGCTTTGCAACACAAAAGGGCGGGGCCAAAAGGCCCCGCCCTTGCTGCGTCTTGCCCGCCAAACGGCAGGCAAGACGTTCGTTATTCTGGTTTTGCAATCAGGCGTCCGTGCTTTCCGAATCCGCCGGGGCGGTATCCTCCGGCTGGCTTTCGGCATCCTCGGACGGCGTTTGTGTTTCACCCTCTGCCGGGGTGTCGCCCTCGGCGGGGGGCTCTGCATCCGTATCGGCCGTGCCGTCGTCTGCCGCGGGCGTCTCCGTCCCGCCCATAGCGGTGGAAACGCCGGTCATGATATCCACCATATCAAACGCACGCAGCAGCTGCGGATCCGTCGCGGTGGTCAGGTCATATGCGGCGGCCTCCTCGGCGGCCGAAAGGGCCACCTCGAAATCCGGCGTAATGCCCACGCCGTCAAACGTGCTGTCGGCATTGGCGGGCACCATGCGGGCCACCGTAAACTCCAGCGCGCTGCCGTCCGTCTGCTCGACAATGGTCTGAATGCTGCCGCGGCCGGCTGTTTTGACGCCGACGATGCGCGCGCCGTTGACATCGCGCAAGGTCACGCAGAACAGCTCGCTGGCGCCTGCCGTGCCGGAGTTGACCACCAGCACGATCGGCAGGGAAACGCTGGAGTCATCCGTCGTGCGGCCCAGCGAGGTGCTGTCGCCGGTTTTGTACACCGCACTGCCGATCGCTGCGCGCGGGCACAGCACATCCAATACACGGATCATGTTCTGGATATCGGTCGAGGAGTTGCCGCGCACATCCAGCACGAGCCCTGTGATGCCGCCGTTCTGCAGCGTCTGCAGCTGCTGATCAAACTCGGACGGGGTGTTTTCGTTAAAGGCCGTAATGCGAATGTAGCCGGTGTTACCCACCTGCTCGCCCGAGACGCTGGGCACACGGTAGGTGCGGCGCACCAGATCCACCGTTGACTGTGTTGTAAAATCCGTCGAGGCCAGCGCCACGCTGACCGTCGTGCCCTCCTCGCCCTGCAGCAGGGTGCGGATGGCGTCCACGCTGAGGCTTTTCAGTTCAACACCGTCAAGCGCCGTCAGATAGCTGCCGCTCTGGATGCCCGCCTCCGAGGCGGGGCTGTCGGCATACACGGTAATGACGCGGGCATAGCCCGTGGCATCCTTTACGATATCCACGCCGATGCCCATCAGCTTTCCGGCCGCCTGGTTCAGGTAGGTCGCATACTGCGCTGCCGTGTAATATTTGGCGTACCGGTCACCCAGGCCGGCCAGATAGCCCGCACCCATGGTGTCGAACAGCTGCTGGTCATCAATGGTACCGTAATAGTTGTCGCGTACGCTTTTGTCAATCTCAGCAATTTTGCCGTACATGCTCTCCTTTTCCTTGACCGAGCTGACCGTGGTATCAAACATTTTCATGGCCACGATCATGGTAATGGAAAAGGTAATGG
>CAKTAM010000002.1 GCA_934527255.1 uncultured Oscillospiraceae bacterium | reverse complement strand
GCCGTCGGCGGGTGGTGTGCTATGCGGCGGCCTCGGGGCTGGGGTTCATCGGCTATTACTTTTTCCAGCTGCTGTGCTACGTTTATGTTTTTTCCGATGCGGACGGCCGGGGGTTGGCCTCGTATCCGCGCTACATGAGCTCGTACTATCTCTTCTGGCTGCTGGGGGCGCTGTGCATGCTGCTGTGGGCGGTGCGCGGCGGCCGCCGGGCGGCGGGCGTCACGGTATTGGGGCTGGCGGCGGCGCTGCTGGCGCTGTGCGCGGTGCACATCCGGCCGGAGGATACCGTTTTCGCCCGGTCGGCCAGCTTCTGGGATTCGCAGACGCTGATCGAAGAACGGGCCGGGCAGGCAAAGGCCGCCGCTGCAACCGACGGCGAACGGGTGCTGCTGGTGTCGCAGTGGGACGACGGCGCGCGCTGGTATCGGTATGCCTATGCGCTGGAACCGCTGGCCCTTTACCACGCGGTGGGCGACAACACCATTGTGCCCCCGCAGGTGGAGACGCAGGAGACGTATCCGCTGCGGCTGTCAGCCGAAAGCATCGGCGGCTTTCTGCGGGAAAACGGCTGTACGCTGCTGCTGCTGGATGTGGATGACGATGATTTTCGCCGGGAGTTCGGCACGCTGTTTACCGATGGAATGGCCGGGTATGATACCGGGGAATGCGTTGTTTACCGGGTGGAGTACACGGACGGCGGGTACGGCGTATGCTTTGTGCCCTGCAGGGAGGCGGCGCAATGAGCAAAAAGCGGTTTGGCCGCCTGATGGCGGTTTTCTATGCGGCGGCACTGCTGGCGGCGCTGGCCGTGCGCACGGTGGGTTGGCTGGGGCTGCGGCAGTGCCGGACGGCCGACCTGGAGGTGACGCAGGCGGTACAGAGCTCCATCCGGGATGACCGCACCTGGGCGACCTTCGGGCCGGGCAGCCTGCTGAGCACCGACGGTGACCCGCAGCTGCTGTGGACGGTGGAGCAGCCGGTCAGCGGCCTGCGCATGACGGTGCGCTCCTCCAAGCCCATACAGGATCCGGAGCTGTACTATACCACCGCGCCGGGGCAGGCGTTTTCTGCCGCCCGCCGTCTGACCCCCATCCGCAGCGACCCTGCGGCCGGGGTGTATGAGTTTCAGCTGCCGCGGGCCGAAACGGTCTGCTGCCTGCGGTTGGATCCGACGGCGGCGGCCGGGGCGTTTTTTCAGCTGCAGGTGCAGTTGAACCCGCCCATCAGCGCGGCCCGGTGGTTTTGCCCCACGGCGGCGCAGCTGCTGGCACTGGCCGCCGGGCCTGCGCTGCTGGCGCTGGCCGTGCAGGAGCTGGCGGCGGCCCTGAAAAAACAAACCTGAAAAGGAGCGGCAGAATGCAATATCTGGATGTGGCCCTTGCCTTTGCGGCGTTTTTGGGCTTTTGCGTCTTTTTCAACCGCCGCTGCGGCATTGCGGGCGGCCGCACCCCGCTGCTGAGCGTCAGTGTGATCCTGCTGTGGCTGACGGTGTGGGGCATTGCGGGGCAGCTGCGCGCGGGGGGCTGGCTGCTGTATGCGGCGGCCGCCGTCCTGTGGGTGCTGAGCTTTGTGCCGCCAAAAAAGAAAACAGCGGCCGCCCCGCCGCTGTTCGATTTCGGTTTTGTGCTGTTTGCGGCATTGAGCGCGGCGGCCGCGCTGCTGCTGGCAGTGCGCAAGCCGCTGTTTGCCGAATGGGACGAGCTGAGCTTCTGGGGCACGGCCTGCAAGCTGGTCAAGCTGAACAACGAGCTGTACACCACGGCCCGCGTCGGCTGGGACTGGGTGGGCGCGCAGCAGCCGGGGGCCATTCTGGTCAGCTATTTCTTTCAGTTCTTTGGCGTGTTTGCGCCGTGGAAAACCTTTGTCGCCTATGACGTGCTGCTGTTTGCCGCATATGCGGCGGTGTGCAGCGCGCTGGCGGGCGACGCCGAGCGTGCCGCAGACAGCTGGCGACGGTATCCGCTGGGGCTGGCTGCTGCGCTGCTGTGCGTGCTGACGCCGTACCTGATGACCGAGTACTGCCGCATTCTGGAGGTGACCAACACCTACATGAGCGCCTACGGTGACATTCCGGCAGGCGTTCTGGCAGGCGGTGCGGCGGCATGGTATTTTGCCGCTCGCCGCGGGCAGCCGCAGCCCTCGCCGCTGGCAAAGCGGCCGTCGGCAGGCGGCGCGCCGCCGCGCGGCCTGTGGGGCATTTTCCCCATACTGGCGGCGGCAGGGCTTATCAAGGAGAACGCCTTTCCCGTGGCGCTGGTTGCGGCCGGGGTGGCGGCTGCCGACACGCTGCTGTGCGAACGGGGCAAAAAGCTCTGGCGGCGCGCGGCCTTTGCCGTGGGCGCGCTGGCGGCCCCGTTGGCGGCCTATCTGCTGTGGAACCGGCACGTCGCCGCCGTGGTAAGCCTGCGCGAAAGCGCGGGCGAGGTGGGCACGACCAGCCTTTCCACGCTGCAGGTGGTGCTGCTGGGGTTCCGGCAGCTGCTGTTTCCCGCCGAGCGTACGGCGCGCTTTTTGAAGGCGTCGCGCGATATGCTGTCGGCGTTTGTGCACACGCGCATGACGCTGCTGGGAACGTTCTGTGCGGCGGTGGGGCAGCGCCTGTTTGGCGAGGACAGCCTGCCCGCCCGCCTGCCGGGCACCGGCCTCTGGGTGGCGGCGACGGTGATACTGCTGTTTGTGCTGGCCGCCGCGCTGTGCCGCGACCGGCAGCAGCGCCGCCGCACCGTCTGGGCGGGTGTGCTTTCCACGCTGGGCTTTGTGGGCTACTATTGGGTGCTGATCCTCAGCTACGCGTTTATTTTCAAGCCGTGGCAGGCCGAGGTGCTGTCGGATTATAACCGGTATGTCTCCACCTATTATCTGTTCTGGTTTCTGCTGGCGGTGACGCACCTGGTGTGCGCCGCAAGGAATGACCGCCCCCGGCACCTGCTGACGGGCTGCGCGCTGGCGGCGGCGGGGCTGTCGCTGCTGGCGGCAGCGTGGATGATCCGCCCGCAGATGACGGTGCTGGATTATCCCGAGACGGCGTTTGTGCAGCAGAAGGAGTACGAGACGCGTGCGCAGCAGCTGACGCGCCAGGTGGAAAGCGCCGGGCTGTCCGGCCCCATCTTCTTTGTCAGCACGCAGGATAACGGCATCCGCTATTTCAACTATTGCTATCAGCTGCTGCCGCTGCAGCTGGATTACAGCTTTGGCGGCGGCCCGCTGGGCAGCGCGGAAAACGACGATGGGTCGCTGTATTACCACGCGATCAGCTGCGGAGAGCTGGCAGCCTATCTGGAAGAGCATGGCTGCGATTACATTTTCCTGGAGAGCTTTGACGAGATCTTTGCCGACGAGTACGCGCCGCTGTTTACCGACGGCCTTGCGGCGGCCCGGCAGGGCACGACCCTGTATGTGCGCACGCAGGAGGCCGAAACGCTGCAGTACGCGCCGTGGGGAGGTGAAGCCGCATGAACAGCGAAAAACGGACGCCCCAAAAGGGCGAAAAGCTTCGGCGGCGCTGGCGGGGCTTCTGGCAGACAGTGCAGAAAAGGCGCTGGCTGCTGCCCGCCCTCTGCTATGCGCTGGCCCTTGCGGGCACGCTGTGCGCAGACACCGTGCGGCTTGCGGTGGACGCGATGGATCGCGCCGACGGCACGCTGACGGCGCGCGAGCTTTCACTGGCCGATTTTACACTGGTCAATGCGCATGCCGAGGGCGAGGGAGTACTGGTTTCGGAAAACGAGGACCCGCAGATGCGCTATGCATTGCCGGAGGGCGGCCGCCTGGACAGCCTGACGGTGGCCATCAGCTATGACCGTTACCCCTACGAGCGGTGCCTGTATTATACCACCCGCCCCGGGGAGGAGTTTGGGCAGAACAAGCGGGTATGGGCCACGGAAAATGCCGACGGCAGCCTGACCTTTCAGCTGCCGCGCGGGGTGCGCGCCATCCGGCTGGATCCGGGCAGCGCCAGCGGGCTGTACATGGCGTTTTCCCGCCTGACGCTGAACGCGCCGCGTACGGCAGCCGACTATTTTCTGCCGTCGGGCGGCGGCTGGTTTGCCCTGCTGGTGCTGCCCGCCTTTGCCGCTGCGGTTCTGCAGTGGCTGGCGGAGTTTTGCGCGGCCTGCGCCAGAGCGCGCCGCGCCAGGGCGGACAGATTGCCGCCGGATGCCCAGACGGCAGGATAACGGAGACCCTACCCGGCGCAGCCGCCGGAGAAAAAGCATGAAAAGCGAAGGAGCAGCGTATGAAAAATGTGTTGGTGACGGTATGCGGCCGTGCGGGCAGCAAGGGCTTTCACAATAAAAACCTCAAGACCTTTTACGAGCATCCGATGGTGTATTATACCCTCAGCGCGGCCGAGCTGTTTGCCCGCGCCTGCCCGCAGCTGACGGTGGATGTCTGCCTGAACACCGATTCGCCGGAGCTGGCCGAGCTGGTGGCGGCCAAATATCCGGAGGTGACCTTTCTGCCGCGCGGCGAAGAGCTGGCCGGGGATACGGTGCCGAAGGAGGCTGTTTATCAGGATTGTCTGGTGCGCATGGAGGCCAAAAACCAAAAGCGGTATGACTGCCTGATCGACCTGGATATCACCAGCCCGCTGCGGCAGGCGTTTGACCTGGTGCGCGCCATGCAGATGTTTGAGGCCGAGCCGGGGCTGGATCTGGTCATGTCGGCGGCGCCGTCCCGCCGCAACCCGTATTTCAATATGGGGCAGCTGAATGCGCAGGGCTATGCCTGCCGCATCATCGAAAACAACAATACCACCCGCCAGCAGGCGCCGGTCTGCTATGATATCAACGCCTCGCTGTACATCTTCTCGCGTGCGTTTGTGCTGGGCGAGGGCGCAAAGGATCTCTGGAAGGGCAAGGTCAAAATTTACGAGATGTATGACACCGGTATTCTGGACATTGACTGCGAGGAGGATTACCGGCTGCTGGAGGTCATTGCACGCTATCTGTATGACAATGTGGAGGGCTTTGCCGCCGTGCGGCGGAACATCCGCGGCTGAGCAGCGGCAGCCCTGCCGTGACAAAAAGGAAAAGAGGAGCAAGTATGAAGGAATACCGTATTGTGCGCCTGAGCACCCGGCCGGATTGGGCAACAGTGGAAAAAGCGCCGGTGGAGGAGTACCCGTGGGGCGGCGATTATCGCCCCGAAGCGTTTGCACAGCTGGCCTATGAGGAGGGCCGGGGCTTTCATGTGCGTATGACCTGCCGCGAGGATGCCCCGCGCGCGGTGTATACCCAGCCGGACGACCCCGTCTGTCAGGACAGCTGTCTGGAGTTTTTTGCCGATTTTGCCCCTGACAGCGGCAAGGGCTACCTGAACATGGAGGCCAACGCCAACGGCACGCTGCTGTTGGGGCTGGGCACGCAGCGGCATGACCGCAAGCCGGTGCGCGGCATGGACTGCCCGCTGCCGCAGCTGACCGCCTGGCGCGAGGGGGCTTTCTGGGGCTGGCAGGCGTTTGTTCCGTTGAGCATGCTGCAGGCCATCTATGGCGTAAGCGATTTTGCCCCGGGCACCGTGCTGCGCGGCAATTTCTACAAATGCGGCGACAAAACGGCCCAGCCGCACTATGGCGTGTGGAGCCCGGTGCAGGCCCCGCAGCCGGATTATCACCGCCCGGAGTGCTTTGGCCGCCTGCTGATGGAGTGAACGGCCGATGGGGCAAGTATCCCCAAAGCAACAAAAGACAGAACAACACCGCCTGCCGCAGCACAAGGACTGCGGTAGGCGGTGTTGTTTTGTTTCACCCATTGCCCACCACCAAAATGGCGCGTGCCGGTATCCCAGCCCGGCTGGGCAGCGCTGCGCCAGAAGAAAAACGGCGGAAAGCGGCCTGCCGGCACGGTATTGATGGGGGCGAAGCAGTTGCTTTGAAAATACAAACTGTATAAATCGGCTGAAAGAAGTTGGATCGTAAAGAAAAAAGGCGAAAAGGACAGCCAAAAGCTGCCGGGGAGCTCAGACATCCTGCCGGGTAGGCAGCAGTGCGACGATGCGCTTTTCGGCGTTTTCGGGCTGCAGGGCCAGCTGCAGGGCGGCACACGCCACAGCGCCGCTGGCGGGCCCGGCCGGGATGCCGTCATACAGCAGCAGCTGCCCGGCAGCGCGCTGCGCTTCGGCCGAGGGCACCCGGACGATCTGATCCACGATATAGGGGTTATAATTGCCCGGCTGAAACCCGGCCCCCAGACCGGGAATGCTGTGACGGCCCGCAAACCCGCCGGAAAGCACGCTGCATTCATGCGGCTCAACGGCGACGACCCGAACGTTGCCCGCCCAGGCCTTCAGATATTCGCCCACGCCGGTGACCGTTCCGGCGCTGCCTACGCCGATGACCACCATATCCAGCTCGCTGCCGACGGCGCGCAGCAGGGCGGGGCCTGTCATGCGTTTGTGAAATTCGACATTATACTCATTGTCGAAAGGATCAAGAAAATAACCGTTTTGCTGCTGTGCAAGGCTGCGTGCCAGCTGCAGCTGCCCTTCCCGCCCGTACAGCGGGTTGGTGGTGACAATGGCGGCCCCCAGACTGTGCAGCAGCTGCTGCCGTTCCTGCTCGACGCTGGCGGGCATGACCAGCGTCAGCGGGTGCCCCAGACGGCGGCAGGCCAGCGCCAGCGCCAGTGAAAAGCTGCCGTACCCGGCCTCCAGCACCGGCATGCCGGGCGTCAGCGTGCCGTCCGCCGTGGCCAGACGCAGAATGCCCTCGCTGACGTGATCGGCGCAGCTGCCGGTCGCGCCGTCGAACATCAGCCCTGCCAGCAGCGGAACGGACAGCTGATGTTGCCGACTGTAACGGGTAAGCTGTACCACGCGGACGACGGGCGTTGCGCCCAGATATTCCGAAATTGCTGTAGCCATACCGGCCTCCCAAATCTGATTTTGATAAAAACAGTATACCGCTTTTGCCCATTGCCGGTCAAGCGGCGCCAATGCCCGCCGTCGCTTGGCTGTGTGGGGGCACACGCCGACGGCCGCCGGGGCAAAGCACCCTTTGCCGCAGGTGCGGCCGAAAGCGCTTCTGCCCACAAAGCGGAAAAGAGGCGAAAGCGTTTTTCTTTCCTCCTGCGGCCGCCGCTTGGCGGCCGAAAGCCGTTTTGTGCCGGGCGGCAGGGAAAAACGTGCTTCCACCCTGCGGAAAAGGGCAGGTAAAAAGAGAATTTTACAAGCGGAAAAGAGCAGGAGAAAAAAGAATTTTACAAAATGTTCTTTGCATTCGGCGGCGGGCCGCGCTATACTGAAAAGCAAAAGAAGAAGCGCCCGCCGCCGTGCGGGCCAGAACAGACGAGGTATTTGCCGATGCGAAACTGGTTTTCCGGCCTGTTTGCGGGCCGCCGCGGGCCCGACGCCATATGCGGTGTGCTGTTTGGCGCGGGACTGCTGCTTTCCGTCATTGCCTGGTGCACGCACAGCCAACTGCTGGGCTGGCTGGTCTATGTGCCGTGGGTGCTGGCGGTGGTGCGGATGTTCAGCACCAATCTCGAGCGCCGCTATCAGGAAAACCGCCGTTTTCTGAACTGGTGGCAGGGGCTGCGGGAGAAAGCCGCCGCGCTGTGGCAGCGGCTGCGGCGCAGGGGCGGCCCGACGGTGCGCCCGGCCTCCGGCGGCTCAGCCACCGGCGCGGGGACGTATCATCACTTTACCTGCCCGGCCTGCGGGCAAAAGCTGCGGGTGCCCGCCGGACGCGGCCGGGTGCTGGTGACCTGCTCCAAATGCGGGCAGGCTTTTATGGAGCAGGCATAACGGCAAAACAGGCTGCGCAGAGGGGCGGTGAAAGCGCCCCCCTGCCCGACGGCCTGTTTTTTTGCGCCGCCGTTTTCCAGCGTGGGCTTTTTTGCTGCCGGGTCGGTGCGAACCCCAAGCGGAAAACGGGATGTATAGCGCAGAGAAAACGGGCAAGACTATTCGATGCAGTCTTGTGAAAAGGACAGCCGGTACCGGAGCCCCTGCGATGGGGCGGCGGCAAGGCACTTTTCAGCGGGCAGACGTGCCGGACGGACAGAAAGCAGACGCCCAAGGGGCATTTGGCAAAGCTGTCAGCCCTGTCGGCCTGCAAAAAGGGCCGGTCAGACCGCCGGGCGATCCTGGATGCCGTGCGTCTTTGGAAGAGGCTGCACGGCATTTTCCCTGCTGTGAAGAAGGAAGCCGGAAACCGGCTGTACAGGCTGCCCGCAGGGGCGGCGCGGCGGGCGGCATGGACATGCACCGTTGAACAGGCGCCGCAAGAGGGCGGCTGTCGCCCGGACGGCTTCTTTCTTCGCAGCTTCCGAAAAAAGAACACGGGAGGAAAGCAGGATGGAAAAGCAGAAACCGGATCCGCACAGGCAGGACGACCGCTGGCCTTACCGCGAGCGTCCGCAGGAGGAGCCCAGCCCCGAAAACCGGTATGGGGCCGCCGCAGACGGTACGCGGGAATATTACCCGCATAACAGCCGGGCCTGTGCGCAGGCGCAGCCGGACACCGGCGGCCTGAACGCGGCCGTCTACCGCACCCGCTGGCGATATGGCCTGACCCCGGGGCTGGATTTTTCCGGCGAGGTGCCGCACCCGACGCCGGACGGCCGCCCGGAGATGGACGCCGCCGTGGTACGGCGTGAAAAGCGGCAGAGGGAGGAGTTTCCCTATGGCTGAGCCGAAAAAGGCGCGGCGGCGTGCTCAATGCGGTATTGCACAAGCTCTGCCGGAAGCGCCAGGCACGCTGCCATTTGTTCCACCGTATAGTCCGGGCATTCAAAAAAAGCACTGTCCTCCGGATACAGCAGATGGCAGGCAAACCGGTTGGCGGCCACCTCAAGCCTGGCTGTGACCTGATAGGTGGCGGTATCCAGAAAAATGCGGTTGTCGTGCGGATGCAGCAGCGCGTGCCCCAGCTCGTGCGCGCAGACAAAGCGCGCCTGGCGGGGCTCCAGCGACTGGTTGAGATAAATGATATGCGTTTGCAGCGCATACTGGCAAAACCCGCGGATCTCGGCGGCCAGCGGCACCTGCACGACCAGAATGTCCAGCAGGCTGCACAGCTCAAAGGGATCGTTGGTGTGCCAGCGCGCGATCAGCTGATCAGCCAGCTCCTTTTCTTTCACGGGTCTCACCTCATTTCCAACACGACCGCCGCTGCGGCCGCACATGGCAGCCTGCCGCGTGCGGCCGTTTTTTTGCTGCCGACGGGCTCAGTCTTTTTCTTTCTGGCGGCGCAGGGCCATGGTCATGCCGATGTCGATGGCATCCAGAATGGATTGCAGTGCCTCCTCCGAAACGGGTGCACCGTCGAACATCAGGCCGTCCTGCCGCATCAGGCGGGCCTTGGCCTCCGAAATGATCTGCCGGACATCCTGTGCAGCCTCGCCGTCGGCCGCCGCCCCGCGCTGTGCATACAGCCAGTCGGGGTCGGTATGCAGCACCTTGGCGATCGCCTCGACCGTCGGCCGGTGCGGATGCTCGATCACGCCTTTTTCATAGCGGCAGACGGTGGATTTGGTAATGCGGCAGGCGGAGGCCACCTGCTCCTGCGTGACGCCGAGTTCCTTGCGGCGGGCGCGCATCCGGCGGCCCATTTCCAGAGAGAGTTCAGACATGTGAGATGCTCCTTTCGGTTGATACACACAGTATACTCCGAATAGTTGCGTTCAGCAATAGAAAAAGCGAAAAAAGAAGGAAAAAGTTGACGAGCGGAACAAAGGCGACGGTCTGGGCGCCAGCGCGGGCACTGCCATCCGGCCGCCGTTTTCTTTAGTATACTCTATTACAGGTACGATAAACCGGACGAAAAGCGACACGGCGGAAAAAAGGCTGTTTTTTTTGGAAAAAACGAAAAATTTTCCTGCAGAAAATTGCGTAATGCTATTGACGGGCGGCGGAAGGTGTGCTATGCTGAGGCAGCAACAAAGGTTGCATGAAGGAAATTACGAATTGCAAAAGACGAAGAAAGGAGAGAGCAGATGGATACGGGATGGATTCGCCAGCGCATCCGCGCGCTGGGTCTGACACAGCGTAGTCTGGCGGTACAGATGGGCATGTCGGCCGCGGGGCTGAACCATAAGCTGCATAACCGGCGGCCGACCACTTTGGCGGAGGCCGCACGGCTGGCCGACCTGCTGCGCTTGTCGGACGAAGAGATACGGCGTCGACTTTTTTTACCATAAAAGTTGCATAAAGCTACAAAAACAAAGGAGGGAGTGCGCATGGAGGAAAATCTGAGATGCCCTGTGTGCGGCGCATGGCTGGAGGAGGATGACGTTCTCTATGCCCGTGAGGACGGCACGGTGGCGGGCTGTATGAGCTGCATTCACGAGGAATACGGCTGGCAGAGGACCGGGCACGGCAGCCGGGAGGATGCGGAGCATGGCGACTGAGCGTTCACCGGAGCAGCAGGTGCGCCGCCAGTTGACCAAGGCCGGGCCGGACGCGGTGCGCTTTCTGGTGCAGGCCATGAAAAACGAAGAGCTGCCCTGTAAGGAGCGCATCGAGATCGCCAGAGACATTTTGAACCGCGGCTTCGGCAAAACGCTGCCGGCAGGAGAGGAAGCGCCCACCATCCGCGTGCTGCTTTCCGAGGAGGCGGCCGGTTATGCAGAATAGGGCGCTGGGTGCGCCGAATGCACGGCAAAAGGAGTTTTTTACCGCGCACGCCCGTTTTGTGGCGTATGGCGGCGCACGTGGCGGCGGAAAAAGCTGGGCGGTGCGCAAAAAGGCCTCGCTGCTGGCGCTGCGCTTTCCGGGCATTCGGATGCTGCTGGCGCGGCGTACGCTGGGCGAGGTGTGGGACAACCATGTACTGCCGCTGCAGCAGGATCTGCAGGGCATTGCGCGTTACCGCGAGGCGGAAAAGGCGTTTCTGTTTGCCAACGGCAGCCGGTTAAGGTTTGGCTATTGCGACAGCGAGCGGGACGTGCTGCAGTATCAGGGGCAGGAATACGACGTTATTTTTCTGGATGAGGCCACCCAGTTCACCGAGTTTCAGTTTTTTACCCTGACGGCCTGCCTGCGCGGCACCGGCAGCTGCCCGCGGCGCATGTACCTGACCTGTAACCCGGGCGGCGTGGGGCACGGCTGGGTCAAGCGGCTGTTTATCGACAGGGAATATCGCCCCGGCGAGCGGCCGCAGGACTATTGCTTCATTCCGGCCCGGGTATATGACAACAAGGCCCTGTTGGCGCAGGACCCGGGCTATGTGCAGATGCTGGAAAACCTGCCGGAGGATCTGCGGCGCGCCTGGCTGGAGGGGGACTGGAACGCCTTTGCCGGGCAGTATTTCAAGGAGTGGCGGCAGGAGATACATGTGCTGGAGCCGTTTGCGATACCGGCGCACTGGCGGCGGTACGCTGCGCTGGATTATGGGCTGGATATGCTGGCGGCGCTGTTTATCGCCCTGTCGCCGGACGGCAAGGCGTATGTATACCGCGAGGTGTACCGCAGCGGGCTGATCGGCAGCGAGGCGGCGGCCCTGCTGGCGCAGCAGGCACAGGACGAGCCGATCTTTGCCTGGCTGGCCCCGCCGGATCTGTGGAACCGACGAAACGACACCGGCCGCAGCATCGCCGAAATTTTCGCCGCGGCGGGCATTGTGCTGACCCGTGCGCAGAACGACCGCATCAGCGGCTGGATGGACCTGCGCGAATGGCTGCGTCCTTACCGGGAAAACGGTGGGATGACGGCCGGGCTGC
This sequence comes from uncultured Oscillospiraceae bacterium, assembly GCA_934527255.1. GTDB lineage: Bacteria > Bacillota > Clostridia > Oscillospirales > Ruminococcaceae > UBA1762. The sequence continues at coordinate 30,119 of CAKTAM010000002.1, read as the reverse complement.
GGGTGTTTCGCGGCTGCGTTAACCTGATACGCTGCCTGCCGCAGCTGCAGTTTGACCGTCGGCGCCCTAACGATGCCGCGACCGAGCCGCACGAGCTGACCCATGCGCCGGATGCGCTGCGCTATTTTGCCGCAGGCCGCCCGTACGCGCCGCCGCCGCAGGCACCGTCCAGGCCGCCGCTGCCCTTTGCCCTGTGCACGGAGAACGACGAGAAAGGAGCGTATCAGCAATGGTGAAGCAATGGCTGCGCCGGTTGATCCTGTGGGCGTTGGAGGATGTGCCGCCCGCGGCCCCGGCCGACTGCACGCAAAGCGTGCAGCTGTATGAGGAGTGGCTGCACGGCGCCCTGACAGGGCGGGATGACCCGGCCGCCGGGCAGTAAACGAAAGGAGAAAACAGGATGGAACGCTTTGCAGAAACGGCTGCATGGCAGGACTATCGCCGGGGGCTTGCCTGGCAGCGCGCCATGGGCTTTGCGGAAAAATTTCCGCTGTATGTGCGCTTTAAGGAGGGCGACCAGTGGCCGCCTGCGACCCGCCGCACGCGCAGCCTGCCGCGGCCGGTGTTCAACATGATCGAAATGTTTATTCGGGCCAAGCGGGCGGCCGTGCTGGATCAGCCGGTCAGCATGACCTGCCGCCCGACGGAGAGCGGCGGAGAAAACGCCGCGCTGGCGGCCCGCGGCGCGCAGGATTTTACCGACTATGCCCGGCTGCTGTGGAAGCGGCTGGGGCAGGACGAGCTGAACGCCGCGCTGGTGGATGACGCCGCAACGGTGGGAACAGGCGTGCTGCACTATTACTGGGACGCCGCCGTGCAGGGCGGCGGCAGCCAGCCCTTTGTCGGCGAGCTGCGCGGCGAAAGCATCGATCCGCTTTCCGTCGTGTTTGCCGACCCGCAGCAGCGCAATGTGCAAAAGCAGGCGTGGCTGCTGATCCGGCAGCGGGTGCCGCTGGAGGAGGCGCGGGCCATGGCCGCGGCGGGCGGCATGCCGCCCGCCCGGGTGAAGGAGCTGTGCGCCGATGCGGCACAGGCGGACTATGCCGGTGCGCGCGAGCCGGATGACGGCGGCCGTATAACGGTGCTGACGCGCTATTTTCGCCGCGGGTGTGAGGTGTTCTTTGAAAAAAGCACCCGGCGCGCCGTGCTGCAGCCCGCACAGGCGCTGACCCCGGCAGGCGCACCGGCCAGAATGACGCTGTACCCGGTGACGGTGCTGCAGTGGAAGCTGCGCAAGGGCTGCCTTTTCGGCATTGGCGAGGCCGAGGGTCTGCTGCCCAGCCAGAAGGCGCTGAACTATAACATGGCCATGATGCTGCTGAGCGTGCAGCAGACCGGCTGGCCCAAGCTGTTGGTGCGGCCGAACGCCCTGCAGCAGCCCGTCACCAACGAGCCGGGCGAAATTCTGGTGGATTACTGGCAGGGCGGCGGCGACGGCATTCGCTACCTGCAGGCCCCGTCGTTCAGCAGTCTGGCCGTCGGCCTTTCGGAAAAGGTGCTCAGCCTTTCGCGGGAGATCTGCGGTGTGGGGCAGGTGACGACCGGCGACACCGAGCGGGTGGATCTGGCGGCATCGGCCATTCTGGCCATGCAGAACCAGGCGCGCACGCCCATCAGAGAAATCCAGCGCCGCTTCTGGCGCGTGATGGAGCAGGCGGGCGGCATCTGGCTGCAGTTTTTCCGCTGCTATTGCAGTACCCCGCGCATGGTGACCGGCGGCCCGGCCGCCGCGCAGGGGCGCAGTTTTGTCGGCACCGACTATGCTGGGGTGGAATATGAGATGACGGTAGATGTGGGCGCTTCCAGCGAATACAGTGAGGTGCTCAGCCAGAGCACGCTGGACAAAATGTTGGACAAGGGATATTTGACCATCGACCAGTATGTGGAGCTTTCCGGCCCCAACGTGGCCCCGTTCCGCGAGCGCTTTCGGCAGATGCGCCGGATGGCAGCCGCCCCGGCCGCCGCAGAGGGCGGCGCGGCAGAGACGGCCGGGAATGCCGCTGACGGGCAGACGGCGGAGGCTTGAGGCGAAAGGGCGGCCGCACAAAGAAAAACAGCCGTGCCGGGCAGGTGCACGCAACCGTGCGCAGCCGGACAGCGGCGGTCGCCTGCCGCCGAACGGAGCACGCCTGTGCGGCGATGCGTGCCGGTCAGGCACACCGCAAGGGGGCGCGGCCCATGGGGAAAAAGCAAAGGAAAAAGGAGAACGGAATGATCGTTTCGGGAAAGATCTATGAATTTTATCCATTGACGGCGGCGGATAAGGCACTGAATGTGTGGGGCACTGCCGCGGGGCGGCATGTCAATGTCAATTTGTATGCGGCCGATCACAGCAGCACGCAGCGCTGGCGTGCCGTTGAGCAGTGCCCCGGGGTCTTTGTGCTGCACAGCATGGCGGATGAACGCTATGTGCTGGACCGTTACCGCGGCGCTTCGGCCCCGCAGAATGCCAACCTGTACACCGAGGCGGCGACGGAGGCAGACCGCCGCGACCAGCAGCTGCGGTTCACCGTTTGCGGCACTGCGGACGGACGCGAGATCTGCACCATTGCGCTGGCAGCCGACGGCCGACGGCTGTGCATCGTCGACGGCGGCAGCGGCAGCAAAAACGGCAGGACGGCAGCCAGCACCGGCAACGTTTACTTTGGCAGTGGCAGCGAGCAGCTGCAGAAATGGCTGGTCGTCCCGGCGGAGGACGAAGAGCTGACGGTCGGCGTGCGGCCGTGCGGCCTGCAGTACGCCTCGGCCAGCTATACCGCGCCGCTCAACCCGTTTGCCCGCGGGCAGTGTACCTGGCACGCATGGGGCCGTGCCCGCGAGGCCGCCGGAAAGGCGCTGACCTTTGATATTGCCGTCGGGCGGCACGGCGGCGCATGGTTTGACCATGTGACCAATGCGGCTGCAAAAGCCGCCCAGCCGGTAAAGGGCCGCATGGCCGTTGCCAGCTGGTCGCGGGGGCCGTACGGGCATGTGGCCTTTGTGGAACGCTTTGACGGAAAGTACGTCTGGTTCACCGAGGCCAACGCCGACGGCAAGGGCACAGTGGATGCGGCGGACGGTGTTGTCAAAAAGCGTACGCTCGGCCAGATGAAATATTATGCGGGCAGGCTGAACGGGTATCTGATCCTGTAACGGCACGGCGGCACGACAGCAGGGATGGGCGCAGAACGGTCGGCGGCCCCGGCGGGAGAGAACGCGGAAACGGCTTTCCCACAAAAAGCAGGGGAAAGCGCTTTTCGGGGCGCATCCTTTGGGAGCATGCCGACCTGTGCCGTTCTGTGTTTGGTCAACAGTGATACAAAAGCAAACGGGAAGGGGGTGAAGCCATGGAATGTCCCGCCTGCGGAACAGAGCTGCGTATTGTCGGCAGCGTCACCGTGGTGACGGGTGACAGCAGCGCGGCCACGCCGACAAGGGTATTGGCCCGGCAGACGCTGCGCTGCATCAACCCGGCCTGCGGGCGGCGGACGCCGGTCGTGGTCGAGCATTTGCTGTACGAGGGGGCCGCGGCCCCGGCCGACGACGCGCCGAAGGCAGCCATGCAGTCATAAGCGCTTTTGCGGGCTGCAAAACGGCATCGACCGAACCTCGCCCAAAACCGAAAACAGGAGGAGACCATGCAGGAAGAGACCACAATGGCAGCCAATGCTGCGGCCGGTGAGACGGCGCAGCCCTCTTTCGCCAGGGAGGCGGCAGAAAGCGCCCCGGAGCTTTCTGCCGAAAAGACGCTTTTGCCGACCGATGAGGCGGCACAAGCCGAACGGGAGCCGGAGGCCGATTCGCTGACGCGGGCGTTCAGCGAGCGGCTGAAGGCGGTCAGTCAGAAGCGGGTGGATGCGTTTGTCGAGGGGATGGGGCTGATCGACCCGTTCCACGGCGGCAGGCCCATCCGCACCCGGCAGCAGTATGAGGATTGGGTGCAGGCGCTGCAGGCACAGCCGATGCCGGACAATGCGCCGGAGACCGTCGGGGACGACGCCCCGCAGACGGCGCAGCAGCTGCGCGAGGAGCTGGAGCAGCTGCGCTGTGCACAGCGCGACCGTGAACTGTTGGCCGACCCCGAGCAGGGCCCGGTGTATGCCCGCCTGCGCGGGGATGTGCAGCAGCTGCTGCAGGCATGCCGACAGCAGAATGCGCCCGTCAGCACGGACGCGGCCTATGCGGCGGTGCTGCTGCGGGAGCTGCCTGCCCTGCAGAAGGCGGCGGCAGAAACGGCCCGGCAGGAGGCCCTGCGCGCGGTGCAGGCAAACGGGCAGGCCACACCCGGCGCGCTGGGTGGGCCGTCCGCAGCGGATACGCCCGACTTTGAGCGGATGACCAGCGGCGAATTTGCCGAATATCACCGCCGCGCCCTGCGGGGCGAGTGGCAGTGACGCCAGCCGCCGGATGCCATGCGGCCCCGCGCCTCAAGGAAAAAACATTGTCAAGCACAGAAAGAAAAGGAGAAATGAGTATGGCGACACAGACCTATGCCAACACCACGGCGGAAAACCGGGCGTTTTATGACCGCGCTCTGCTGGAGCGCATGACCCCCAATCTGGTCTATCTCAAATATGGCCAGCGCCGCAAAATTCCGCAGAACGAGGGCGACACGGCCAACTTTCGCCGGTTTGAGTGCCTGCAGCCTGCGCTGACGGCCCTGACGGAGGGCACGACCCCGGCGGGCACCAGCCTGACCGTCACCAAGGTAGAGGCCACCGTCAAGCAGTACGGCGACTATGTGACCATTTCCGATAAGCTGAACGAGACGGCCATTGACCCGGTGCTGACCGAGGCGACCGACGTTTTGGGCGACCAGGCGGCCCTGACGGTGGATACGCTGGTGCGAGACGCCATTGTCAGCGGCTGCACCAACCGGCAGTATGCGGGCGGCGCGGCCAGCGCAGCCGCCATTACGGCAGGCAGCGTGCTGAACAGCAACGAGATCAAAAAGGCGGTGCGCAGCCTGCGCAAGAACAACGCCCGCCCCATGGCAGACGGTTATTATGTGGGCATTGTCGACCCGGAGACTGCGTATGACCTGCAGGCGGACGCGCTGTGGCAGGACATCAGCAAATACAACGGCGGCGACGCCATTATGAAGGGCGAGATCGGGCGTCTGCACGGGGTGCGCTTTGTGCAGACCTCCAATGTCAAGACTGACGAAAAAACCAACACGGCGGGCACGCTGCACGAGACCATGATCCTGGGGCGCGACGCGTACGGCGTGCCGGAGCTGGAGGACAGCAGCTGCCGTCCGCGCATCATCGTCAAAAACTTCGGCAGTGCCGGCAGTGCGGATCCGCTGGATCAGCGCGCTACGGCAGGCTGGAAGGTCTCCATGGCGTGCGTGGTGCTCAACCCGCTGGGAATGGTGCGCATTTCGCATATGGTCTCGGCCTGAGCGGGCGCGCCGGAAGGACGGCGCGTTGCCCAAAGGCTGCGGTATAAACGGTAAAAAGCAGAACGTCCGCGGTGGGGCCAGGCGCCCTGCCGCGGGCCATGGGAAAGGAAAAAACGCATGAAAACAATGGAAACCAGGGCGGCGATGACGGAAAGCGAGATGGAGGCGCAGGCCAAAAGCACCGGCGCGGTACTGGCCGAAGAGAAAAAGATACGCATCAAAATTGCGCCGGACCGTAAAAACCCGGCCAACCGGGTGGTGCCGGTGGAAGTCAACGGCTACCGTTATTATATCAACCGCGGCGAAAGCGTGGAGGTGCCCCGAACGGTGGCGGACATCCTTGCCGAGGCGCAGTATATCTGAAATGGCAGGCAGCGTGCGGCGGTGGGCGCTGCGGCAGGAAAGGAGAAGCGGATATGACCAAGGAGGAGGCCCGGCAGGCGGCGCTGCGCTGGCTGGATGAGGCGACGGCAGGCGGCCGCCCACTGGCGGAGGAGAGCACGGCGGATTGGCTGGAGCGCATGGATCATCTGCTGGACAGCGCGGTGGCGGCGGTGTGCAGCAGGTTTCCGCACCACGCGGTCTACCGTGCGGTGTGCAGCCCGCCGCGTAATCTGGCCCCGGCGGGGCAGCGCAGCGCGCGGGTGTGGCCGCCGGAAAGCTACACCCTGACGGCAGAGCCCTTTGCCAGCTATACGCTGGAGGTACAGGGCGAGGCGGCGGTGCGGCTGCTGGCGGGGAAACAGGTGCTGTGCGAGCATTCTGTCGACAGCCCGGAGGCGTTTGCGCGGGTGGACGGCGTGCTGCCGCAGGCGGCCGATCGCCTGCAGATCACGGGCGAATGCCCGTTTCTGGTGCGCGGGGTAGGGCTTTACCCAGACCGCTACCCCGAAAAGGCCGTGCCGCCGTGGGGTCCGTATTGGGTCGTGCAGCTTCCGCCGGATTTTGCCGCGCTGGAGCAGGTGCTGTACAGCGGGGACGGCGCGGCGTTCGCCCGGTTTTCCGATTATCGCCGGGTGGGCGACGGGGCATATGCCGTCCCGCGGGAGCTGTGCGGGCAGCTGGACTTTTACTACATCCGCACCCCGCGCCTGCTGGGGGCAAAGGCCGCAGCGGATACCGAGCTGGATGTGACGCCTGCGGCGGCCTGTCTGGTGCCGCTGCGGCTGGCGGCCGACCTGGTATCCGGTGTGGACGAGAGCGCGGCCCTGTCGGAGTATCTGTGCGCCCGGTACAACGAGCTGGCGGCCTCGCTGTACCGCAGCCCGCAGCCGGAGCGCGGCGCGGTGGAGTGTGTGTATGCACAGTGAGGAGGCAAAAACATGAAGCGAGCCTTAGACCCGGTGCCGACGGTGCACACGCTTGCGGTGGACGAGCTGCGCGGCATTGACCTGCAGAACAATGCATCGGTGGTATCACCGTCGCGCAGCCCGGCGTGCAGCAACCTGCTGCGCACCACGCCTGGGCGCGTGGAAAAAAGGCCCGGCTATGTGCAGACGGCGGCCTATGAGGGAGCGGTGCACGGCTGCTATGACCTTGACGGCGTGGAAATTCTGCACGCGGGCGGAGCTTTGTATGCGGACGGTGTGCGCATATCGGGCAGCGTGGCCGATGCCCGCAGCTGCGGGCAGTGCTTTCACGGCAGGCTGTACCTGCTGGATGGACAGCAGTTCTGGCAGATCAGCAGCGAGGCGGGACAGTACCGCCTGCAGCCGGTCAGCGAGGCGGCCTATGTGCCGAAGATCGCCGTGGGCAAAAACCCCGACGGTAGCGGTGGGGCCGAGCTGGAGGATGTCAACCTGCTCAGCGACGCATGGAGCGAAAGCTTTTACGGAACGGCCGATGCGGTGGTGTATCAGCTGGAATTTGACGGCCTGAGCGCCGCGCCGGTGCGCGTGCAGGTGCTGCGCGCAGCGGCGGCGGGCACGCAGCTGACGACGCTGACGGAAAACACCGATTTTACGGTGGATCGCGCCCGCGGCGCGGTGACGTTTGTAAAGGCGCCGGGCGTCAGCCCGATCGAGGGCGAGGACAATGTGTTTATCACCGCGGCGCGCGACCGCAGCGCCCAGCGGGCGCGGATCGTCCAGTCAGATGTCTGCTGCGTGTACGGCGAGGCGGGCGGCGGCGTCCGCCTGTTTGTAACGGGCAGCCCGCAGTGGAAAAACCGCGATTACTGGAGCGCGGCCAACGACCCCACCTATTTCAGCGACCTCTCCTATTCGGTGCTGGGGCAGGATGACGGGCGCATTGTGGGCTACAGCCTGCTGGGCGACAGTCTGGCGGCGCACAAGGGCGGCGAAAACGGCGCTGTCTGGGTGCGCACCGGCAGCCAGGAGACGCTGACGGATGCGCAGGGCAACACCCGCCGGGTGCTGGGGTTCCGCACCGGACGGGTGCTCAGCGGGTACGGGGCGGCGGCGAAGGGCAGCTTTGCCGTACTGGGCAACGAGCCGCTGTTTTTGACGGCACAGGGCATTTTTGCCCTGACCGCCTCCGATCTGACCGGGGAACGCTATCAGCAGCGGCGCAGCTATTACATCGACCCGGCGCTGACGGCCGAGCCCGCCATGGAGTCGGCGGAGGCGGTCGTCTGGAAGGATTTTTATCTGCTGGCACTGAACGGGCGGGTATACTGTCTGGACGGCCTGCAGAAGGCCTATGCCCCGCAGGAGCCGAAAAGCGCGTTTCAGTACGAATGCTACCTGCTGGAAAACGTTCCGGCGGTGCGGCTGTGGGTGCGCGGCGGGCGGCTGTGGTTCGGCACGGCGGATGGGCGGGTGTGCGTGTTTACGCAGGGCGCCGCAGGCACGGATTTTGCCGACCGGCTGGACGGCCTGCCGCCGCAGCCCATCCGCGCCGTGTGGGAGACGCCCGACATCGGCGGAGCCCATTTTTACCGGGATAAAAGCTTTCGCTTTCTGGCGGCGCGCATTCAGCCCGCCCCGGTGACCTCGGTGCGGCTGCAGGCCCGGCGCGAGGGGGTCTGGCACGCTTTGCGCGACAAGCCGTTTTCGGCGCGGTATTTTTCCTTTTCCGGCATGGTTTTCTCCAAGTGGACGTTTTCCTGCGACCAGACCTGTCAGCCGATGGGGCTGCGGCTGCACAGCCGCAAACAGGATAAGATCCGCTTCCGGTTTGAAAACGACGCACTGGATGAGCCGTTCGGCCTGCTGGGCTGGGCGCTGGAATATACCGAGGGCCGCAGACACAAACGCTGACCGCGCTAGGCGCGGAAAAGGAGTGGTGAGGAACAATTGATCGTACAGCAATATGGCATCACGCCGGAGGAACTGACCGGCGTAGGGGTGATCGGTCTTGCCGATACGCCGGGGCTTTCCGCGGCGCAGATGCAGGCCAAGCTGGAGGAGACGGCGCGCGCCGTGGTGATACCGCATCTGAACGCCGCGCTGGAGGCGGCTGAGGCCGCTCTGACCGAAAGGCCGACGGCAGAACGGGTGCAGCAAATGCTGACGGAGCAGCTGGTGGCTGTGGGTGCGGGCGATATGGCGGCGGCGCTGTATGACCCGACGGCGCAGCAGCGGGATGTGTTTGCCGCAGGCGGCCCGGAGCAGGCCGGAATGGTGCGCTTAAGCGACACGCCGGATGCCGACGCCACACAGCAGCAGGGCACGGCGGCCACCCCGGCAGCCGTGCAAGCGGTGCAGCTGGAGGCACAGACTGCACAGCAGACGGCAGAGACCGCTGGCCGGACGGCCCTTGCGGCGCAGGAGACCGCGCAGGCCGCAGTGCCCAAAACAGGCGCGACCATGACGGGAAACCTGATCGGGTACGGAACCAACCGCAGCACCAGCGGCGGCTGCATGCGCAACGCCGTTATTGTCAGCAGCGGCAGCAGCCCGGCAGCCAATCTGGTCAGTACCAACAGCCTGATCTTCAGCAGAGCATAAACGGGAGGAAAACAGTGGCAAAGGGAATTTTGGATTGGAACGGTACCGGTGCGGCCCGCATTCAGCGGGTGTATGACCACAACGGCACCACGGCAACACAGCTGAAAAAGGCCTATGACTGGAACGGTACGGCGGCCACGCCGGTCTACAGCGCCGAGACGGTGCTGTTTTCGGGCGGCAGCACGGCGGACAGCGGCACATGGAGCTCGGGCGGCGTGGGGTATACCAATGCGGGCAGCCCGGTGGTCACCACCTATCTCGGCTTCGGTGCGGGCAAATGCAACTCGTATTTCGGCGCGCTGCTGTGGACGGGCAAGCGAATCTCCATGACGCAGGGGCAGAAGCTTTCCTTTTACATGGACAGCACCGCCTACAGCACCTATGACACCAACCTGGCAAACGGCACTCAGCATCTGTGCCGACTGGAGGTGGTCTGCGGGTACAACAAGCCCTCCATCGCGGGGGTGATCGACGTGCGCGCCAAGGTGGGCGAAAACTGCCGCATCATCACGGCGGTCAACGGCTATCAGGGGTATTACGGCTCGGCGGTATCCGGCAGCATGAAGGCCGGGACCTATACCGTGACCATTCCGGTGACGGGCACCTATTATCTGGGCTTTCTCTGGAACGGCTATGATGCGATCATCACCCGGGGGCCGGGCATCAATCAGGTGGTATTAAAGGACGCATAAGGAGGAACACAACATGCTGAAAATGACCCTGCAGGATGGGACGTCGCTGCCGTACACGGAAGCGGTAGAGGCGGAGGAATACTGGAACGGGGCTTCCCGCCGGACGCTGACCATTACGGCGCAGGCGGGGGCTGCCAGTCTGGACGCGCTGACGGCGGCGCTGCGCGAGGAAAATCTGGCGCAGGTGACGCTGAGCAGCGACGATGCGGCGGCGCCTGCCGTCAATGTTTACAACGGGTATGTGCTGGTGCTGGCCTGCGGCCTGCAGAGCGTGCAGACGGCCGCCGAAACGGCCGACACGCAGGCGGCGTATGAAAAGCGCCTGGTGCTGCGGCTGGGAAAGCGCACCTACATTGAGGAGCAGCTGGCCCGCCTGAACCTGCGCTGAGCGCAGCGGAAAGAACGGCGCGGGCGCGACATAGAATGCAGCAGAGGCGGCTTTTGCGCGGGACGGGGCTGCCTGACAGCTCGGTAAAAAAGGGTGGACAGGGGGCGGCGTGCCTGCGGAAGAAGTGCGGAGCGCTGCCGCAGTGCCCGGAGAGCGACGGCTGCGGCAGCGCCAAAAGGGCAGCAGTCCGTGGCCATCCGCCGCGCAAAAGCCAATGATGGGCAGGGGAAAGAGGAGTGCAGAATGAATGTATATGTTGTTTACGGCCTTGTGGCGGTGCTGCTGGCCGTGTGCGGATATGTGGCGTTTGCCGAAGGGTATCATGACAGGGTCTACCGGCTGATCTACCGTCTGGTGTGCAATGCCGAGCGGGAGATTACCGGCACCAAGCGCGGGCAGGAGCGCAAGGCGCAGGTGGTGCAGGCCATTCATGACTGGCTGCCCGCATGGGCGCGCATTTTCATTTCGCCGCAGGACATTGACGATCTGATCGAGCTGGCGGTGGCAAAAATGAAGCAGCTGCTGGCGGCCGGAGGCGACCTGCCGCAGCAGGAGGAGCCCGCAGCCAGGGAAGAGGAGGAGACGGTATGAGTCAAAGCCTTTTCGGGCAGCCGTCGGTACCGACGGCCGATGGACTGCCTGCCTGCGGCCTGCGGTGCGAGGCACAGCTGGAGAAGCTGCGCGCCCGGCTGGAGGGGGATGAAAAAGAGCTGGTGAGGCTGGACGGCGAGGCCCGCCATCTGCTGCGCAGCCTCAGCGCACTGACCAAGGCGGTGTGGGCGGCGGCGCTTTCCACCTTTGGCGTGCTGCTCAGCTTTCTGTTCTGGTATGTGCAGCAGCTGGGGTGACGGGTTTTGGACGAAAAAGGAGAAAAAAGCGAATGAGCAGCTTTACGGCAAAGGATCTGGAGACGCTGCGCCGCCAGGCGCAGGAGGTCGAGCAGCTGCTGCGCGCACGGCGCACGGCAGTGCAGACGGCCTACCGGCAGCGGCAGACGGAACTGGCCGCCGACCGTGAAAACGCTTTGCGGCAGGCATATGTGACGCAGCAGCAGGCGCTGCGCCAACTGCCCGGCCAGCTGGCGGCAAACGGTATCAACGGCGGGCTGGCCGAAAGCAGTCTGGTACAGCTGGCGCGTGCATACGGTAACCGACGCAGCGATATTGCGGCCCAGTATGAAAAAAGCGCCGATCAGCTGCGCCGACAGCAGGCGGCCGATGACGCCGGGCTGGAGGAGGATGCCGCCCGCAGCCGGATGGAATATCTGGGGGCATATTCGGCCCTGCAGGCGCAGCTGGCAAAGCAGCAGGCGCCGCAGACCGGCACAGTCACTGCCAGCCGCCGACGGGCCGCCGGAGGGACGGGGGCAGCGGCCGAAACGGTGAAGAATGCTGCCCACAGCCGCAGGCAAAGCGGGACGGCAGGCCGACAGGCTTCCGGCGGCAAGTGGGTGGCGGTGCTGCGCTGAAAGCGCTGCGCGGCGGAAAAGCGGGAAAAAAACGGCAGCCTTTCTTTGGGAAAGGCTGCCGTTTGGCATACAGGCGGACAGTGAGGGGAACGCAGTACTCAATACACCTCGTTATCGGTCTCGTCCTCGTCTATGTCCGAATAAATATCGACATATTTGGGGCTTTTTTTACTCTGGAAATAGGAGAGGCCCAACAGAGCGGCAAAGACGGCAGCAATGCTGACCAACAGGCGAAACAGTGTTTTGAACATAAAACCATCCTCCTCATACCGATATGTCACAGGGGAAAGGGTTTCCCCATTTCAGGCGCAGAGCTTTTATTTAATAAGAGATGACCGCGAAGCTGCCAAGGCAGGCCGACGGCCGGAACGGCCCGTCGGGGTGTTCGGCGGCAAAGGCGCTGCCGAAGGCTTCCTCCAGTGCATCCTGCACAAAGAACCCGCCGCGGAAGCTGTCGCCGACACGGGGCAGCGCGGCGCCGCAGGCGGCAAGCGCTGCGGCTTCCAGCGTGCAGGCGGCCTGCCAGTACCAGCCCTGCTCGTCCACCCCGGCCGAAAAGGTACAGGCAGGGTCGGGCAGACGGCGGCCGGTGGTTTCCTCGGTCAGCCGCACGGTTTTATCCGGCGTAAAGGCAAGGCGCAGCCGGGCCTCGCCCAGCTGCAGCAGGGCAAACGCCGTCTGGGTGGCGGGCGGCTCGCCGTCAAAAACCGTCATGCTCAGCCGCAGCGCACGGTCGGATGCGCACATTCGCGCATAGGCATAAACGGTGTCGCGGGCGGGGGTGCCGTACCATTCCGTCAGCTTGATGACCGGCAGCGTGTCCATAACAATATTCTGGTTTGACCAATCGACAAGCACCGGCATGACGTTCTCCTTTTGGCAAAAACGGCGCAGCCGCGCGGTTGCGGAAACTTTCCTCCTGTTCAGTATAGCACACTTGCGAAAGCGGTGCAAGAACAGAAAAAAATCTTAATAATTCTTTATAAATGCCGCAAAATAAGCCGTGAAGAAAGAAAACGGTGCGAAGAAAAGCACCGCGGCAAAGACGGCAAAACTTCCCTTTACCGCGCCCCAAAGGCACCATGACCTGTTAAATAAATAATTACAGAGAAGAAATATTGACTAAAGCGGGGAACATGTTACAATAAAAGAGTTTGAATCAGAAAACAAATTGATCGCGGTTGAGGGCGGCCGACGGCCGACTTGCCCAGGGAGGTTCCAAAAATGAGCAAATTCCTGCTGCGGTCGGCACTGGGTACCGTCGTGCCGCACCGGAAAAACACGGCTGATATGCAGACGGTCTGCATGCCGCTGCCAAGTCGGGTGATTCTGCCGGTGTCACAGCACATCGGCGCGCCTGCCGTACCGGTTGTGGAAAAGGGAAGCCATGTGGATGTTGGCACGCTTGTGGCGCAGGCCGCCGGATGGGTGTCGGCCAATATCCACAGCGGCGTTTCCGGAACGGTGCGCGAGATCGCGCCGCTGATGATGCCGAACGGGGCAGAGGTCCCGGCCATTGTGATCGAGCCGGACGGCGCGCAGACGGTGGATGCCGCCGTATGTCCGCCCGCGGTGACGGACGCCGCCTCGTTTGTGGAGGCGGTGCGCGCCAGCGGGCTGGTCGGCCTGGGCGGGGCGGGCTTCCCCACACATGTGAAGCTGTCGCCGCCGGAAAAGGCGGAGCTGCGCTATCTGCTCATCAACGGGGCGGAGTGCGAGCCTTATATCACGGCGGATAACCGCACTCTGCTGGAGGAGGGAGAGGATGTCTGCGAGGGCATCCGACTGGTGCAGAAGTACCTGGGCATCCGCAAGGCACTGATCTGCATCGAGCGCAACAAGCAGGCGGCCATTGACCATATGTTTGAGCTGACGGCCCGCGAGCCGGATATGGAGGTGCGTCCGCTGCCCAGTCGTTACCCGCAGGGAGCGGAAAAGGTGCTGATCGAAAAGGTCACCGGGCGCGAGGTACCGGCGGGCGGGCTGCCCGCGGATGCAGGCGTGCTGGTGCTGAACGCGACGACGGCCGCGTTTCTGGCACGGTATCTGCGCACGGGCATGCCGCTTGTCACCCGTCGGCTGACGGTGGACGGCGACGCGGTCGCCCGTCGGCAGAATGTAGAGGTCATTATCGGTACGCCGTTGCAGGAGGTGCTGGATTTCTGCGGTGGCCTGGCAGAGGATACCGGCAAGGTGCTGACCGGCGGCCCGATGATGGGCATTGCCATGGCCAGCACGGCGTTTCCGGTGCTCAAGCAGAACAACGCCGTGCTGGCGTTTCGGGAGGCGAGCAGCCACCTGCCCGCGCCGCAGCCCTGCATCCACTGCGGGCGCTGCGTTAACGACTGCCCGGTGGGACTGTCCCCGGTGCAGCTGGCAGGGGCTTACCGTCGGCAGGCTGTTGACGAGCTGGCACGCCTGCATGCCGAGCTGTGCATTGAATGCGGCACATGCAGCTATGTTTGCCCCGCCATGCGGCCGGTCACGCAGAGCGTGCGTCTGGCCAAAGGGCTGCTGCGGCAAAAAGGAGGAAAAAAGTAATGCAAAAGCTTCTTGTTACTGCCGCGCCGCACCTGCATGACCAGACGACGACGCAGAAGCTGATGGGGCGCGTGTGTCTGGCCTGCGCCCCGGCGGCGCTGGCCGCCTGCCTGATCTTCGGCTGGCGTTGCCTGTTTCTGATCGCCGTCAGTGCGGCGGCCTGCGTCGGCTTTGAAGCGGGCTGGAACCTGCTGATGAAAAAGCCGCAGTCGCTGGGCGATCTTTCCGCCGTGGTCACGGGCATTCTGCTGGCGTTCAATGTGCCCGCCTCGTTTCCGGTGTGGATGCTGCTCATCGGCGATTTTGTGGCGATCGTGGTGGTCAAGCAGCTGTTCGGCGGGCTGGGCCGCAATTTTGCCAACCCGGCCATTGTGGGGCGTATCGTGCTGGCGCTCAGCTTTTCCGGCCCCATGACGGATTACTGCTTTCCCGCAACCGATATTGACGCGTTGGCCAGTGCCACGCCGCTGGCGGCGGCCGACCAGCTGACGCGTACCCCCACGGTACGGCTGCTGCTGGGCGCGCACGGCGGCATGCTGGGTGAGACCTGTGCGCTGGCGCTGCTGCTTGGCGGGCTGTACCTGATCGTCACAGGCACCATTTCGGCCGTCATTCCGTTCAGCGTGCTGGGCACGGTCGTCGTGATGTGTCTGGTGTGCGGTCGACCGCAGCAGATCGTTTTGCAGCTGCTGTCCGGCGGCCTGCTGCTGGGTGTGTTCTTTATGGCGACGGATTATGTCACCTCACCGTACACCCGGCTGGGCAGGCTGATCTATGGCATCGGCATTGGGGTGCTCACCTGCCTGATGCGGTTTTATGCCAATGCGGCGGAGGGAATGTCCTATGCCATTCTGCTGATGAACATCGTCACGCCGTATATCAACCGGGGGATCCGCCAGCGGCCGCTGGGGGTTCGGGCCGGGCTGCGCCGAAAGGAGAAAAAACCGCAATGAGTGCCAAAACGGACAAAACAAAAACAACGGCCGGGGCGCAGGGCGCGGCGGCCCCCAAAAAGGCACAGGCCGCCGGGCAGGGCGTGCAGAGGACGGCGGCTTTTCTGAAAAAGCACTGGCCGCAGCTGCTTCGTCCCGTGGCGGTGCTGGGGTGCATCTGCCTGATCGTCAGTGCGCTGCTGGCCGTTACCAACTATTTCACCGGCCCGGTCATTGCCAGGGCCGACCGGGTGCGCGCCAACGCGGCCCGGCAGGAGCTTCTGCCCGCGGAGGACTTTGAGGCGCTGGAGGGCGAATGGCCCGGCGTGAGCGAGGCATACCGCGCCGTGACCGACGGCGTGTGCAGCGGCTATGTCATCACCGGCACGGCCCGCGGCTACGGCGGCGACATTCCGGTTTTGGTGGCGTTTGATACCAACGGCGTCATTCTGGGCATTTCCATCAGCGGCACGGAGGAGACGCAGGGCCAGGGCGCAAAGGTGGAGGAACCGGCCTTTCGTTCGCAGTTTGCAGGGCTTGCGGCCCGCAAGCTTGAGCTGAATGCGGATGTGCAGCAGGTGGCGGGGGCGACGGTCTCCAGCCGGGCGGCGGTCTCTGCCGTCAACGCGGCGATCGACGCTTATCAGCAGATCACCGGCGGCCACGGCGGGACGGAGGAGTAAGACAATGAAAGAAAAATGGAAGATCTTCTCAAACGGCCTGCTGAAGGAGAACCCCTCGCTGCGGCTGGTGCTGGGCACCTGCCCGACGCTGGCCGTCACGACGCTGGCCTTTAACGGCCTTGGCATGGGGCTGGCGGCTACCTTTGTGCTGGTGTGCTCCAATGTGGTCATTTCGCTGCTGCGCAGGGTGATCCCGCAGCAGGTACGCATTCCCTGCTACATTACCATCATCGCCGGGTTTGTCACCGTGGTGCAGATGCTGATGAAGGCGTACCTGTACGATTTATATGCGGCGCTGGGCGTGTTTTTGCCGTTGATCGTGGTCAACTGCATCATTCTGGGTCGCGCAGAGATGTTCGCCTCGAAAAACGGGGTACTGGCCAGCGCGCTGGACGGCCTTGGCATGGGGCTTGGCTTTACCCTGACGCTGACCCTGATGGGAACGGTGCGTGAGCTGCTGGGCAGCGGCACCTGGATGGCCGGCCTGCTGGAGCAGCCGCTGCTGGACTGGTCGGGCAGCATTCCGCCCATGGGTATTTTTTCCAAAGCGCCGGGCGGCTTTTTCGTGTTCGGCTGCTTTATGGCGGCGGCCGCCGCGCTGGAAAAGGCGCAGGGCGGCAAAGCGCACCTGCCGACGGGCTGCGGGGCCTGCCCGGCCGCCGGAGAATGTCCGGCAGCGGAGAACGGCAGCTGCGGCGATGGGCCGTGCGCAAATGCCGATGAGAAGGGAGGGTGAGAGCAATGGCCATGAAGCTTGCCGCTGTTTTCTTCAGCATGATTTTTGTGGATAACTATGTCCTCAGCAAATTTCTGGGCATCTGCCCATTTCTCGGCGTCAGCAAAAAGCTGAACAGTGCCGTCGGAATGAGCGTGGCCGTCACCGTGGTGATGGTGTTGGCCACGGCGGCCACCTGGCCCATCTATTACGGCGTGCTGCTGCCGAACGGGCTGGAGTATATGCAGACCATTGTGTTTATTCTGATCATCGCCGTGCTGGTGCAGCTGCTGGAAATTCTGCTCAAGCGGTTTTTCCGCGCGCTGTACACGGCGCTGGGTGTGTATCTGCCGCTGATTACCACCAACTGTGCCATTCTGGGCGTGACCATCCTCAACATCGACAACGGCTATACCTTTGCCGAGGCGCTGGTGTGCGCCACCGGGGCAGGCATCGGCTTTCTGCTGGCAATGGTGCTGTTCAGCGGGGTGCGCAGCCGTCTGGAGGATGCCGAGCCGCCGCGCGCGTTTGAGGGGCTGCCCATCACGCTGGTGGCGGCCAGCCTTGTGTCGTTGTCCTTTATGGGCTTCGGCGGAATGATCGAAGCCATTTTCGGAGCCTGAAGGGAGGAGCAGCCATGTTTTCCAGCGTAATGTCTGCCGTTGGGGTGCTGGTGTGCCTCGGCGTGCTGGGCGCGGTGATTCTGGCCGTCGCCTCCAAATATCTGGAGCCCCGGCAGGATCCGCGCGTGGCGCAGGTACAGGAATGTCTGCCCGGAGTCAACTGCGGGGCCTGCGGCTATGCCGGCTGTGCCGATTATGCCCGTGCTGTGGTCGCGCAGGGGGCGCCTACCAATAAATGTGTGCCCGGCGGGCAGAAGACCGCCGATGCCGTGGCGCAGGTCATGGGCTGCGAGGCGGCGCAGGCGGCAGCGCCCCAAAAGGCCGTCGTGGCCTGTCAGGGCAGCGTCGATCACCGGGGCTTCCGCTTTCGGTACGAGGGAATTTCCAGCTGCGCGGCGGCCAACCAGCAGTTCAGCGGCCCGACCGATTGCCGCTATGGCTGCCTTGGCTATGGCGACTGCACCCGCGCCTGCCCATTTGACGCCATTCATGTGGAAAACGGCGTTGCCCGGGTAGACCCTGCGCGCTGTACCGGGTGCGGGGCCTGCGCGCAGGCCTGCCCGGACGGCATCATCCATGTGGTGCCCGAAAGCGAAGCGCCCATGGTGTTCTGCGCCAACCGCGACAGCGGCGCTGTCACCCGCAAAAACTGCAGCATCGGCTGCATCGGCTGCGGAAAATGCGTGCGCGCCTGCCCGAACGGCGCGATCACGCTGACCGACCATCTGGCCGCCATTGATATGGATGCCTGCAGCGGCTGTCATGCCTGTGTGGAGGTCTGCCCGGTCGGGGCCATCCATCTGCAGCGCAGGGCCGCGCCGGTGCAGCCGCGCCCGGCCGGCACCCGTCAAAATTGAAAAAACAAGCTTGTTTCGGCGTCCCGGCCGCATGTTCGGCCGGGACGCCTTTTGTCTGTCTGGCTCATTTGCAAAATTTCATCAAAAATGTCGGGGCGAAACGGTTGAACAACCGCAAAAAAATGTGCTATACTATTTTTTGGAATGCTATGCGCCGAACCGGCGCTTGACGATACAGTGCCCGCCCGATGCCGGTGCGGCGCAGGCCCCGCAGGGGGAAGGAGAAAACGCCATGGCAACGTACCGTGAATTCAGCGACAGGTCGCGCCGCCGCCGCAGACGGCGGGGAGCAGCCTATTTCTGTATGTTTTTGCTGCTGGTCGCCTTGATTTTGGGCATTGCTTATCTGGTGGTGAAGGTGGCGGCCATTCTGTACCCGCAGTCGACGCCTGAAAAGGATTTTACGCCGGTGGGCTCGCTGGAGGAGGTGATCGACCGGCTGGATCCGGATGCAGCGCAGAACGCCGACAGTGACGGCTCCACTGCCGGGCAGGAGCCTGGTGCGCAGGAGGGCCCGCAGTACCAGCCGGTGGATGCCGCCGCGCTGACCAACCCGGATTACCGCATGATCGCGCTGCCGGAAAACGGCCGCGTGGATATGAGCTATTTTGACGACGTTACCTTTCTGGGCGATTCGCTGACGCAGGGCATTGCCGTTTACAATGACAACACGTTTCCAAATTCAACGCTGGCGGCGTGGAAGGGCTGTTCGCCCATGACGCTGGTGCAGAATGAGATGGCCATGCCGGACGGCTCTACCGTCAACGCCATTGACTATGTGGTCTCCACCAACCCCGGCAAGGTTTATGTGCTGCTGGGCAGCAACGCGCTGACCAGCCAGTCGGATGATGTGATTTTGAAATATTACGCCCAGCTGCTGGATACGCTGGGCGCGCGGCTGCCGGGGGTGCTGATCTATGTGCAGTCCATACCGACCGTCATGCGGGAGGAGGAGGCAGCCCGTGCCGCCAAGGGACAGGATTTTTCGCGCGAGCGCATCAACGCGCTGAACGACCAGCTGGCAAAGCTGGCGTATGTGCGCGGGCTGTATTTTGTCAACCTGCAGGAGGCGCTGTGCACGGACGACGGCTATCTGAACCCCGACTACAACGGCGGCGACGGCCTGCATCTGAACGCGGCCGGTTACCGGGCGTGGCGAGACTACCTCATCAGTCACACCGCGCACCGGTGGGATAACCCGTATCTGCTGGGTTCGCCCTATTACGACCCGGCCGCCAACGACGCATGGATGAATGGAGAGACCACGGTTGCGGCGGAGAGCACCGCGCAGGGGGATGCCGCCGCGGCCGACAGTACGGCTGCAGCCGACGGCACGGCGGAGCAGGAGCCGACGGAAAGTGCCGCACCGTAAGCGAAAGGCAGCCCATACACAGGCGGCGCAGCAAGGCCGAAAACGCCAGGCGTTCCTTGCCGGGGGCCTGACGGTGAATGCCTTGCAGTCATTCTGCCCCAAACGGCGCACAGATGTGCGGCGCTGATGGGGGCAGTGGGCGCAGTTGTTTAAAAATGGCTTTAACAGAAGAACCGCAGTCTGCCAATCCAGACTGCGGTTCTTTGCTGCCGAAAAAGAGAAAAATCAAACGTACGTACGCCGGGCGGGCAGAATGTGCTTCGGCGCGGTGTTACAGCTTGGAATAGCCGTAGGCGTTGACCAATGCATCCAGCGGCTGTTTGCTTTGGCACAGCGGGCACTGGTGCGGCGCAAAGCTCTGATAGCCGGGCAAGTTAGCCGGGGTGAAAATGGCATGCACCGGCAGGCCGCCGCACTCCTCCAGCGTGCTGAAGATGGAGGTCACGGCGCTGACGTGCCCGCCGTAATATTCGACCGATTCCATGCTTTTGCGGCACGAGATGCCCGAGCTGATGGTGGCGCTGAGAAGCAGCACGTTTTTGCCGCGGATCATGGGCAGAATGTTGTCGCGGACGATCATCTGCCCGGCGGAATATTCCGGCCGCACCACATAGATGGTGCCGTGCTGGTTGAGAATGGAGATGCCGCTGCGGCAGAGCTCCTCGGCCAGATAAGCGCCGACCACCTCGGTGCCGTCCAGGCACAGCACGGTATCCACCACGCAGCGGCTGGCGCAGGCGGCGGCCAGTTCGGCGGCAATGGCCGATGCCTCGCTTTGCCGGGCTTTCAGCGTCGTCATATCCATATAATAGTTGGTATGCGAGTGATTGGTGGCAAAATGACCGGGGACGGCTTTCAGAGTAACGCTGCCTTTGGATGAGGGGATGCGAATCATGCGGTTTTCCATACTGTTGACCTCCCGTTTTATCGTGCCTGCGGCGGGTGCCGCCGCTGCGCTTTTGTGAATGCAAAAAAGCTTTGTATGGCACAGCAGACACGCCGGAAAACAAAGCTTTTTTTTAGTATATCCTATTTTCTTTTTCAAAAGCAAGCCGCAAATGTGCCAAAGACAGCGCCGGAAAACTGGTATATTCCACAAAGACGGCCGTCTGTACAGGCCAGCCGGCCGCCGCACGGCCCCAAAAGCGTTCAGGAAGCGGCGGAGGCATCCGGTGCGACCAGTTTTTTAACGGTGATGCTCACGCTGTTGCGGGAGAGCAGCTCCGAGCCAAAATCCAGCAGATAGCTGAAAAACAGGCGGCCGCCCTTTGCGCCGAGCTCGCAGCGGATCTCATCGGCGGCAAGCCCCAGCGACAGCGAGCCCTGCCCGGTCTCGTAATGGCAGATGTGCCGGACGTCCTTTTCCACGATCAGCTGGCTGGAGACCGCCCCAAACCGCAGAAGGCTGACCCGACGTCCGTCGGCCGCAGCCTTGACGGTCGTGGTGCATCCGTCAAACCCGGTGGTCTCCGTTTCTTTATAGGTGATGTAAAAGGAATGGTCGCGGTAGGTGAATTCGCCCTTGGTTACCAGCGAGATCGTGTCGCGCTGGCCGTCGCCCTCCTGTCGGCCCTCGACCTTTATCAAATAATCCTCGCGAATGGTGCGCATAACGCTCCTTTCCCGGCAGCGGACCGGCTGCCGTGCGGCAATGGAAAAGCCGATGCTCCCTGCTCAGAACGCCTGCGCCTGCCGAACGGCAGGCAAAACCAGACTGTCGCCCAGCAGGGTGCGGGCGTTTTGGGCAAAGGCTGCCGGGTCGCCGCTGACAAAGCAGCGCAGGCTGCCGCTGCGTTCGGCCGGTACGGCGGGCAGCTGCCGCAGTAGGGCGGCGGCGGCCTCCTTGCCGGAATCGATCAGCCGCATGCGGCCGCCCGTCTCCTCCGTCAGCAGGGGGGCGGCCAGCGGGTAATGGGTGCAGCCCAAAATCAGGGTGTCGCACCCAGCCTCCAGAATGGGCCGCAGATATTTGCGGGCGGCAAGGCGCATCTGCGGGGCGTCGGTCCGGCCGCTTTCGATCAGCGGCACGAAATCGGGGCAGGCGACCGGTACGGCCAGCACCTCAGGCCGCAGCGCGGCCAGACGGCGCACATAGCTTCCGCTGCGGATGGAGGCCGGTGTCGCCAGAATGCCGATGCGGCCGTTTTGGGTGGCGGCCAGCGCGGCGGCGACGGCCGCCTCTATCACGCCCTGACAAGGCAGCGGCAGCGCGGCCCACTGGTCGGCACTCAACGCCGAGCTGATGGTGCCGCAGGCCACCAGCACCTGCTGTGCGCCCTGCGAACGCAGGAACTCCACATCCTGCCGGGCAAACCGCACCAGCGTTTCGGCATCCCGCGTGCCATAGGGCACACGGGCGGTATCGCCGAAATACACGATGTCGCAGCCCGGGGCCAGCGCCCGCAGCTGCCGCAGGGCGGTCAGCCCGCCAAGGCCCGAATCAAAAACCCCGATGGTGGGGGAAAAGCCGGTCTCGCTCATCGCTGCACGCTCCGCTGCTGCAGGGCCAGCTCACGTGCGCCGCGCTCCTCGGCCAGCTCGATCAGGCGCTGCAGCAGCTCGCCGTAGCGGAAGCCCTCGTGCTGGATCAGCTGCGGGTACATGCTGATGGCGGTAAAGCCGGGCAGGGTGTTGATCTCGTTGATCAGCACCTCGCCGTTTGACCGCACAAAGAAATCACACCGGGACAGGCCGCTGCACCCCAGCGCGGTATAGGCCTTTTTGGCCAGTGTGCGCACCTGCTCCTGCTGCTGCGGGGTGATGCGTGCCGGAATGAGGGTGCGGCTGTCGCTGCTGTGGTATTTGGCGTCGTAATCATAAAAGGCACTGGCGGCGACGATCTCGCCCGGGGCGCTGGCCAGCAGGTCGGCCTCGCCGTGCACCGGGTTGCCCAGCACGGCACATTCTACCTCGCTGCCGACGACGGCCTCTTCAAAAACGATTTTATTGTCGTGCCGGGCGGCAAGCTCGGCGGCGGCGTGCAGCTCGGTGGCATTGTGCGCACAGCTGACTCCCACGCTGCTGCCCGCGTTGGCAGGCTTGACAAAGATCGGGTAGCCCAGCTTCGCGGCCACGCGTGCCTCCACGGCGTCAAAATCGGGCAGCTGCGCCGCGGTCATCCAATCCCACCGGCAGTGCGGCACCCCGGCGTTGGCAAACAGTGTGTTGGTCACGACCTTATCCATGCAGGCGGCGCTGGCCAGCACGCCGCACCCCACATAGGGAATGCCGGACAGCTCCAGCAGGCCCTGAATAGTGCCGTCCTCGCCGTTTTTGCCGTGCAGCACCGGAAAGACCACATCCACATGCTCCGGCACAAAGGCGCTGCCGTTCCAGCGCACCAGCCCGTGCAGACTGCGGTCCGGGCTGAGGAAGGCAGGCGTGCAGCCGGGATCCTCGGCCCATGCACCGGTGCGCATGGCCTCGCTGCCGCCGGGGTAATACAGCCAGCGTCCCTCCTTGGTAATGCCCAGCTTCACCACATCGTATACCGGCGGAAGCTGCTCCAGAATGCAGGCGGCAGAAACACGGGAGATCTCGTGCTCGCTGGAAACGCCGCCAAAAATAAGGGCAATTTTCTTTTTCATGACAAACTCCTCTCAAAAGCGGCGGGCATCGGCGCGCCGCATAACGACAGGCTGCGGCAGAGGAAAACGCCCTCTGCCGGAGCTTTAATCATAGCACAAAAGCCGCCGCTTGCAAAGAGGAAAAAGCGCCTGTCGGGCATTTCTTTGCGGCCGGTTGGTACTTTGCGGCGTTTTGGAGCATACGGCGGCTGTGTGCGGCTGTCCGGCGCACCGCAGACGGTTGACACGCTAAGGATAGTTGGCACGCCGGAAGCGGTTAACGCGCCAGAGGCGGTCGGCGTATTGGCGCACCGCTGCCCGTACATCCGACGGCTGTGCACTGCGGCGCGCTCCATGACGGCCGGTGCACCCCGGCTGCGGCATTCTGCCGCAGCATTTTGATGCAGCACTTCACTGCGGACGCTCTGCCCCGGCCAAAAGTGCGCACAAAAATGCCCCAAATGACGGCGGGAAGCACTTGACAGACGGCCCGTGGGGGTGTATACTATTCTTACCTCTTGTGAGGGTTCTTTTTTTGTGTACAAAAGGCCCTGTATCAGCAAGAGGGAGGCTACCCGGATCTTGCCGGGAAATCAACCGTTTAATGGAGGTGCCGAAGAATGAGAGTGAAAATCACCCTGGCCTGTACCGAATGCAAACAGCGGAACTACAATACCATGAAGGAGAAGAAGAATACTCCTGACCGTCTGGAAATGAAAAAGTATTGCCCCTTCTGCAAAAAGCATACGCTGCATCGCGAAACGAAGTAATCGGAAGGAGGACGAGCCCATGGCTGAAGCAAAAGCGAAGAAGCCCAACATTTTCAAACGCATCGGCAAGTTCTTCACCGACGTGGTCAGCGAGATGAAAAAGATCGTCTGGCCCAGCAAGAAGCAAACGCTGAACAACACCCTGGCCGTGGTCGTGATCGTTGTGGTCGCAGCCGTGGTTATCGTGCTGTTGGATTTGGCCTTTGGCAAGCTGCTGGAGCTGCTGATCAGCCTGATCGCAGGCTGAGCCCGGCGCGCCGCGCTTAGCTGAGCCCCGACGCAATGCAGGGAGGTTCGTTTATGGAAGAAGCACAATGGTATGTCGTACACACCTACTCCGGGTATGAAAACAAGGTCGCGCAGAACCTGATGACGCTGGTGGAAAACCGTCGTCTGCAGGATGTGATCCCTGAGGTGCGCGTGCCCACCGAGATCGTGCCCGAGGTAAAGGACGGCAAGGCCCGCGACGTGGAGCACAAGCTATTTCCCGGCTATGTTTTCGTCAAGATGTGCATGACGGACGAAACCTGGTATATCGTCCGCAATACCCGCGGTGTGACCGGCTTTGTCGGTCCTTCCTCCAAGCCGGTGCCTCTGTCGCAGGCCGAGGTGGACAAGCTTGGCGTGGAAAGCCGCGAGCTGGTGGTGGATTACACCGTCGGCGCAAACGTCGAGATCATCGACGGCCCCATGACCGGGTTTATCGGCGTGGTCGATTCGATCGACACCGAAAAGAACCTTGTCAAGGTCACCGTGAGCATGTTCGGCCGCGATACGCTTGCCGAGCTGGAGCTCACGCAGGTCAAACCGGTTTGACCGCATCCGTTTGAAGCAACACACTGGTAAGAACCGCCGACCGGCGGCTTTTATAGGATGCGCCGTCCGCGCATCCGTGGGAGGCCGCGCCTTTTCCGGGCGTGACCGCAACTTACCACAACATTTGGAGGTGCAAAATAATGGCTCAAAAAGTTACAGGCTACATCAAGCTGCAGATTCCCGCCGGCAAAGCAACTCCGGCTCCCCCTGTAGGCCCGGCGCTCGGCCAGCACGGCGTGAACATCATGGCCTTTACCAAGGAGTTCAACGAGCGTACGCAGAAGG
Organism: uncultured Oscillospiraceae bacterium; assembly: GCA_934527255.1. Lineage (GTDB taxonomy): Bacteria > Bacillota > Clostridia > Oscillospirales > Ruminococcaceae > UBA1762. The sequence continues at coordinate 5,117 of CAKTAM010000002.1, read as the reverse complement.
ATATCGGCTATATCATCCCGGTGGTCATCACCGTTTATGCCGACCGTTCCTTCAGCTTCATCACCAAGACCCCGCCCGCTGCCGTGCTGATCAAAAAGAAGCTTGGCATCGAGTCCGGCTCCGGCGTGCCCAACAAAACCAAGGTCGCCAGCATCACGAAGGATCAGCTGCGTGAGATCGCCACCATGAAAATGCCCGATCTGAACGCCGCCAATGTGGAAAGCGCCATGTCCATGATCGCCGGCACCTGCCGCAGCATGGGCGTCACTGTCGTCGACTGATTTACCCATTCATCGTGGGAGGAAATTTCCGATTTACCACAGGAGGATAATAAATGAAACACGGTAAGAATTATGCCGACAGCGCCAAGCTGATCGACCGTTCCAAATTATATGAGACCGAAGAGGCGGTTGCCGTTGTCTGCCAGACCGCCAAGGCCAAGTTTGACGAGACCGTCGAGCTGCACATTCGTCTGGGCGTGGATGGCCGTCAGGCGGATCAGCAGGTGCGCGGCGCCGTCGTGCTGCCCAACGGTACCGGTAAGGATGTGCGTGTCGTCTGCATCTGCAAGGGCGACAACGTGAAGCTGGCGCAGGATGCCGGCGCCTTCCTGGTGGGCGACGCCGATGTGGTCGCCAAAATTCAGAATGAAGGCTTCGTTGATTTTGACGTGCTGATCACCACCCCAGATATGATGGGTCTGGTCGGCCGTCTGGGCAAGATCCTCGGCCCCCGCAAGCTGATGCCGAACCCCAAGGCCGGCACTGTGACCACCGATGTGGCCAAGGCCATCAACGAGGCGAAGGCCGGTAAGATCGAGTATCGTCTGGATAAGGCCAACATCATCCATGTGCCCGTGGGCAAGGCTTCCTTCGGCGCCGAAAAGCTGGGCGTCAACGTGCAGGCCGTGCTGCAGGCCGTCGCCAAGGCGAAGCCCGCCGCCGCCAAGGGCCAGTATGTCAAGTCCATCACGCTGGCCACGACCATGGGCCCCGGCGTCAAGGTCAACACCAGCAAGTATCAGGGTGCTGCTGCCGTCGCAAAATAAGCTTGACAAAGCGTTGTTCCAATAGTATAATAATACTGTTGAAAGACGAATATGCCGCTGTTCTTAAGACAGCAGGTGCCGCCGTTTGTGCGGCCTAACGGGTCAACGCCCTCCTGCCGAGGAATTGCAGAAAGCTGAAAAGCATTTTGCCTGTTTCCTCGTGTGTGGGGAAACAGGCTTTTTGTTGTCGGAATAACAGCGGTACCCCGCAGGATCAAACAGGAAATGAGGTGAACAAATTTGCCCAGTCAGAAGATTTTGAGCGCTAAGCAGGCACAGACGGAAGAGCTGAAGCAGAAGATTCAGAATGCAATGTCCGGCGTGCTGGTCAGCTACAAGGGCATCACTGTGGCGGACGACACCAAGTTGCGTGCCGAGCTGCGTGAAGCTGGCGTACATTACGCCGTTGTAAAGAACACCATGCTGCGTTTCGCCCTGGAAGGCACCGGGTTTGAAGGTCTGGACAGCGTGCTGGAGGGTACGACCGCTCTGGCCCTGGCCGGTGAGGAAGACCCCATGGCTGCCGCCCGCATTCTGCAGAAGTTTGCTGATAAGCCGAACTCGACGTTTGCGCTGAAAGCCGGCTTCCTGGAGGGTCAGGTGCTGAACACCGAGGAAGTGACCGCCATTGCCAAGCTGCCCGGCCGCGAAGGCATGCTGTCGATGTTTGCCGGTGCGCTTACCAGCACACTGTCCGGCCTGGCCGTTGCCATGCAGGCTTATGTCGACAAGCAGGATGAGCCCGCTGCCTGATTTGCGGTTTTCCCTGTTTTACACACTGAAAAAACCACACAACAAAACCAAAAATATTGGAGGTAACTTATCATGGCTTCTGAAAAGATCACTGCCATTATCGAGTCCGTTAAGGGCCTGTCCGTTCTGGAGCTGAAAGAGCTGATCGACGCTTACTGCGAAGAGTTCGGCGTTTCCGCTGTGGCCGCTGCTGCTCCCGCTGCTGCCGCTGCTCCCGCTGCTGAAGAAAAGACCGAGTTTGACGTCATTCTGGCCAGCGCTGGCGAGTCCAAGATGGGCGTCATCAAGGCTGTTAAGGAGCTGACCGGTCTGGGCCTGAAGGAGGCCAAGGCTCTGGTCGACGGCGCTCCCAAGGCTGTCAAGGAAGGCGCTTCCAAGGCCGAGGCCGAGGAGCTGAAGAAGAAGCTGGAAGAGGCTGGCGCTACCGTCGAGCTGAAGTAATTTCCCGCTGCATCAGCATCATCAAAACACCCGTCCGATCGGACGGGTGTTTTTCTGTGCAGCTGTGAGAGAACAGCCCCCGCGGTAGGGAAAATACCGCTTTATGCGCCTCATGCGCCCGCCGGGCAAAACGAATGCCTTTTCAGCGGGAAAGCAGGCTGCAATTTTCGACGATGACAGGCTGCGCGCTTTTGGTGATATTGTTGTCGGCGAGGCACAGCCCGTCGACGCCGCGGGCGTAAATGCCGGGCTTCCCGTCGGTGCTGTCAATGCGGTTGTGCTCAATGACGATGTTTCGGATGCTCTGTGCGGTGGGAGTCTCGCAGTCGGCCTTGACGACGACGGAGGCCTCGCCCCAGACCCCGGCGCATTCGCGGATGCGGTTGTGGCGAATGACGATGTTGGCCGGGCAGACCCCCTCGGACCACCACGCCTCGGAGGCAGCGGCAACGGCAGGGCCCTGTACCTGCTCAAAGGTGCAGTTTTCGATCAGTGCGCTGCGCGTTTTGACCAGCACGCCGCGCGCAAAATGCCGCCGGGTGCGGCAGCCGACAAATTCCAACCGGGGCAGGCGGGTAATGTCTGCCAGCGCCAGCCCGTCGGTTTTCTCCGGCAGGGGATGCTCCAGCGTGACCCGGCACATCCACTGCTGCGGCAGCGGCTCGCAGGCCGTTACGGTGTAATGCCCGACGGTGCGCAGCGTTGCCTTTTCCACCAGCTCCAGCACATCGCCGACATCGGGGTAATCCAGCGTCTGGGCATGGGTGCCGTCCGGGGTCTTTTCCTGCAGCAGATACGTTTGCGGCGCCGGTCGGCCGACGACCTCCTGATAATAGGCGTGCACGTTCACGGCGTCGTCGCCCTGTCCTTCAAACAGGCAGTCCTCCACGCGCAGCAGCCCGCGCAGAGAGGTAAAGTGCGTTGCGTCGGTGTTGGTGGAAAGGTGCTGCCCTGCACTGGGAACCACGCACAGGCGCGTCAGTGTGACGTTTTGGCAGCGGTTGCCGACGATGCCCATGCCGGGCTGACTGTGGATGGTGACATCCGTCAGGCGCACATCGGATGAATGCTCCAGCAGAATAGCCGGGCGCGCATGCAGCGTGTGCACCGTGTAAAACAGCAGGCCCGGCCGCAGGGCGTCCGCATCGGCCAGCGTGAACCAGGTGTGGTGTGCATCCACCGTGCGGCAGCGCAGCGCCCGGCCGGGCACGCTGCGGCCGGTCTGCACATCGTGAAAAAGCGTCCGCAGCAGCAGCGGCGTGCCCTCACAGACCGGGCAGTCGGCGTCCCATTCCACCAGGCATTCGCGGGTGCCGTCCGCGGCAGATGGCAGCAGCTGCCGCACCGTGCCGCGGCTGTAGGGCTTGCGCTTGTAGTCAATGGTCAGCCCGCGGATGTGGATATCCCGGCTGTGGAGCACCGAAAGCGGCTGTAAAAAACCGTCGATCAGCAGGGTGACGCCATAGGCCAGCAGGGTGCAGCCGCGCAGTCCCTCCAGCGTGACGGCGCGGGTGTAGCGGTATTGCGGGCAAAACATGACCTTCTGCGGGTTTTCGCCGTAAGCGCCGGTCATGACCGCCTGTTGGGCCGCCCGTGCCTGTTCGCTGGTCAGCTCGTAAACGCCGGGGGCAATGAAAAGCTCGGTGTTGGGGTGCGCGCGCAGGTATTCCATGGCGGCGGCAAAGACGGCGACGGGGTCTTTTCCCGAAAAACGGGACAGAGAAACGGTGCTCATTTTGGAAAGCTCCTTTTTGAATGAAATGCGGCGATGCGGGCAGTGGCCGCACGCCGTCTGTCAGGCTTCTCACCGCCGGGACTGGCGGCGGCCGGTCATCTTCAGGCTGCTTTTCAGCATACCAGCCGCCCGGCAAAAAGTCAAGAAAGCTGTCGCGGTCATACAAAAACGGGACGGCCGCAAAAACGCACAAGGGCGCGGCCGCTGCCCTGTGGTCGACCGGGCGAGGCCGGGCACACAAGAACTTTTGCCGTCCGCGTGCCCGGCGTACCGTCCGCCGCCAAAAAAGTAGCGGCGGGGCCTGCGCCCGGCCAAAGCCGGGCGTCGGACAGCAAAAAGCCCTGCGCAGCCGGGGCACGGCCGTGCAGGGCAGTTGGAACAGGGAAAACGTCAGGCCTGATAACCGGCGGCCTCGGCCAGGGCGCGGTCGATGACGACCCAGGCGTCGGGGTGCAGCTTCAGGAAGGTGGAGGGGTTGTGCGTGGTGACCGTGCCGTCACTGACCAGCTGGCGGATCGCCTCAGTTTTGGCGGCGCCGGTGGCGACCAGTACGACGGTGCGCGCGCTGAGAATGCCGCGCATGCCCATGGTAATGGCCGTGGTGGGCACATCCGATTCCTTTTCAAAGAAGCGGGCGTTGGCGCGGATGGTCGACTCGGTCAGGTGCTCGATGTGCGATTCGGCCGTCAGATGGTCTCCCGCTTCATTGAAAGCAATGTGGCCGTTGTTGCCAATGCCCAACAGCTGCAGGTCGGCTGGGCCACCCTCGGCCACCTTGGCGTCCAGCTCGGCGGCGTTGGCGGCAGGGTCGCCGATGCCGCTGGCTACGAATGTGTTGGCCTTGTCGATGTTCACATGGTCAAACAGGTTGTGATCCATAAAATAGCGGTAGCTCTGGTCGTGGTCGCCGGTCAGGCCGCAATACTCATCCAGATTGACGGTATGCACCCGGGCAAAGTCCACCTCGCCCTTTCGGTTCATCTCGATCAGATCCTGATAGATCGGCACCGGCGTGCCGCCGGTGGCCAGCCCCAGCTTGCAGTCCGGCTTTGCCTGGATCAGGCGGGCGATCATGTTGGCCACATAGGCGGCCGACGCTTCATAGCTTTCCGTGACGACGATATGCATACAGAACACTCC
>CAKTAM010000001.1 GCA_934527255.1 uncultured Oscillospiraceae bacterium | reverse complement strand
CAGTAAGCCAGCTGCTGCGCTGAACGGTTGGCTTATAAAAAGCAGCCGGTATCGGCCAACCGGCCCCGAGAAAGGAGCAGGCTTCCCATGGCGCACACGGATGACCTTGTTTACGCTTACGACGGCACCTATGACGGTATGCTGTGCTGCGTCTGGGCCGCTTTTTTCTATAAAGAGAACCCCTGCGAGATCTGGCCCTTTGAAGAGGAGCAGCCGACACTTTATCGGCTGCGGCAGGTGGATACGGCTGCCGAACCGGCGCAGCGGGTACAGAACGGCATCCGCGCCCGGCTGGGCGCACGCGCGGAACAATGGGTGCTGGATGCCTGGTACAGCGCCCTGCCCCGGCGTGAGCTGGCCATACTGGAATTTTTGAAGCTGGGCTTTGCCAAAGGCCCCTGTGTGACCGCCATGCCCGGCCACCCGCAGGTGGCCCCGCTGTATGCCGCCAGCCGCGCCCTGCATAATGAAGCGCACCTGCTGACAGGGTTTCTGCGCTTTACCGATTACGGCGGCACACTGGTCGCCCGCATTCGGCCCAAAAACCAGGTGCTGCCGTTTCTGGAGCCGCACTTTTCGGCCCGCTTCCCGCGGGAACGCTACCTTATTTATGATGAGACCCACCATTGCGCGCTGGCCGCCGCAGGCGGAAAAAGCCGTCTGGCCCGTGTGGACAGCCTGCAGCTGCCCGCCCCCGACAGCCGCGAGACCGATTTTCAGGCCCTGTGGAAGCAGTTTTACGACACCATCGAAATTCAGGCACGGCACAATCCCCGCTGCCGCATGACCCATGTGCCCCAGCGCTATTGGCTGCATATGGATGAGCTGCGCGGCCGTCAGCAGCCGCTGCCCGTTTCGGTGCGGCAGGCGCTGGCCGCAGGCGAGCTGACGCTGCCCGGGGAAAGCCCGCCGTCGGCCATTCTTACCCCTACGCAGGCATCGCTGGCACGGGCAGATGCCGAAGCGCCGCTTTTGGATGCCGCGGCATGCACCGCGCATCCCACAGCCTCCAGCCAAGCGGCCGGGCCGACAGGGCTTCCCGGTACGGCCGCGAACCGGCAGTTGCCCTGCAAGTGACCCGGCTTCTTTAGCAGGCCCGGCACAGGTGGCGCGTGAAGCTTCGGCGTTTGCGCCGCCTGCGCGGCCGCCCGCAAAGGGGCTGACGCTTTTCGGTCAGGCACAGACAGGGCTTCCTGTCCCGTTTCGCTTCCGGTGCAGCTGCATTTGCCCGACAACAGCGGGCCGCCACTGTCAACACGCATAAAAACGCGCAGCATTTGAGAAACTGCGCCCCATTTATCAGACATTCCACTGCATTGTCCAACAAATAGGTTTTGTTTCTTCCTTGCTGCGCGTTCTTTTGCTTTTCTGCCGGGTTTGCCGCGGCCGTGCCGCCGGGCGGCACAGGCAGAAATGCCCCCCGCCGTCCGGTACGGCGGACAAACAGGCGCTTTACGCCTGCTGCCCCGGCAGCAGATACCCCTGCAGCACCCGCAGGGTGTTCCACACGCCGTCAATGTGGCTGCGCTCGTACCCGTGGCTGGCATATACGCCCGCGCCGATCAGCCCGTGACGAATATCGCTGCCGGAGGCCAGCGTCGCCTCCACATCCGAGCCATAATGCGGGTAAACATCCACCGCATACGCCGCCCCGGTACGCCGGGCCGCTGCGATCAGCCCGCCGACCACATCATAGCTGTACGGGCCGCCCGAGTCCTTGGCGCAGATGGAGACCATGCGCTCGGTGCACTGCAGCCCCTCGCCCACACAGCCCATATCCACGCTGATTGCCTCGGTCACGCCTGCCGGTACGCTGGCGGCGCCGCCATGGCCGACCTCCTCATACACCGTCACATGCACATAGGTGTGCCGGGCCGGTGCCTGCCCAGAATCGCGCAGGTACTTTGCCAGCCCCAGCAGAATGCCTACCGACAGCTTGTCATCCAGAAAGCGGCTTTTGATATAGCCGGAGGCCGTGATGCGGGTGCGTGGCTCAAAGCAGACAATGTCGCCGACCTCCACGCCCAGCGCGCGGGTCTCCTCTGCAGTGTGCACATCCTCATCCAGCACGACCTCGGTAGTATCAAAGCTGCGCTTGGTGTCGCCATAGCTGCCGTTGACATGCACCGAGGCGTTGCACAGCTGCAGCGTGCCCTCCAGCACACGGCCGCCGCGGGTGTACACGCGCACGTTTTCCGTTTCGCCGTTTTCGGCGCGCATTCCGCCCAGCGCCGTCAGCCGCAGGCGGCCGTCCGTCTTTACCTCGGCCACCATGGCCCCCAGCGTATCCGCGTGCGCCTCCAGCAGCAGCGCGTCCGTTTCCCCTGCGCCGCCCAGGTCGACCAGCACACCGCCCTTGAGGGTGCGGCTGGCCGGAAACCCCAGCCCCGCAAACGCCTGCAGCACCCAATCAGCCGCAGCCTTTGTAAAGCCTGTCGGGCTGTCGATCGCCAGCAGCTCGACTGCCTGCGATGCCGCATATTCGGCATAGTCTCTTTTCAACGCTTCCATACGATACCCCTCCCTTTTTTCACAGAGTATAGCACAGGCCGCCGAGCTTTACAAGCGCCCGGCCGGACTGTTATAATAAAGTCAACACAGTGAAAGTGCGCCGCACTTTCGGACAGGAGGTTTTCATGCAATACCGTCGTCTTGGAAGAACCGGCCTGATGGTCAGCGAGATTGGGTTGGGGGCCGAATGGCTGGAGCGTCACACCGCAGAGGAATGCCGTGCGGTGATCGACACCTGCGAGAAAAACGGCATCAACATTCTGGATTGCTGGATGCCCGGCCCCGAGGTTCGCAGCAGCATCGGCGCCGCCATTGCCGGGCGGCGCGAGCGGTGGATCATTCAGGGGCACCTTGGCTCCACCTGGCAGAACGGCCAGTATGTGCGCACCCGCAGCCTGCCCGAGACCAAAGCCGCCTTTGCCGATCTGCTTGCACGCCTTGGCACCGACTATATTGACCTTGGCATGATCCATTATGTGGATTCGCCGCTGGAATGGGAGCAGATCGTCAACGGGCCGTTTCTGGCCTACGCCCGACAGCTGAAGCAGGAGGGCGTCATCCGTCACATCGGGCTGAGCACCCACAACCCCGCCGTGGCCCGGTTGGCCGTGCTGAGCGGCGAAATCGAAATGCTGCTGTTCAGCATCAACCCTGCGTTTGATCTTTTGCCCCCCACGGAGGATGTTGACCGCTATTTTGCCGATGAGTATGATGAAGCGCTGGGCGGCATTGCGCCGGAGCGTGCCGAGCTGTACCGCCTGTGTGAGCAGTGTGACGTTGGCATCACCGTCATGAAAGGCTTTGCGGGCGGCCGCCTGTTTTCGGCGGAAAGCTCGCCCTTCGGCACGGCGCTGACCCCGGTGCAGTGCCTGCACTATGCCCTTACCCGCCCGGCGGTCGCCAGCGTACTGGTGGGGTATGACACACCCGAACAGGTGGAGGAGGCCGTTGCCTACGAAACAGCCACCGACGCCCAGAAGGATTATGCCAGCGTACTGGCCGGGGCACCGCGCCACGCGTTCAACGGGCAGTGCACCTACTGCGGCCACTGCAAGCCCTGCCCGGCCGAAATTGACATTGCCATGGTCAACAAGCTGCTGGATCTGGCCGTCATGCAGCCGCAGACGCCCGCCTCGGTGCGCGACCATTACGCTGCGCTTTCGCATACGGCTGATGCATGTCTTGGCTGCGGCGGCTGCGAGACCCGCTGTCCGTTCCATGTGCCGGTGGTGCAGCGCATGCAGCAGGCCCGGCAGCTGTTCGGCTGCTGAACCGCGCCCCGTTTGTCTCCTTGGGCCTTGTGCACTTTCCGTCCGGCCCTTGCGTTTTTCCGGGGGGCGAGGCATTGCGGGCTTCCCGCCCGGCTTTTTGTCGGCCCCGCAGCCCTGCAAAGCCCCTGCCATCTCATTTTTTCTTTCAAAGCAAGCGCCTCCCGCCGCCATTTTTCATTGGCAGCGGGAGGCGCTTGCTTGGTTTGTCCCCTTTGTGCGGCTTGTTCCCCCTGTGGACGGCCTGGGCGGCTTTCCGTGTGCCGTCTTTAAAAGCCGGTCGGCGGCCGCAGTCGTTTTTTCGGCCACATCGGCACCATGCATGGCCAAGGTGCCGCCATGGCCGCCTCTCCCCCGCCGCTTTCAGCACAGCAGCCCTTTCCGCCGCAAGCCGGCACGACCCGCGTCGCGCAGGAGACACCATCCAAGCCCTGCGGCCGCGCATTTTTGCCGCAAAACGCAAAGCAGCGGGCATCCAAACGGACGCCCGCTGCGGGAAATACCGGGAGATCAGCCCTCCACAATGGCCTTGGTGTCGCGGGCGATCATCAGCTCTTCGTCGGTGCAGACGACCAGCACCTTGACGCGGCCGCCCTCGGCCGTAATGTCGTTGATGTCCTTGCCGCGGACGCTGTTCTTTTCCGGGTCGATGGCAATGCCCAGGAACTCCATGTTCTTGCAGACCTCGCTGCGCACATAGTCATCGTTTTCGCCAATGCCGCCGGTAAAGACAACACAGTCCAGCCCGCCCATGGCCGCCGCATAGCCGCCGATAAACTTCTTGATCTGGTAATTGAGCATGTCGCTGGCCAGCTTGGCGCGCTTGTTGCCTGCGGCGGAAGCGTTCTCAATGTCGCGCTTGTCGCTGGAAACGCCGGAGACGCCCTCCAGACCGGATTTCTTATTCATCACCACGTCAAAATCCGCCGCAGACATGCCGGTGCGGTTCATGATGTAGCCGGGGATCGAGGGATCGATGTCGCCGCAGCGGGTGCCCATGATCAGGCCCGGCAGCGGGGTCATGCCCATGCTGGTATCCAGCACCTTGCCGCCGTCCACAGCGGTGATGGAGGAGCCGTTGCCCAGATGGCAGGTGACCATTTTCAGCTCCTCCGGCTTTTTGCCCAGGTACTGGGCGGCCGTCAGGCTGACATAGCGGTGCGAGGTGCCGTGGAAGCCATAGCGGCGCACGCCGTACTTTTCGTAATATTCATAGGGCAGCGCATACATATACGCCTTGGGGGGCATAGTGGCATGGAACGCCGTGTCAAACACAATGACGTTGGGCATGGCCTCGCCAAACACCTGACGGGCCGCACGCAGGCCCAGCACACCGGCCGGGTTGTGCAGAGGCGCCAAGGGGCTGAGCTCCTCATACACCTTAATGACCTCATCGGTGACAAGGCAGCTTTCGCGGAACTTTTCGCCGCCGTGCACGCCGCGGTGACCGATGGCGTTGATCTCGCTGACATCGTCGATCACCTTGCCCTCGCCGGTGGTCATCATTTCAACGACCTTGGCAAACGCTTCGGTGTGCGAGGGGAAGGGTGTCTCCACCTCCCACTTGCCGCCGTTGGCCTTGTGGGTGATTTTGCTGCCGTCCATACCGATACGCTCGCACAGACCCTTGCACAGTGCCTTTTCGGTATCCATATCGATCAGCTGATATTTCAGCGACGAGGAACCGCAGTTGATAACCAGAACCTTCATTTCGAAAAAAACCTCCCGTCAGACTTTGTAATTTGTCCAAATTGTAGTATAGTATAGGAAACGGAAAATTTCAAGGGTTTCGCCGCAAAGTCCGGCGCAATTTGCATCAATGCGCCCCGTCTGCCGCCGAAAGCCTGCCGCCCGCCGGGAGAACACACACATGAAGACCGCCTGCATCATCGCCGAATACAACCCTTTTCACAACGGGCACGCCCGCATGGCCCGCCAGCTGCATGACAACGGCTTTGACGCCGTGATCGCCGTAATGAGCGGTAACGCCGTGCAGCGCGGCGTTCCGGCGCTGCTGCCAAAGGAGGTGCGTGCCCGTGCGGCGCTGTGCTGCGGCATTGACCTGGTGATCGAGCTGCCCTGCCGGGCGGCGGCCGCCGCAGCCCAGCCGTTTGCCGCAGCCGGGGTCGCCGCCGCGGCCGCCTGCGGGGCGCACACACTGGCCTTTGGTGCAGAAAACGCCGAGCTGCCGCGGCTGCAGGCCGTCTGCCGCGCCCTGTGCAGCAATGATTTTCCGCCGCTGCTGAAGGCCGGGCTGCAGCAGGGCATGCCCTTTTATGCCGCACGCAGCGCCGCCGCCGAGGCCCTGTGCCCCGGCGCGGCCGCACTGCTGGCACAGCCCAACAACATTCTGGCAATAGAATATCTGCTGGCGCTGCAAGGGCTTCCGCAGGAATGGTTTGCGCGGCGGCCGCAGCCGCTGGCGCTGCCGCGCTGCGGCGCGGCGCACGACGGTGCGCCCGACGGCGGCATTGCCAGCGCCGGTTGGCTGCGCGCCCGGCCGGTGACAGCATGGCAGCCGTATGTGCCGCAGGCGGCGTTTGCCCTGTACCGGCAGGCGGAGGCGGATGGTCTTGTGCTGGATGCCGCCCGCTGGGAATGCGCCGCGCTGGCGCTGCTGCGCAGCCGCACGCGCGAACAGCTGGCCGCCCTGCCCGATTTGAGCGAGGGACTGGACGCCCTGCTGTACACCGCCGCACGGGAATGCGTCACACTGGAGGAAGTATACCGCCGCATCAAAAGCAAACGCTATACCCACGCCCGCATTCGTCGGCTGGTGCTGGCGGCCGTGCTGGGCTGGCAGCGGCTGCCGCAGCTGCCCCAGCCCGCCTCGGCCGGGGCCTTCTGCCGCCGGTGCGGCCTGCCCTATCTGCGGGTGCTGGGCGCGACTGCGGCCGGGCAGCAGGCGCTGGGCAAGCTGACGCCCGGCGCACCCATCCCCGTAAGCGCCTCGCTGGCAGCACTGCAGCGGCTGGGCGGTGACTGTGCCGAGGCCGCCGCAGCCGAGGCCGCCCTGAGTGACCTGACCGCCCTGTGCCGCCGACGGCCTGCCCCCTGCGGCACAGATTACCGCCTGCCGTTTCTGCGTAAAGAAAGCCCGGTGCCCCCTCCGCCGCAGGGCGGCCAATAAAGCGATCGGGTGTGTCCATTTTGTAAATTCGACCCGGCCGCATTGACCCTGGCGGCAAAATGCGATATACTTTTTTGCGGAAGAACACGGCGGCCGCCGTTCGGCAGCCGCCTTTGTCGGAAGGAGCCTTGCTGTTATGTCAATTTATAATGAACCGGAATTTCAGGCGCTGGTCAAGCGCGTCCGGCTTTATAAATGGTGGAGCCTTGCGCGCTGCCTGTACTGCTGGGTGCCGCTGCTGGCCCCCCTGCTGCTGTTAGACCGGGTGATCGACCGGCTGTCGGTCGCCGCCACATGGGCGTACCTGGCCGGGATGCTGGTGCTGTTTGTGTGGGGCGTTTCACTGTGGGTGCGGGGCATCAACGGCGTGGTAGCCCCGCTGCACAAGCCGCTGACGCGCTTCATCAAGCAGCCGACCGAGGCCGGGCTGCGGCGCATCTGCGCCGGGCTGGTATCGATGCGACAGGAAAAACGCCATCCCCGCGGCGACTATGACCTGATGCGCCGCGCTCACACCATCGCCAGCCGCAACACCGCCATCATCCCGCGCGAGCTGTTTGATTTTTACACCACCATTCTTCGCGCCTGCAAGGTGGCAGGCATTTGAGCGGTCACTTTCCCCACACGGCAAAAGCGCCGAACGCTGCAAAACAGGGCAGCGTTCGGCGCTTGTTTTTTGTTCTGCCGCTTTAAGTGCGGCTTCTTCGGCGTGGTCAGCCAGGGCCGACGTGAGCACGGTATGCGCGGCCCCGCCGCCGCGTCAGCGGCCGGCGTTTGCGCTGCCGGGCTCAATGCGCGGCAGGTTCCAGTGAAACACCGTCGCCAGCATACGCACGGCAAATACCAACAGCACCGTCAGCATACCTGCCAGCGTTTCGTTCAGGCCCTGTGCACACAGCAGCAGATACGCCACCGCGCCGCCGATGCTGGCCAGCGCATATACCCGTTTTTTCAGCACAAACGGGGTGGAATTGGTCATCACATCGCGCAGCAGGCCGCCGCCAATGCCGGTGACCAGCCCCAGAAACACCAGAAAGAACCACTTGCCGCCATACCCGGCCGACAGCCCCATGCGAACACCCGTCACGGTAAACGCACCCAGTCCCAGCGCGTCAAACAGGTTGTTCACCATATCCACCATGCCCTTACGGCGCTCGTACCCGTCACCGGTCAGCCATGCCACCACAAAGACCAGCAGAGGGCACACCGCTGCTGTGCACAGCGTGACGCGGTTGGAAAAAATAGCCGCCGGAAAGCAGCCCAGCAGCCCGTCACGCACAATGCCGCCGCCAATGGCGGTGGTCATACCAAGAAACACCACCCCGAACACATCGGCATGGCGGTCAATGGCCACCATCGCACCGGATACGGCAAACGCCACCGTTCCCAAAAGCTCCAATGCACTGAACAGCTCACCCATTTGTATCTTCTCCCGTTTGTGTGTGGGTGCGGCTTTCTGCTGCCGCACCGGCACCGGCTTCCTCGTTTGACAGTTTTTCCGGCAAGGTCACCTGCGGCGGCGTCCACACCAGCTGCTGCGAACGCGCCAGCTCTGTCAGGTTGGGGGCGCGCTGCACCACACACAGCACGTCGCCCGGTACGGCCGCCCTTGCCGGAATGCGCAGGTGCGTGCCATCCAGCAGTTCGGTATGCACGGCTTCACCGTTGACGTAAACCACGCTGTACGGCGTAAAATACCGGCCGCGCACCACGATAGAATCCGGCTGACGCACGGCTGCATCAATACTCACCGCGTGCAGCCCCATCTGCATCGTCGTCGGCCGGTAGGGCGTGGTGCCGCCGTATGCCAGCCGGTCGCCGTACAGAATATCATATTCCATCAGCTTCAGCATGGTTTGATAATTTGCCGTCCCTGCAAAATTCTGGTGCAGCCTTGTCATCACACCGCTGTTCATGGAAAGCCGTTTTTGCACCAGTGCTGACAGCTGATAGGCAAACACGTCCCTGTCCTGCTTTTTCAGGCCGTAATTGCTCCACAGAATATATTCCGTCTGAAAGATATCCGCATTTTTCAGGTCGGCATCCTCAATATCAAAATTGGGCAGATGGTCGCCGAACGCCACCAGAACGACCGGCTCCTCCCATTCGGACAGCTGCCGCACCAGCTCGCCCAAAAAGGCATCCGTCGCATGCAGCTGGCTGAGATAATATTCAAATGCCCAGGTCAGCCCCTGATCCTCCAGCCCCGTCACCGTGATGGGATACGGCTGCTCCGGCGCCTCGCGCGGATATTTGCCGTGCGGCTGCACCGAAATGGTATAGACCACATCCGGTCCGTCGGTCGAGGCCAGCGCGTCCAGAATGGCACCGGTCAGCACATCGTCGCAGGCCCAGCCCTGTCGGTTGAACGACACGCCCTGCATGAACTCCAGCGAGGTAAAGGTGTCAAAGCCCAGGTTGGGGAACACGCCGTATCTGTCATAGAACGTTGCGTTATTGTTGTGAATGGCGTGGGCTGTATAGCCGTATTTCTTCAGGTCGTAGCAGACAGATTCGCACGCGGTGCTTTGCAGAACGGTCTTATACGGATATTCCCCCGTGCCGAAATAGTCCAGGTTCATGCCGGACAGCACCTCAAACTCGGTGTTGGCGGTACCGGCCCCAACGGACGGCACCGTCAGATACCCGGTCGAGCAGGTCGTTTTCAGAGCGGAAAACACCGGCGTCGGCGGCTGGGAATAAGCGACACCCTCCAGATGGTTGACATCAAAAAACGATTCCAGCTGTACAAACACCACGTTCACCCCGGCGTTGGGCGTCGGTGCCCGGCCGCGCTTTTCGGCCTGCCGAAGATCCTCAAGCACATCCTTCACCGTCTGGGGCGAATAATCGGCCGGGCGGTCAATGCCGCGGTCAAACAGGCTGCGGCCAAAACAATAGACAAAGCCGTTGTCCTTATAATCCTCCGACAGGTTGGCAAAGGTAGTCGCCAGCACGCCCTGCTGGATGAAGAGCACGGTACAGCCCGCCGCCAGTGCAAACAAGCCGCTTACCGTCAGCAGCGCGGCCTTCCAATGCACCGGCCGCCGCACGCTTTTTCGCCACGCCAGCACCAGCAGCGCCACCGCAACTGCCGCACCCAATACGATGGCGGCGATCTCGCCCGGCTCCAGATAGACGGTGAAAATTTTGCCGACCGATTGCAGCAGCGTAAAATCGACCGCAGACAGCGGCGTCACCCGAAAACCCAGCAGCACGCAATCCGCAATGGCAAGCCCCAGCCAGACCGCCGACAACGCCGCAAGGGCAAAGCTGCGCCGGGCGGCCAGCAGCGAAAGCGACAGCCACGCCGTCAACACCAGCCAGCTGTACACAACAATCAGTGGCTGCCGCCAGAGCAGCGCAATGGCAGCCGCCGGGCTGCGGCGGCAAAAGCCCTCTACCAGCAGCGCCAGAAGCAGGCCAAAACCGACCAGTTCCGCGGCCTGCCGCCAGGCACTGTTCTTCTTTTCTATGTTCTTTTTCGATGCCGTCCGCACTGTCATAGGCCGGTTTTCTCCTTCCGTTCAGGTTCCGCCCCGAGCGTCGGCTGCGCAACGCCGGGCAAGCACCCCACACTATAGCAAAAAACGACCCCGTTTGCAAGCTTTCCGGCCTATTTTTCACCGTTGAAAGGTCCCTACCCGCGCGTGTTTCACGGCCATGCGGATAAAAATGCCTTTTCGTCCAAAAAGTGTGTATAAAGTGCGCGCGAGCCATTGACAGCAGGCGATTTTCCCGTTATAATGAGCGAATACCGGATTTATGAGGGAGTAGTGAGCGCGCCGTCGGCGCGTAGCAAGTCAACATACTGGCGGCGCAGGCAGTTTTCTGCGCGCCTGGCTTGTTTTCAATTGCGAGACTCATGTACCACTGTTCAGGGTGTACATGGCGTTTCGCGTTTTTTTGTCGCGACCCAGGTACGGCCTTGTGCCGCACCTGGTTTTTTATTATGCAGTCTGCCAACGGCCTGCCCAGAGGCAGCCAACAGGAGGTTCCTTATGAACTGGGATTTCGCGTTTTTCCTCAACAGCATTCTGCTGGGCGTCGGCCTGGCAATGGATGCCTTTTCCGTCTCGCTGGCCAACGGCCTGCACGAGCCGCAGATGACGCCAAGGCGCATGGCCGGCATCGCAGGTGTCTTTGGCAGCTTTCAGGCACTGATGCCCATGACCGGCTGGCTGTGTGTGCACACCATTGCCGAGTACTTTCAGGCGTTTTCGGGCTGCATACCGTGGATCGCGCTGGTGCTGCTGGTGTTCATCGGCGGCAAAATGCTGCTGGAGGGGCTTCGCTGTCCCAACGACAGCGAAGAAGCACCTGCGGCCCGCACCGGGGCCGGTTCGCTGTTCGTACAGGGTGTGGCCACCTCTATTGATGCGCTTTCCGTCGGGTTCACCATTGCCGAATATGGCTGGCTGACGGCGCTGGTATGTTCGCTGATCATTGCCGCTGTCACCTTTGCCATCTGCATGGCCGGACTGCACATCGGCAAAAAGTTCGGCACGCGATTTACAGGGCGTGCCACCATTGTCGGCGGCTGCATCCTGATCGCCATCGGCATTGAAATTTTTGTCAAGGGCATTGCGTAAGCCCACCGACCATCCAAAGGCGCTGCTTTTGGACGGTTTTTGTCTGCCCGTAATTTACATTTTGAAATAATTTCAATGTATTCAACTTTTCGGAGCTTTGTGGTATTCAATCATGCCGCTGCTGCGTGTTGGCAAACGTTTCGCAGAAGCGCGCGGCAAACGAAGGCTCCTGCCCGGCCGCATCCAGATGCGACAGGTCGCCGAAGCGCTGCAGCCGCCACAGGGCAACGCCCGGGCGGCGTTCCTCGGTCGCCAGCACCGTCACCGAGCTGGGCAGCGCTACAAACTGATGCCACAGCACCATTGGCGAAATGCCGCACAGATGCGACAGCAGCACACACTCGACGCCAAAATGGCAAAACAGCATAACGGTATCCTCATTGGGGCGCACGGCGCGGTAGCACTGGCCGCTGCGCTGGTAGCCGTGCGCCGCCAGCAGCTCATCCAGCCCGGCGCACACACGGCGGTATTCCCGGCGCACCGTGCCGCGGTGCAGCAGTGGCCCGCCCCAACGGTCACGGTCATAATAGCGCTTGTCAGGCGTCCACTGCTGGGGCAGAAAATCCCACGGGATGCGCCGCTCGCCGCTTGCCTCGTCCACCGTCCAGCCGGAAAATTCACGCAGCCAGTCCCGCGTCTGCGCCTGCGCGCCCACTGCCTGCAGGGTAAGCGAGGCGGTGGCCTGTGCGCGGCCAAGCGGCGAAACATAATAGCCCGCTGCCGGAATGCGTGCCAGCCGCTGCGCCAGCAGGCGGGCCTCCTGCCAGCCGCGCGGCGTCAGCGAATCGGCGGCATAATCAGGGTCGGCGTGGCGGATGATATACAGCTTCATGACAAAGTCTCCCTTTTCTTTTTGCGGCTTTCATTATAGCGCAAATCGGCCCCGCACACAAGCTGCCACGCTGCCGCCCGGCTGCGCTTTGGGGCCACCGGGCGCCAAAAAGGCGCCCGCGCATAGCAAAAAGCGGAAATTTTTCCGAAAAACACAAAATTTGTTACCCACTTTTCACTTCCGTAGGTGTATAATAAGAATGTTGCCTGCATCCCCATAGAGAAAAGCCGGAAAGCAACCGCTGACGGCCCCGCAGGCAAGACATTTGACAGGAGAATGAAAACATGAAAAAAATCCTCAGCCTGCTGCTGGTCGTCCTGCTGTGCCTTGGCGCGATGACCGCCTGCGGCTCCTCTTCCACCAACAATTACATCTGGACCAACGAGGAGGGCGTTTCCTTTACCTCGGCCGCACTGAAATGGGAAGATTTTGATATTTCCTCGATGTACGACGAAAACGGCCAGCTGATCGGTATCAAAGGCTCCGATTATGTGACCCTGCCGGAGAACTATGAGTCCATCCCCTATACGCAGGCGGATGTCACCCCCACCGATGAAGAGATTGACAACTACATCTCGCAGCTGATGAAGAACTACAGCACCACGGAAGAAATTACCGACCGCGTGGTGAAAGACGGCGACAAGGTAAACATCGACTATGTGGGCACCGTGGATGGGGTTGCCTTTACAGGCGGCGACACCAAAGGCAACGGCACTACCGTCACGGCTGGCTCAACCAACTACATTGATGATTTTCTGACCCAGATCATTGGCCATATGCCCGGCGAGACCTTTGACGTGGTCGTCACTTTCCCAGATGAATATGATGCTTCGACCGATGCGGACGGCAACACCGTCGAGCTGGCCGGCAAAGAGGCCGTCTTCAGCACCACCATCAATTACATTGCCGGTGAGACCACCGTGCCGGAATGCACCGATGAGTGGGTAAAGGAGACCCTTGGCCTGGAGGATGTACAGGCCCTGCGCGACGACATGAGCAGCTATTACGGTGCGCAGAAAAAGTACCAGTTTGTAACCGATTATCTGGTAAAGAACTCCACCTACGGTGAGATTCCCCAAAAGCTGTTGGACTACAATGGTGCCATGCTGCTGTATATGCAGAGCCAGTATTCCAAGCAGTACGGCGACGTCACGCTGGAGCAGTGGTTGTCTCTGCAGGGCTATTCCTCTCCGGAGGCCTGCCTGGATGCCAACGCCGCCTCGGTGCTGGATAACGCCCGCTCGATGCTGGTCACCCAGACGCTGGTCGAGCTGAAAGGCGTTCAGCTGAGCGAGGAGGAGATCCAGTCGCTGCTGGGCAGCTACTACGACCAGTATCTTTCGACCTATGGCACGAACTATACGGCCATGTACGCCAACGCCGCCCGCTGCTTTACCGACCTGACCAACAGCGCTGTCGCGGCTGATTGATCGTCCCCGTATTTCCTTTGCCCGGCTGCCGGTTTTCGGCGGTCGGGCTTTTTTCACAGCATTTTCACCAGCTAAACGGATTTTCGGGCCTTTTGCGCCCGAAAAAAAGTTGCAATTTTTTTACAGCTTGTGTACAATAGCAGAGGTAGTTATTAATAAATTGTGAATAGCAGCAAGGAGAATAGCGCATGAGACCTGACGGCATCAAGCTGAAAAACTTTGACCCCATGTACACCGTAGCCAACTATATTATGGATAAGCGCTATGATGCCATGAACATGATCACGCTGGACATTCCGCTGGAGCCGCTGAAGGCCTACCTGCTGGACGCCAAGCGCCGCGGCCATAACGTCACGCACCTGGGGCTGATTCTGGCGGCCTACATCCGTACCACGGCCGAGTTTCCCGGCCTGAACCGCTTTATCATCAACCGCCGCGCCTATGCCCACAAGGATTTCAAGGTGGGCATGGTCGTGCTGAAGGACGGCAAAATAAATGAGCACGGTTCGATGGCCAAGTGTGATTTTGCCATGACGGATACCATTTTTGAGGTACAGGAAAAGATCGACGCCTACATACAGGAGAACCGCGCCAATCAGGAAAACAACAAGACCGAAAAGGCCGTACGCTTTTTCCTGAGCGTGCCCGGACTGGTGCGGGTGTGCATTGCACTGGCCAAATTTCTGGATCGGCACGGCCTGCTGCCCCGTTCGGTCATTGATGTCAGCCCGTTCCACTGCAGCCTGCTCATCACCAATCTGGCCAGCATCCGCACCAACCACATCTATCACCATGTGTACGAGTTTGGCACCACCAGCATCAGCGTTGCCATGGGCAATGCCCGTCTGGTGCCCAAGGTGCAGCATGGCAGCGTTGTGTTTGAGCGCTGCATGCCGCTTGGCGTCGTCATGGATGAGCGCATTGCCTCCGGCAGTTATTTTGCGCTGGCGTTCCGCCGGATGCGCACCTATCTTACTCATCCGGAGCTGCTGGAGACCCCGCCGGAAAAGGTGGAGACCGACAGCTGAGCTTTTAACCACATACAAAAGACCGCCTGCCCGGCGTTGCCCGGACAGGCGGTCTTTTTACCTTTTTGGGGGAAAAGCGTGTTTTTACACACGGTGGATATAGCCTTCCTTGCGGGGGGCCGGGGCAGCAGGCTCTCCGTCTGCATAGCCCAGAATGCAATGGCCGACGCCGCACAGCGACTGCGGCAGGCCCCAGCGCTGCAGCAGCTGCTTGCCCTGCGGCCCATCAAACACCTGCCGGGCGCGATGGATCCAGCAGCTGCCCAACCCCAGCGCGTGGGCGGCATTCATCATGTTGCCCAGCACCAGACTGCCGTCCTCTACCCAAGTGGGGATCTGCGGATCGGCCAGAACCACCACGACGGTGGGCGCACCGTAAAACGGGTCGCCGCTGGCACCCATCACGGCGGCGTTCAGGGCGGACAGCTGCGCGCGGGTGGCCGCATCCTGCACGGCGACAATGACCGGCGACTGCTTGCCCATGCCGGTGGGCGCATAGCTGCCCGCCGCCAGCACCGCGGCCAGCTCATCGTCCGTAATCTGCCGGGACTGATAGCGCCGCACGCTGCGGCGCGTCAGCAGGTTTTCCAAAATGGCCTGTGTTTTTTCGTTTGTTTCCATCCTGCATCACTCCTTTTCTGTCTGCTGCCGCCGATGCGGCCGCCGTCCAGCCTGCCCGCACCAAAGGACAAAGCGCCGCGGCAGGGCACGGGCCCCGCTGCGGCGCAGTCGCTTTTTTCAGACAGGCTGCCCAGCCGGGCCGCATCAGCGGCAGGCGGCTGTGTTTTAATACGCCTTGCCCCAGACAATGCTGCAGCGGGCGGGCTTGCCGCACACCGGGCACACCATGCCCAGCTCTTCCTGCTGCAGGGGCATGCAGCGGCTGGAAAGCCCGGCACGCTCCTTCATGGCCTCCTCACAGGCCAGCTCTCCGCACCACATGGTCTTGATAAAGCCAGAGCGGGTATCCGCCAGCTGCTGTATCTCCTCCATGGTTGTAGCCGTCCAGGTGCGCGCCTCGCGGTTTTCCAGCGCCTTTTTGTACAGATCGTGCGACAGTGCCTCCAGCGCGGCGGGAATGGCCGTCTCCAGCTCATCCAGCCCAACCACGATCTTTTCGCGGTTATCACGGCGCACCAGCACACACTGGTTCTTCTCCATATCCTTGGGGCCGATCTCCAGACGCAGCGGCACGCCCTTCATCTCCCACTGGGCAAACTTCCAGCCGGGGCTGTTGTCGCTGTCATCCAGCTTGACACGGGCAAATTGGGCAATGCGGTCACGCAGCTCGGCCGCCTTTTCGCTGACGCCCGGCTTATGGGCGGCAATGGGCACCACGACCACCTGATACGGGGCGATGGCGGGCGGCAGCACCAGACCGCTGTCGTCGCCGTGGGTCATGATGACCGCACCCACCAGGCGGGTGGAAGCGCCCCAGCTGGTCTGCCAGGGGTACTGCAGCTTGTTGTCACGGCCCTGGAAGGTCACACCGTAGGCCCGGCTGAACTTATCGCCGAAGAAGTGGCTGGTGCCGCTTTGCAGCGCCTTGCCGTCCTTCATCATGGCCTCGATGGTATAGGTGGCCTCGGCGCCGGCAAACTTTTCCTTGTCGGTTTTCCGGCCGCACACCACCGGAATGCACAGCGACTTTTCGCAGAAATCGGCGTAGCATTTCAGCTGCTGCAGCGTTTCGGCCTCGGCCTCTTCGCGGGTCTCGTGGATGGTATGCCCCTCCTGCCACCAGAACTCGCGGCTGCGCAGGAACGGGCGGGTGGTCTTTTCCCAGCGGATGACGCTGCACCACTGGTTATACTTCATGGGCAGCTCACGGTAGCTGTGCAGCACATGGGCCCAGTGATCACAGAACATGGTCTCGCTGGTGGGCCGCACGGCCAGACGCTCCTCCAGCTTGTCGCTGCCGCCCATGGTCACCCACGCCACCTCGGGAGCAAAGCCTTCGACCAGCTCGCCCTCCTTTTTCAGCAGACTTTCGGGGATCAGCACCGGCATGGCCACATTTTCATGTCCGGTCTTTTTGAACTCGGCGTCCAGAATGTGCTGCATGTTTTCCCAGATGGCCTGTCCGTAGGGACGCAGGACCAGAAAACCCTTTACGCTGGAATAATCCACCAGCTCCGCCTTCAGGCACACATCCGTGTACCATTGGGTAAAGTCGACCTCCTGCGCGGTGATTGCCTCCACCAGCTTTTTCTCTGCCATACTTTCCTCCTCCTGTGTCAAGCGGCGCCGCTTACCGGTGCCACGAAAAAGGATCCCCCCAAGGGGCCTTGGGGGGATCCGCAAAAACGCTCATCAGGTGTTTTCTTCAATATAACGAACGATGTCCCCAACCGTCTTGAAGTTCTCAATGGCTTCATCCGGCACCTCGACACCAAAGGTATCCTCCATCGACATGACAAGATCCACGACATCCAGGCTATCTGCCTCCAGATCTTCCACAATGTCAGAATCCATCGTAATTTTGGATTCATCCAGATCCAGCTGTTCCGCCAGAATCTCTTTGATTTGGTCAAATACCATGTTGCCTGACCTTCCTTTCCATCAGAATGAATTTCTGTTTCTTTTATATCGTTTTTTCTGCTGCTTGTCAAGCCCTTTGCCAGAGTTTTTTCCACTTTTCTCACAGGGCTGTACCCGCCGCCGACCCGGCTGCCGTTTTTGCGTGCAGCCGCCCGGCAAACAGGCCCATGGCGGGCCGCAGAAAAGCCCCGCGCAAAGGAAAAGGCGCTGCACACTGGCGGCGGTGTCCTGCCCTGTGTACAGCGCCTGTTTTGCTTTTGGATGCCGGGCGTCCGGCGCGCTTCAGGTTACTTGCTCAGACGCTCACGCAGAGCCTGCAGCTGATGACGCAGCTCGGCAGGCACGCGCTCGCCGATCTGATCGTACAGCTCCTGTACGCCGTCGCAGTCCTGCAGCCACAGATCCTTGTCGGTCTCCAGCAGGCCCTCGATGGTCGCGGTGTCGATGCCCTCCAGGCCCTCGACGTTGATATCCTTGGCATAGGGCTCATAGCCGATGGCCGTCTCCTTGGCGTCCACCTCGCCCTTGCAGCGCGCCAGGATCCACATCAGCACGCGCATGTTATCGCCGAAGCCCGGCCAGATGAAGTGGCCGTCCGCATCGGTACGGAACCAGTTGACGTTGAAGATCTTCGGGGCCTTGTCGCCCAGCTTCTTGCCCATATCCAGCCAATGGCCGAAATAATCGCCCATGTTATAGCCGGTGAACGGACGCATGGCCATGGGGTCACGGCGAACCACACCGACAGCGCCGGTGGCCGCAGCGGTCGTCTCGCTGGCCATAGCGGAGCCGACGTACACGCCGTGATTCCAGTCAAAGCTCTGGTAGACCAGCGGAGCCGTTTTGGCACGACGGCCGCCGAACACCATGGCGGTGACAGGCACGCCGTTGGGGTTGTTGAACTCCTTGCTCAGGCAGGGGCAGTTGACAGCCGGGGCCGTAAAGCGCGAGTTGGGATGCGCCAGCTTGTTGCCGGCGGCGACATACTCGGGGCCGTTGACCTTCATGCCGGTCCACTCGGTGGCATTGACGGGCGGGTTCTTATCCAGACCCTCCCACCAGGGCTTGCGGGTATCGTTATCCAGCGCAACGTTGGTGAAGATGGCGTTCTTCTTGGTGCTCATCAGCGCGTTGTAGTTGGACTTGGCGTTGGTGCCGGGGGCCACGCCGAAGAAGCCGGCCTCGGGGTTGATGGCGTACAGACGGCCGTCCTCGCCGATGTGCATCCACGCGATGTCGTCGCCGACCGTCCAGACCTTATAGCCCTTTTCGGCAAAGTACTTGGGCGGGATGAGCATGGCCAGATTGGTCTTGCCGCAGGCAGAGGGGAACGCCGCCGTGATATAATCCACATGGCCGGTGGGATCCTCAATGCCGAGAATCAGCATGTGCTCGGCCATCCAGCCTTCCTTGAAGCCCTGATAGGAGGCAATGCGCAGAGCAAAGCACTTTTTGCCCAGCAGCACGTTGCCGCCGTAAGCGGAGTTGATCGACCAGATGGTGTTCTCCTCGGGGAACTGGACGATATAACGCTTGTCCTCGTCCACATCCGCCTTGGAGTGCAGGCCGCGCACGAAATCGTTGCTTTCGTCGCCCAGCTGATCCAGCGCCTGCTTGCCCATACGGGTCATGATATCCATGTTCAGCACAACGTAGATCGAGTCGGTGACCTCAATGCCCACCTTGGAGTAGGGACTGCCGATGGGGCCCATGCAGTAAGGGATCACATACATGGTGCGGCCCTTCATCACGCCGGTGTACAGCGGGGTCAGCAGAGCCTTCATCTCACTGGTCTCCATCCAGTTGTTGATGGGGGCGGCATCCTCTTTCTTCTTGGTGCAGATATAGGTACGGCCCTCCACGCGCGCCACGTCGTTCTTCTTGGTGCGGTGCAGCAGGCACCCGGGATACTCCGTCTCGTTCAGCGCTTCCATTTCGCCGGTGGCCAGCGCCTCGTCGCGCAGTGCCTTCAGCTGCGCCTCGCTGCCGTCGATCCACTCCACCTTATCAGGGGTGGTCAGGGCGATCACTTCGTCCAGCCATGCCAGGACATGGGGGTTTTTGGTCAGATTCGTCATGTGTCTCACCTTTCCTTTGCTATATTGGAACTGCCAGAGTTGAACTGTACTGCAAAGGGCTGCGCCGGTCGGCCGACAGGCCCTTACTGCGGAAGCCACGGAGCCTGAAATCGTTCAAAAATCCAAGGTTTCCTGTTTAACATTATAGCCATGCCCCCCCGTTTTCGCAAGAGGCTTTTCATGAAATTTCGGTAAATTTTTCTTTCGGTACAAAAAAGTACGCAAGGGTGCAACCGGTGCGCCGGGCCGGGCTGTCTGGCGCGCGTCACGCCGCCGCAGGGGCAGGTCTTTCCGGCCCTTACGCCCGATAGTCGATGGGCAGCGTGGGCAGACTGTTGAGCGCAAGGTCGGCAATGTTGCCCGCCTGATACTCATAATACCCCTGTGCGGCAATCATGGCGGCATTGTCGCCGCACAGCG
Organism: uncultured Oscillospiraceae bacterium; assembly: GCA_934527255.1. Lineage (GTDB taxonomy): Bacteria > Bacillota > Clostridia > Oscillospirales > Ruminococcaceae > UBA1762. Next base: position 28,109 of record CAKTAM010000001.1, on the reverse strand, counting down.
ACAGCTCCGGCAGATACAGCTGCAGCCCGCGGCGGCGGCACTGCTGCGTAAGGGTCTGCCGCAGCAGGGCGTTGGCCGCCACGCCGCCTGCCACGCAGAGGGTCTTTGCGCCGGTGTCCTTTGCGGCCAGCAGCAGCTTTTCGGCCAGAATATCCGTGATACGGAACTGGAAGCTTGCGGCAAGATCCGCCGTGCGCACCTGCTCGCCCTTCATGGCGCACTGGTTGATGACGTTGAGCACGGCGGTTTTCAGCCCGGAAAAGCTGACGTTGTAGCGGCCCTCGACCTTGGGCGTGGGCAGCACATAGCCGTGAATATCGCCGCCCTGCGCCGCCCTGCTGACGGCCGGGCCGCCGGGATACCCCAGCCCCAGCGTGCGGGCGACCTTGTCAAACGCCTCACCCGCCGCGTCATCCACCGTGCGCCCCAGCACGGAAAAGCGGGTATAGCTTTCCACCTGTACAATATGGCTGTGCCCGCCGCTGGCCACCAGGCACAGAAACGGCGGCTTCAGCTGCGGGTGCGTCAGGTACAGCGCTGCGATGTGCCCGCGCAGATGATGCACCGGCACCAGCGGCAGCCCGGCCGCATAGGCCAGCCCCTTGGCAAAGTTTGTGCCCACCAGCACCGCGCCGATCAGCCCCGGGGCAAATGTGACGGCCACGGCGTCCAGCTGATCGGTACGCAGCCCCGCGGCGCGCAGGGCCGCCTCGGCCACGCCGCTGATGTTTTCAATATGGCGGCGGCTGGCGATCTCGGGCACCACGCCGCCGTAGAGGTTCTGCTCGGCCGCCGAGCTGGCAATGATGCTGCTGCGCACCGTGCGGCCGTCCTCTACCACGGCGGCGGCCGTTTCGTCGCAGCTGGATTCGATTCCCAGAATATACATGGCGTTTCTCTCCTTATGCGTTTTGCGCAGGCTGCGCAGCCGGGGCCGCAGGCAGCGGGCAGCGCATGGTCACGGCATCCTCGGTCGGGTCACGGTAAAAGCGCGGCCGCCTGCCGGTGCGAAAAAAGCCCGCCCGTTCATACAGCGCCAGCGCCGGGGCGTTGCCCGCGCGCACCTCCAGATACAGCATTGCCGCGCCCTCGTCGGCAAGGCGCTGCATCAAAGCGCGCAGCAGCTGCCCGCCCAGCCCCTGCCCCCGGCAGGCGGGGGCCACCGTAATGGCGTTGAGCGACGCTTCGTCCGCCGCCGCCTGCGCCGTACAGAAAGCGGCGATCTCGCCGCCGCGGCACAGCACCAGGCAGCGGGCAAACGGCGCCTGCAGCTCTTCCATCAGCTGTGCAGCCGTCCATGCATCGGGGGCCGTCTGCTCCAGCGCCGCCACGGCGGGCACATCCGCCGCCGTCATGGGGCGTATCAGCACCTGCGGCATACGCTCACTCTCCTTTTGCTTCATACCAGCTTGTGCCGGTGTGGACATCCGCCTTCAGCGGCACGGACAGCTGCGCCGCGTTTTCCATCTCCTGCTGCAGCAGGGCGCACACCGCCGCCTGCTCGCTTTCGGGGCATTCGACGATCAGCTCGTCATGCACCTGCAGGATCAGCCGGGCCGCCAGCCCCTCGGCTGCCAGCCGGTGCGCCACGCGCACCATGGCAATTTTGATGATGTCCGCCGCCGTGCCCTGTATGGGGGTGTTCATGGCCATGCGCTCACCCAACGCGCGCACGTTGTGGTTGCTGCTGGCAAGCTCCGGCAGGCTGCGGCGGCGATGGTACAGCGTGGTCACATAGCCCTGCTCGCGGCCCTGTGCAATGGTCTTGTCCATATATTCCTTCACACGGGGAAAGCTGGCAAAATAATTTTTGATGAAGGCGTCCGCCTCTTTTACGGAAACGCCGATATCGCGCGCCAGGCTGAACGCGCCGATGCCGTACACAATGCCGAAATTGACCGCCTTGGCCGAGGAGCGCAGCGCCGGGGTGATCAGCTCCTCGGGCATATTGTACACCTTGGCCGCCGTCGAGCGGTGGATATCCGCCCCGGTCACAAACGCCTGGCGCATGGCCTCGTCCCCGCTGATGTGCGCCAGCAGCCGCAGCTCGATCTGCGAATAGTCGGCATCCACCAGTACCCTGCCCGGGGCCGCCACAAAAAAGCGGCGCATCTGGCTGCCCAGCGGCGTGCGCACCGGAATGTTCTGCAGGTTGGGCTCGCCGGAGGAAATGCGGCCGGTGCGGGTCTCGGTCTGGTTGAAAGTGGAATGGATGCGGCCGTCCGGGCCGATTTTTTTCAGCAGCCCCGCCACATAGGTCGAATCCAGCTTCTGGTACACGCGGTACTGCAGGATCTCCTCCACTACCGGGTGATAGCGGCGCAGGCTTTCCAGCGTTTCGGCGTTGGTGGAATAGCCGCTCTTGGTTTTTTTGCGCGTGGGCAGGCCCAGCTCGTCAAACAGCACCTCGCCCAGCTGTTTGGGCGAATTGAGGTTGAACTCGTGCCCGACCATCCCGTAAATGGCCTGCAGGTGTCCGTTGAGCTTTTCGCGAATTTCTTCGCCGAAGGCCGTCAGCCCATTGCGGTCGACGGCGAAGCCGTCCTGCTCCATGCCCGCCAGTACCCCCGCCAGCGGCAGCTCGATGTCGTCGTGCAGTGCCAGCATCTCCTTCTGTCGGCAATTCTCCCGCAGGGCCTCCAGCGTGGCCTGTGCCAGCGCCGGGGCCGGACTCTCCGCCTGCGGGCACGCCCACTGCGGCTGCACCCGATAATGGGCGGCCAGAGGCTCCGGCGCATAGCCGTTGGCGGCAGGATCCAGCAGATAGGCCGCCAGCAGGCCGTCAAAAGCAATGCCCTGCGCCGTTTTGCCCGCCGCCAGCGCCAGATGGGCAAAATGCTTGGCATCAAAGCAGTATTTTTCAATGTCGGCGTCGGCCAGCAGCGCTGCCAGCGCCGGGTCGTTTTCCGCGGCGGTGAAAACCGTCCGATCCTGCAGCACCCACACCGTGCTGCCCTGCGCCAGCAGATACCAGCGGCCGCACAGGCCCTGCATGGGCAGCGGCTGTGCCGTCACCTGCGGCAGCGCCTCGCCGCCGTCGGCGGCCAGCAGCTGCTCCATGCCCGTCTGCTGCACGGCAAGGCCCAGCTTTTCTATCTGCGAATACATCTCCAGCGAGGTGAGCAGCGCGGTCGCCGCGGCCGCATCCGGCTGCGCCACGCGGTACTCCTGTGCGGAGAGCGGCACCGGCGCGTTGGTGACGATCTCTGCCAGCGTGCGGCTCATATATGCCTGCTCGCGGTCCTTCTCCAGCTTGGCGCGCACCGCCGGGCGGATGGCCGCATCCTCCAGATGCGCGTACACACCGTCCAGCGTGCCGAAGCGGGAGATGAGCGCCAGCGCGGTTTTTTCGCCCACGCCCGCCACGCCGGGGATGTTGTCGGAGGCGTCGCCCATCAGCGCCTTGACACCGATCAGCTGCCGGGGCGAGACGCCGTATTTTTCCTGTACGCTTTCCACCGTCATGGGGACGGCCTCGCGGGTGGTCGCCAGCAGCACGCGGGTGTGCGCGGTAATCAGCTGCAGGCTGTCGCGGTCGCCGGTCGCCAGCACGCAGTTGCCGCCGTCGGCCTCGCAGGCCGCCGCCAGCGTGCCCAGAATGTCGTCGGCCTCCCACCCCTCGGCCGAAACACACCGGTAACCCAGCGCCGCCAGCAGCTGCTTGAGCACCGGCATCTGCTGCGCCAGCTCCTCCGGCATGGCCTTGCGCTGCGCTTTGTAGCCGTCGTACATTTTGTGTCGGAAGGTCGGCGCCTTGAGGTCAAAGGCGATGGCCACCGCATCCGGAGACTCCTGCTCGCGCAGCTTCATGAGAATATTGAGAAAGCCGTAAATGGCATTGGTATAGCGCCCGTCGCGGGTGGTCAGCAGTTTAATGCCGTAAAACGCCCGGTTGACCAGGCTGTTGCCGTCAAGCACCAGCAGCTTCATTTCGAAAACCTGCCTTTCTGTTGTGTTCGGCGCAGCCGCACTGCCCTGCGGCGGCGCGTTTTGTGCGGCAGCTTCGCTGCCCTGCTTTTTGCCGTATACATGGTTTAGTATACCACAAGTCAGCCGAAAGCGGTAGGCGAACGGCCCACTTTTTTGAGCGCCGCACCAAAAAACGCCGCCGCCGTATTTTGCCGTTGGCAGCGGACGGCAAGTGTGGTAAAATAAAGGTATTCCGGCCGACGCTGCGCCCCGTTCTGGCGCTGCGCCGCCAACGAGGTGAACTGGATGAGCAACACACCGGCCCGGGCCGCCGCAGATACGCCCGCTGTTTTCCTTTCGGCTGAGGATGCCCGCGCGCTGCTGAGCGAGCTGCTGGACATTGCCGCCGTCATGCTGGTGGCCGGGGCGGAGATTAACCGGGTGGAGGATACCCTGATGCGCCTGGGCAGGGCCTACGGGGCCGCGCGCATGGAGGTGTTTGTCATCACCTCCAGCGTGATCGTCACCATGGTTTTTCCCGACGGACAGGAGCAGACGCAGACCCGCCGCGTCAACAATGTCGCCAGCACGGATTTCCGCCTGCTGGAGGAAATGAACGCGCTGAGCCGCCGCTGCTGCGCCCGGCCGCTGCCCCCGGCCGAGCTGCACCGTCAGCTTCAGGCCCTGCTGCAGGCGCCGGTGCGCCGTCTGCCGCTGTACCTTGGCAGCGCGCTGGGCACCGGCAGCCTGACGGTGTTTTTTGGGGGCAGCCTGACGGATGCGCTGGCCGCCGCGCTGGTGGCGCTGGGCATCTGCCTGTTGAAGCAGAAGCTGGCCCCGCTTTGCCTGAACCTTGTGGTGTTTGACCTGCTGGCCGCCCTGCTCAGCGGGCTGGGCATCTGCGGCCTGTGCGCCCTGCTGCCCACGCTGCACGCCGACAAGGTGATGATCGGCGACATCATGCTGCTGATCCCCGGGCTGGCCATGACAAACGCCCTGCGCGACATTCTGGCGGGCGATACCATCGCCGGGCTGATGCGCCTGATCGAAAGCCTGCTGTGGGCCGGTATTCTGGCCTGCGGCTTTATGATCGCCATTCGGCTGACAGGAGGCTGAGCACATGACTTCACCGTGGATACAGCTTGCCATGGCCCTTTCCGGCTCGCTGGGGTTCTGCATGGTCTTTCGCCTGCGCGCCGCGCTGCTGGTGCCTGCGGCGCTGGGCAGCTCTTTCTGCTGGGGCGTCTATCTGCTGGCCACCGGCCGACTGGGCGGGCTTTTTGTGCCCTGCCTGCTGGCGACAGCCGCAGGCGCGCTGTATGCCGAGCTGCTGGCCCGGCTGTGCAAGGCGCCCTCCACCGTCTTTTTCATTCCGGCCGTGCTGCCGCTGATCCCCGGCAGCAGCCTGTACTACACCATGTACGCCGTCATGCAGAACGACTGGGCGGGCGCGCGCGCCTATGGTGCGGACACCCTGCAGATTGCGCTGGCCATTGCCGCGGGCAGCGGCCTGGTATGGGCGCTGTGCGATATGCTGCGTAAGCTGCGCGCCCTGCGCCGCGACCTGCGGCGCCGGCTGCCCGGCCATCCGGACGCCTGACCGGGCGCGCCTCTCTGGCCGCCCGTCTGCAACCAATCCCAAAAGCTGAGGTTTTCTTTTATGGCATATACACTGGCCGGACGCCGCCTGAACGGCGCGGCACTGGCCCCCATGGCGGGGCTGACCGACTATCCCCTGCGCCGCCTTGCCGATGAGCACGGCGCGGCGTTTACCGTCAGCGAAATGGTCAGCGCCAAGGCGCTGGTCATGGGGGACGAAAAGACCCGTACCCTGTGCCGCCCCACCGGCGGACAGGGGCTGTACGGCATTCAGCTGTTTGGCTGCGAGCCGGAGGTGCTGGCGCAGGCCGCCGCCCTGCTGAAGGAGGAATTCCACCCCGATTTTCTGGACCTGAACCTGGGCTGCCCCGCCCCGAAGATCGTCGGCAGCGGCAGCGGCAGCGCTCTGATGCGCGACCCGGCGCTGTGCGGCCGGTTGGTGCAGGCCATGGCGGACTGCGGGCTGCCCATTACGGTGAAAATGCGCACCGGCTACGACGCGGAGCAGCTGAACGCACCGGAGGTGGCCCGCCACTGCGAGGCGGCCGGAGCGCAGCTGATCGTGGTGCACGGGCGCAGCCGCGACCAGCAATATACGCCGCCCATCCATCCCGAGCAGATCGCCCGCGTGGTGCAGGCCGTCTCGGTGCCGGTGCTGGGCAACGGCGACATTGTGTGCGCGGCCGATGCCCTTGCCCTGCAGCAGGCCACCGGTTGCGCCGGAGTGATGATCGGGCGCGGCGCGCTGGGCAACCTGTGGCTTTTTGGCGAGATCGCCGCGGCGCTGGGCGGGCAGCCGCTGCCGCCCGCCCCCACGCTGGAGGATCGTCTGGCCCTGCTGTGCCGACAGGTGCGCGGCATGTGCGAAGACAAGGGCGAGGCCGTCGCCATGCGGCAGGCACGCACACAGGCCGCCTTTTACATGAAGGGTCTGCGCGGCGCGGCGCGGCTGCGCGCGCTGACCACCAGCCTGACGGTGTATGCCGATGTAGAGGCCCTGTGCCGTACCGCACTGGAGATGAACCGCGAAGCCCCGGAGGAACCGGCCGGGGAATGACCGCGGCCGACCTGGCAGGATCTCCGGCTCTGACTTTTTGTTTTAGCACGATTTTCCGGATAGTACAAAGCCTCCCTGTGCAGTTCTGTTCTTCTGCACAGGGAGGCTTTTTTGTTTTCCGTCCGTCTTTTACGGTTCGCCGCTTTCTGCGGCGGAAAGCGTGCTTTTCGTTTTGCTTTTTTCAAGGCTGCCGCCCATCTGGCACAGGAAGCCGCCGCGCCTTTTTGGCGCTTTCACCCGGCAGGCAACCCGGTGCATTTGCGCCTCGCGTCAAACGGTCGGCAAAGCGTCCTCTGCGGCAATGTGCCGCTTGCTGCCTTTGTTTCCCGCACGGAAAGCGGACGCCGGTCAGTCCCTGACAGCGCTTTTTCGGGCGTTTTTTGAGAAGCCGTCAATCGCCCTCCAGCAGGGCAATGCTTTCCACCTGCACACCGGCGGCGGACAGCTGCAGCGTATCGACCATGCCGGAATACCAGTAGCTGTCGCAGCTGACGCGCACCAGATATACCGCCGTGCCCGGCGCAACGGTAAAGGTGAAATCGGCCAGGCTTGCCGCGCTGCCCTCTCTGCGGCACAGGGACAGCGTGGCGGTGGTCTCCTCCTCCCCACCGGTCAGCACCAGCTTGACATACCGGCCCTTTTCGCCGCCCAGCGCCCGGGCGGGCACATCGTACCGGCCGCCGCCCAGTGCCACCAGCGCCGCGGACTCCGGGTTTTCGGCAGCATGGGCCGTATCGGCCATGCCCCACAAACGGGCAATCTCGCCCATGGGATACACATGCGCCTGGTCATGCCCGGCATAGTCGTACCCGCACAGCGTCGCCGCGCTTTGCGCGACGGATACCGATTGGATGGTAAACGCTGTGTGATCCGGCGTATCCAGCCGCAGCCGGTACGACCGGTTCCATGGGATGGAAAGCGTCACCGTACGGGCACTGTCGGTTTTCTGCACGGCAGCGCGCACGGAGCTTTCCTCTTCGAAATTGCGGTTGGGCTGTGCATAAAACAGCTGCAGCACGCCGTCCGCCCCGCTGGTATACTCCAGCGTCAGGTTCAGTGTTTCACCGTCGGCCGCGCCGTTCAGCACCGTTTCAAAGCGGTGCAGCTGGGGATCCTCCGCTGTCGGCTGCACCGTCAGCACCCCGTTTTCGGTCTGAATGCTGGCATTGACCGGCTGCAGACGGCTGAAATCCGCCTGCAGGCTCGCCTCTGCCGCAGCACCCTCCTGCGGGGGCTGCCAGCCATTGCGCACCCAGATGGCAAAGCGGCCCACCGTTTCGTATGGCGTATAATGGGTATAAATATACTCGGCCACGCGGTAATAGCGCAGCGCATTGGGCACGCCGTCCAGCGAGAAGCTCAGCAGAACGTCCGACTGCGGCAGCAGCGCCACCGGCACACGCTCGGCCTGCGCCTCGATCTCTTCTATAAACGCCTGCTGGGTATATTCGCCGCTTAACAGGCCGGGGCTCTGGTTGACAAACACCGGGCTGGGCCGCCCCAAAATGGCATACAGCGTGCTCTGGTTGGTGAAATCCAGCCAGGTCTCGCCGTCGCCCAGCAGACGATCCATCTCGGCCTGCAGCGGCTGATAGACCGACTGCATCCATTCCGAAAGCACCACACGCGGCATGGGCTGCTCCACCGTACGCACACGGGTCACGCTGCCGTCGGCGTCGATCAGCTGATAATCAATGATCTGTCCGTCGGCAAAACGTGCATATACCCTGTCGACAAGGCTGGTGCCGACGGTCAGGCCGGAATCAAACAGCGCGCTGCTGAGCATGATCGCCGTCATCAGCAGCAGCGGCAGCGCCACACGGCCGCTGCGGGCGGCGGGTGCAGGGGTCTTCCACAGCAGCCACAGCCCCAGCGCCAGCGCCCACACACCGACCGACAGGCAGTAGACAGGGATATTCTCCATCAGCGAATGCCGCACCAGCGTGCGGGGAAAATTGAGAAAGTACCCGCCCGCAAACACATAAAACAGCCAATGCGCCGCGGTCGTCTGCGCGCCCCGCCGCACCCGCAGCAGCGCGGCGGCCAGCAGCGCCAGTATCAGCACCGGCGTGACCAGATACGTCCATACCAGCCCGGCCGTACCGACCGTGCCGATCTTCTCATACGCCCAGTTCTGGTTGGAAAACGCCATCAGCTGCAAAAACTCCCACAGGCGGGACAGGGGCGAAATGCCCCGCGCGAGGCAAAGCACCGCCAGAAGCGCCGCCAGAGGGCCGCCCACGGCAAGCCCGCCAAGGCAGAAGCACTTCCACTCGCGCCCGCTTTTTTGCAGCGCGGTATGTATCAGCAGCACCGCCACGGCCGACAGCCCTACCGCCAGCCCAACGTCGCCCCGATACAGCACCGAAAACGCGGCGCTGGCCCAGAACGCCGCATAGCGGCCAAAGCTTTTCTTTTGCAGCAGCCACACCAGCGCCAGCGCCGGAAGGTAGGACAGATGCGCGTACCAGTCGCCGAGGTTGATGCCGGTAATGGGCAGCAGCAGCGCGGCCGCAAAGGCGGCATCCGTCCCAATGCAGCTGCGCAGCAGCGCATAAAACACCAGCGTTGTCAGCGCCAGCGAAATGCCGCTGTACGATGTAAAGCAGGCGGCCAGCGAATCGCCGTTGACCAGCCCCCAGAAAATGCCGCCCACATAGTCGCTGAGCATGTGCGCACCGTGGGTCTCCACCGCCGGAAGCTGCCCGAAGTTCAGAAAGCCGCTGATGCTGACGGCGCCGTTGGCGCGCTCGAAGAAATCGCTGCTGACATAGCTTTGCAGCTCCGGCTGAGCAGCCAGCAGCGACAGGCTGACCAGCAGCAGCGGATACCACAGCCTTTTCCAATCCTTTTCCGCGGGGCGAAGCGCATCCGGGCGGCGGGCCTGCACGGCAAACACCGCAGCAGCCGCGGCGGCACAGGCCGCCGCAATGGCCGTGACCGGCAGGCGGCGATCGCCCAGCTGAACCCCGTACTGGTTGAGGATCTGCGTCAGCTCCAGATACAGCAGCACCGCAGGCAGACACAGCAGCAGCGGCAGCCCGGCAGCGGTCATCGCCCGCTGGCGCGCCTGCAGCGGGCGGCACAGGGTGAACAGCATGCAGCTGCCCACCACCAGCACCGCCGCAAAGGCGTATTGATAGGCCAGCGGCATACCCCAGCCGATCACCAGATCCTGCACAAACGTCAGCGGCAGCGCGCACAGCAGCCCGCGCCACACCGTCTGCGGCGCGACCGTCTGCACCCGCGGGGGCAGCGCCCGGCGAAATGCGCACCATACCAGAAGCGCCGTAACAATGGTCAGCGCCACCGACTGTGCCAACGTGAACGGCACGGGCTCCTCCCCGCCGAAGCTCTGTACATACACCGCCGCCAGCAGACACAGGCCCATGCCGCTGCACACGCTGATCAACGGCGCAAGCTGCGGGCCATGCGCCGTGTTCGGCGCAGCCTTTTTCTCCTGCAGGCACAGCGAGACCAGCCACCAGAACGCCAGCGCCAGCAGCGGCGCCTGCACCAGCAGCACCAGCAGCGCGCCGCCGGTGCGGCCCGATACCTGCACCCCGGCCGCCGTGGCAGCCCCCATCACGCGGTCAAATGCCGTAATGGGCTGCACCTTCCATGGGGCAGCCCCGTACAGGGCCAGCGCTGTCAGATACAGCGTCGGCCAAAGCGCCTGCCCGTTGTGCAGCAGCGCCGGTTTCCATTGCCGTTGTAGCTTCATCCTTTTTCCTCTTCGTTTTTCTTGTTGTGGGGCGGCCCCTCTGCGGGCCGCCGTTATTGTTTTATTGTAACAATTTTACGGTCGTTTGTCCACCAAAAACGGCGAATTTGTATGGGCGCATAAAAAAGCGGCGGGCAGGCGTCAAAGACGCCCGTCCGCCGCAGCCCGGTCAAAGCCGGTGCTCAACGCTTGGAGAGGACTTCATCCTCGTACTTTTTGATCTCGGCAAACCACTCTTCGTCGTTGGCGGGCACGCCCTGCGTGGTGCAGTAATGCTCCCAGATATCGCCGAACGGCATGGTCTTCATCTCTTCCATCAGCATCATCTTCTCGGTGAAGTTGCTGGAATCCTGCAGGGCCTTCAGGCGGTCATTGGGCTGCAGCAGAGCGAACAGCAGCGACTTCTGCACATTGCGCAGGCCGATGGTCCAGGCAGCCACACGGTTGATGGAGGCGTCGAAATAGTCCAGAGCGATGTCGACCTTGCCCTCCATACCGCCGCAGCGGACGATCTCGTTGCAGATCTCCTTGGTCTCGTCATCCATCAGGATAACATGGTCAGAGTCCCAACGGACGCCGCGGGTCACATGCAGCGCGATCTCCGGGAAGAAAGCCAGCAGCGCGGGGATCTTGTCGCTGACCACCTCGGTGGGATGATAGTGGCCGTTGTCCATCAGGGGGATGCACTTATCCTTGTTCATGGCCGCATAGCTGAGCGCAAACTCGGCGCTGCCGGCCGTGTAGGCCTCTACGCCGATGCCGAACACCTTGGATTCGATGCAGGGCTTGACCATATTGAAGTCGTACGGCTCTTCCAGAATGGCGTCGATCGACTCCTTATAACGCACACGGGGCCCGATGCGGTCGGCCGGAATATCCTTGAAGCCGTCGCCGGTCCAGATGTTCATCACGCAGGGCTGACCCAGCTCCTCGGCCAGATACTGGCTGATGCGGATGCAGGCGCGACCATGCTCGATCCAGAACTTACGGGTCTCCTCGTTGGGGCTGGACAGGGTAAGCGGGTCGCACTTGGGATGCGAGAAGAAGGTGGGGTTGAAGTCGGCGCCCAGGCCGCGCTCCTTGCAGAACTTCACCCATTTTGCAAAGTGCTTGGGCTCGATCTTGTCGCGGTCGACCCAGGGGTTCTCCTCGTCAAAAATGGCGTAGCAGGCGTGCAGGTTGATCTTCTTGGTGCCGGGGCACAGGGCCAGCACCTTGTCCATATCAGCCATCAGCTCTTCCGGGGTGCGGGCACGGCCGGGATAGTTGCCGGTGGTCTGAATGCCGCCGGTCAGAGGGCCGTCGGTCTTCTGGTCAAAGCCGCGAACATCGTCGCCCTGCCAGCAATGCAGACTGATGGGCTTGGCGGCCAGCTTGGCCATGGCGGCCTCGACGTCAACGCCCAGCGCAGCGTAGCGCGCTTTTGCACTTTCGTAACGATCCATACGAAATACTCCTTTTTCTTTGCAGATATGTGATAAAAGCCGGATATATAAGATCGGGAATTACCCACGGATCTCCTTAATCGCAAAGCTGGCGCGGATGGCGCTGCGCGCAGCGGCCAGGTCGGCATACTCGCCGGCGGTGATCATCTGCACCATCAGGTTGCCCAGCGCGGTGCCCTCGGTGGGGCCTGCAAACACGGTCAGGCCGCTGGCCTTTGCCGTCAGCATGTTCAGGTAGCCGTCCTTGCTGCCGCCGCCCACGATGTTGATGCTGGTGTAGGTCTTGCCGGTGATCTTTTCCAGCCCCTTGATGGCCTTGGCATAGCAATCCGCCAAGCTGATATAGACGCACTGCATAACCTGACCGACGGTCTCGGGCACCGGCTGGCCGGACTTTCTGCAGTACTCCTTCACCGCCTCGATCATGTTGACCGGGTTCATGAAGCTCTGGTCGTTCACATCCACCATGCTGGTGAAATCCGACGCCTCACGGGCGAAATTCTCCAGCTCGGCAAACGAATACTTCTTATCCAGATTGCGGCGGATGGACTGGATCATCCACAGGCCCATGATGTTCTGCAGGAAGCGGAAGCGGTACTGATAGCCGCCCTCGTTGGTGAAGTTTTCCGCCAGGCTGGCAGCCGTGGTGATGGGCTCGGTATTCTCCACGCCCAGCAGGCTCCACGTGCCGCTGGAAATGTACACGGCCTTGTCGTCACGGGCGGGCACGGCCAGATAAGCCGAACCGGTGTCGTGCGTGGCGGGCAGCAGCACCTTGCAGTCAAAGCCGACATACTCCTGCACCTCACGGGTGAAGGTGCCGACCAGCGTGCCGGGCATGCAGGGGTCTTCAAAAATGCCGTCCGGAATGCCCAGCATTTTCATCAGCTCGCGATCCCACGTTTTGGTGCGGGCGTTGACAAGGGCCGTCGTGGTGGCGTTGGTGTACTCGTTGACGGCGTTGCCGGTCAGACGGTAGTTAAAATACTCGGGGATCATCAGGAAACGCTTGGCGGCCGCCAGCTGCTCGGGATGCTCGCGCTTGAGGGCGGCAAACTGATAAATGGTGTTGAAGGCGGCTTTCTGGATGCCCACGCGGCTGTACAGGTCGGCCAGAGAAATGGTTTCCTCCACCACCTTATCCATGCCGACGGTGCGGCTGTCACGGTAAGCGACGGTATCGCCGATGATGCAGCCCTGTTCATCCAGCAGGACAAAATCGACGCCCCAGGTATCAATGCCCATGCTGACCGGTGCCTTGCCCTGCTCGCCGCAGACCTTCAGGCCCTCCAGAATGCTGCGGTACAGATGCTCCAGATCCCAACAGTAGTGGCCGTTATGCTCGGCGTTGCCGTTTTCAAAACGGTAGACCTCCTCCAGCACCATTCTGCCATCCTCAACATGGCCCAGGATGTGCCGGCCGCTGGAAGCGCCGATATCCACTGCCAGGTAATACTTCATAGGTACAGTCTCCTTTCAAAGGCGCTGCTCGCACCCGTTCTTTCCCGCCGGGCGGCCCGGCTTTCCGCCGCACCGGCCCAGCGTTTATACAGTACTATATTACCGAAACCCCGCGTTTTTTTCAAGCCTTTTTTTACATTTTGATGATCTGTTCACAAATAACACAGGCAAAGGCGGGCGCCGCCTCAGTCTTACCTCCAAAACGCCCGCTGCAGCCGCGGGCAAAGCTGCCCGAACAAAAGGCGCGGCGCAAAAAACGGCCGGGCGGCGCGCTGTGCGCCCTGCCCGGCCGTTTTGTAAGCGCTATTTGCGGAACACCCTCCGCGGCGGCTTTGCGGCCGCTGCCGAAGTCTGGCGGCCCTGCGGCGCGCCGCCCGGCAGGATCCGTATGACTGCCACAGTGCAGTCATCCTGCGGCGGCCCTCCAGCAAGGCAGGCCCCCAGCAGCTTTTCGGCCGCCTGCGCGGCCGTCTCCTCCTGCAGGGCGCGCAATGCCTCCAGCAGCGGCTGTGCCCCGGCCGCCAGCGCCCCGTCGCTGCACATCACCAGCCAGTCGCCCGGGTGCAGCGTCAGCTGCAGGCTGGCGTCACGCACGGTTCCGGCGCTGCCCAGCGGCAGCCCCAGCCCCGGGCTGCCCGCCTCGCCTCCCAACCGGCGTACCCCGCCCTGCGTGCGCAGAAAGCTGGCGCAGGCCCCGGCCTTATACAGCACGGCCGAGCCGTCCAGCCCGCAGAAGGTCAGCGCATCCAGCGTGCTGCCCCGGTCGCCGGGCGCGCGGCTGAGCAGAGCGGCATTGACCAGCCGCGCCGCCACGTCGCTGTCAAACCCGGCGCGCAGCAGCCGCGCCGTAAACAGCGCCGTCATTTTGGCATCCATTGCTGCGGCCGGGCCGGTGCCCATGCCGTCGCACAGCAGCACGCACAGGCCGGTATCCTGCGGCAGCTGCTCGACCACATCGCCGCAAACACCGCCGGAAAGCGCCCGGCTGGCCACGCCGACCCGGGCCGTGCAAACCGGCCGCGGCAGAAAGCGCAGCGTTTGTACGGCTGCCCCCTCCGCCTGCGTCTGGGTGCACAGGCCGATCATCGGCTGCCCGCAGCAGCGGCCGATCTCCCGCGTCAACTCCTCCAGGCCATCATCTCCCAACCGCACCGGCCGCAGCACCAGCTCCACCTGCGGCGAGCCGTCCGCCAGCCGCACCGCCGACAGCTGCCGCACCGGCAGCTGCAGAGCGTTCAGCAGGGCGCAGACGCGGCTTTCCAGCTGCGGCAGGGCCGTCTGCGGCTGCCAGCTTTGCGCCATGCGGTACAGGCCGTCGGCCACGGCGCGGTACTGGTCGCCCACGGCGCGCCGCAGCACGCCGTTTTCCACCTGACCGGCCGCGCGCAGCACCCGCAGGTTTTCCGCCCGCAGCAGCGCGCTGCGCACGGCGGCCGGCCGGGTACAGGTGAAATAGGCGGGAAACTCCGCGCTGCAGTCTTCCCGCCAGCGCTGCAGAAAGCCCTGCAGCACATCCTGCGTGGTATCATACTGCGCCCCCCAGCACTGGGCCTTGCGGGTGCAGGCGCTGCACACCTGCGCGCAGGCCGCCTCGATCGGCGCATTGGGGTCGCCGCTGTTTTTTCCCGCCCGGCCGACCGCCTCTACCCCGTTGCCGACCGCCTCCAGCCCGGAGGCCAGCGCGCTCAGGGTGCGGGAGGGGGTCGGCGCGGCGTCGGCATCCGCTTCGGTCAGGCGCGCCTCAAGCCGGAAAAACAGCCGCTCGGGCAGCAGGCAGAACAGCACGCTGCAAACACCGTTGGCAGCCGCGCAGCGCAGCGCCCCGGCCAGATCGGCCGCCGCAAACACCTCCAGCAGCCCCAGCCCGAAAAACGCCGCCGCCATGCCGAACCGGCGGGCAGCCGTATAACCGCCGCGCACCGGCAGGCAGCCTGCGCACCAGCCCGCACACAGCACCACCAGCAGCGCGGCCCCATCGGCGCGCAGCAGCAGACAGGCCAGCGCGCCGCCCGCCCAAAGCAGCGGCAGTCGCTCCTCCCGCTGCAATGCGCCCAGCACCAGCGTAGCCAGCCCCAGCACCACATTCAGCCACGGCAGGCCCAGCAGCCCCGGCGCGGCCAGACAGCAGCAGCAGCTGACCCACACGGCAAGCAGCACCGCCCGGCGGCGCGGGGTATCCGCCCGCCAGGTCTCCGGCCGCAGCTGCCGGTACAAAATGCCCAGCGCCAGCGCCAGACACCCCTGCACAAAGCCGGAGGTCCCCTGCAGCCGCCCCTGCCCCAGAAGGGCCGCCGTGCGGGAAAACAGCCACGCCGCCGTCACCCCGGCGGCCCCCGCCCACAGTGCGCCGCGCCTCCCCAGCAAAACGCGCAGCGCCGCGATCAGCAGCGCCGCCACCGCCTGCCGCACGGCCAGCATGGGCGAAAGCGCCGCAAAACCGCCCAGCACGCAGCCCGCACTGCACAGCAGCACGCCCTCCTGCGGGGCGGCCATGCACAGCGCCAGCCCAAAGGGGGCCAGCCCGCCGGGCAGCACGGCCGCACCGGCCCACCCGGCGGCAGCTACCCACACGGCATACCCTGCCCACGGCAGCGCCGCCTGCCGCAGCCGCCCCAGCAGCCGCACACGCCCCTTTCGCAGCCGAACGGCCGCCCCCCGTATGGCCTGTCCCATTTGTTTTTTCACATCCTTTCCGGCCGCCGCCTGCGGCGGCCTTTGCCCCAGTATACCAGCCGCGCCGGACGAATTTTGCCAAAAGCCGCCGGGCGGCCCATCCTGCCCGCAGCATGCGGCAGGCGCTTTTTCCGGCATTGACGGCCGGGCACTGTGTGGGGTATACTTTTCATCAGCAGAAAAGCGCCCGCGCCGCGCGCCATTTCAAGAGGCCGGGCGGACTGCCGTCGGCGGCGGGCGCACACACCAAAACAGGGAGGGCCTATGTATAACGAAGAATGGAGCCGCAGCGCCATGCTGCTGGGTGAGGAGGGGCTGCAGCGCCTGCAGCGCGCCCATATACTGCTGTTTGGCGTGGGCGGTGTGGGCGGCTATACCGCCGAGGCGCTGGCACGCTGCGGCGTGGGCGCGCTGACGCTGGTCGACCGTGATGTCATCAGCGTTTCCAACATCAACCGCCAGATCATCGCGCTGCATTCCACACTGGGGCAGCCCAAGGTAGAGGTCATGCGGCAGCGCATCGCCGATATCTCCCCTGCCTGCCGCGTGACGGCGCTGCAGCGGTTTTACCTGCCGGAAAACGCTGCGGAGTTTCCGTTTGAGGGCTATGACTATATCATTGACGCGGTGGACAACGTTTCGGCCAAGCTTTCCATTGTGCAGCGCGCCGCTGCGGCAGGGGTGCCCGTCATCAGCAGCATGGGCACCGGCAACAAGCTGGATGCCGCCCGCCTGCGCATTGCCGACCTTGCCGATACCCGGGTGTGCCCGCTGGCGCGGGTGGTTCGCCGCGAGCTGCGCAAGCGCGGCATTGCGCACTGCAAGGTGTTGTTTTCGGAGGAGGAGCCCCGCGCACGCCGCACGGAAGTGCCGCCCGACCCCGTCACCGGCCGCTGCCCGCCCGGCAGCGTCAGCTTTGTGCCCAGCGTGGCCGGACTGCTGATCGCCGGTGAAGTGGTGCGCGAGCTGACCGGCCTGCACTGAGCGCTGCGCATTTGTCAAAACACGCAAAATTTTTGGATAAACAGCTATTTCTTTCTCCGCTTTCTGCCGCGTTTTTGGTTTTGTGTTACAATAAAGCCAACGGTACGCCTGCCCCTTGCACGGCAGACGCGCACCGATGCACAGGCGGCGGCTTTGCCCGTCGGCTGCAGAGAAGGGATGTGTTTGTTTTGCTGATCAGAAACGGTTTGCTTTTTACGGAAAATTTCACCTTTGAAAAGCTGGATATCGCCTTTGCGGACGGGGTGATCACGGCGATCGGCCTGCCCGGCACACTGCCGGAGGAGCCGGAAACGCTGGATGCCGAGGGCCGCTTTGTTCTGCCCGGCTATGTGGATATTCATGTACACGGCGCGCACGGCACCGATTTTTCGGACGGCACCGAGGCCGACATCCGCAACATGGCCGCCTTTGAAGCCTCGCAGGGCGTCACCAGCTTCTGCGGCACGACCATGACCTTCAGCGAAAAAATTCTCACCGGCATCATGGATGCCGCCAACGTTGTCATGGCCGCCCCCGGCGAAAAGGAATGCACGCTGCGCGGCATCAACATGGAGGGGCCCTTTATCTCAATGGCCAAAAAGGGCGCGCAGAACGGCGAGTACATCATGGCGCCGAACATCGAAATGTTCCGCCGCCTGTACGAGCGCAGCGGCCGCCGCATCCGCCTGGTGGATATTGCCCCGGAGGAGCCCGGCAGCATGGAGTTTATCCGGGCTGTCAGCGGGCTGTGCACCGTTTCGCTGGCGCACACCACGGCCAACTATGACATTGCGGCCGCCGCCTACCGGGCAGGCGCCACGCATGCCACGCACCTGTTCAACGCCATGCCGCCTTACCAGCACCGTGACCCGGGCGTGGTGGGCGCGGCCGGAGATTATGCCGCCCATGTGGAGATCATCAGCGACGGCATTCACCTGCACCCCAGCGTCATCCGCAACACCTTCCGGATGTTTGGTGCCAACCGTGTCTGCCTGATCAGTGACAGCATGCGCGCGGCCGGTATGCCCAACGGCGAGTACAGCCTGGGCGGCCAGAAGGTGCTGATGACGGACGGCAAGGCCACGCTGGAGGATGGCACCATTGCGGGCAGCGCCGTCTGCCTGGCCGAAATGGTGCGCCGCGCCGTGCGTTTTGGCGTGCCGATGGAGCAGGCCATTCGCGCCGCCACCGCCAACCCGGCACAGGCCGCCGGTCTGTGGGAGTCGGTAGGCAGCCTGCGCGTGGGCAAATGCGCCGACGTGGTGGTGATGGATCGCACCCTGACCCCGGAGGCCATCTTCCTGCGCGGCAGCCGCATCTGAAAAAAGCCGCGCACGGCACACTGCAAAAACAGCCGCGCGCCCAGGCCGAATATTCAAAGCTGACAAAAACGGGAGGCTGCTCCGATGCGGAGCGGCCTCCCGTCTTTTCTGCGGTATCGGCAACAAAGGGGGCGCGATGTGCACTGCCTGCGGCGGCCGGGTGTGCCGACCTTTTGGGTCGGGGTGCGGCTGCGGCAAAGGATGGCCTGCGGCAGTCAGTGCTGCTCGGCCAGATAGTTCTGTACCCGGTCCTGCAGCAGGGCGGCCGTCTGCGCCGCAGTGTGCGCACCGCTGTAAAATGCGGCGGCTTCCTCCAGCAGAATGTCGGTAACGGCTGTATCGGCGCGGTCAAGCGTATCCGTCTGTGCAAGACAGGCCAGCAGGGCGTCCGCATCCGCCGGTAAAACGCCCTGCCGCCAATATTCCTGCTGCGTGGGCGTCAGCTCCTCCGCCGAAAGATAGGTCGGCAGCCGGGGGGTACGCTGCTGCTCCTGCGCAGCCTGCAGCGCCGTCTGCAGGCTGTCCAGCCGGGCGGGAAAGCTGTACCAGGCGGCATCCAGTGCCAGCTCCTGCTGAAAATCGGGCGCAAGGCAGCAGCGCACAAACTGCCATGCCGCATCCGGGTCGGCGCATTGGGCGGTAATGCCCAGCTGCAGGGTCGGCAGAAAGGCGGCATGCTTTTCACCCGGGTAACCGCAAAAAGTAAAATCGCCGTCCGCTTCATACCGCAGCTGCCGCAGCGTCTGAAAGCTGCCCAGCAGCACCGGGCGCAGCAGCGCCCGGCCGTCCGTCAGCGCCTGCTTGGGGTCGGCGTTGATGTCCGATGCCGCCTCCGGCCAGGCGGCGCTGGCCGTCAGCAGCTGCACAAAGGCGGGAGAATCAAAATGGCAGACCCCGGCCTCGTAATCCAGATAAGCCGTGCCGCCCTGCCGCACCAGCTGCAGCAGAGCCAGCGCGCGGCCCGTGCCATAAAACGGCTCGGTCACCTGTGGGGCGGCGGCCAGCGCCTGCGAAAAGGCCTCCATATCCCATTTCTGCGATGCAGAAGCCGTCTGCGCCCGACAGACCGCCCCCGAAAGCTGGAAAGCCGGAACAACGGTCGGCAGTGCACCCTCCACCTCACAGGCGGCCAGCAGACCGGGCAGAAAGTCGCTGCGCTGCAGCTCCGGGTCGGCATCCAGCAGGGGGTACAGATCCGTCAGCACACCCTTGCCGATGAGGTTCTGATTTTCCATGTCTGGCGGCAGCAGCAGAATATCCGGCGCGCCGCCCTGCAGCACATGGTTATACAGCATTTCTGTTCCCGAGGCGAACCCGGCGGCCTGCGCGGCCGCATCCGAATAATCCACCGTCTGCACCGGCACGGCGGGCGCACCGGCATTGTAGCGGCTGACCAACCGCCGGATGCTGTCGCTTTGATAACCCAGCACCCCCAACGTAACGACCGGCCCTTCGGCCGCCGCACCGTCGCCCGGCGTCAGCAGATGAAAAAGATACGCCTTTTCCTCTGACTGCGTGACGGCCAGCACCCGGCCATCCTCCAGCGCAAACACAGCGCACAGCGCATCGGCCTTCAGGTCATAATCGGCCCAGCGCAGCAGCAGCTCTTCGCTGTCATCCGTCAGCGACAGGCAGCACAACGAGTTCGAATTCCAGTATACCAGCTGCCCGGCCGGGTCAGCCGGGCTGGCGGCCACGCCCCAGACGCCGCCCTGCCGCGCAGCGCCGCCGCTGTGCGCCGTCGGCAGCTGCCCGGCAGCCGTCACAAAAACCGTGTTGTCGGATACATAAGCCGTGCTGCCGTCGGCCAGCGGCTGGGCCATACCATACAGCGGCAGCAGCTGGGTACCCTGCGGCAGCAGCTGAACCGTAACGGCTCCTTCGGCCGAAACGGCAAGCCACGCAGCCTGCCAATCCGCACTCTCCGGCTGCTGCAGACCGGCCAGCAGGCCAAATCCGCCGTCGGCCGTGCATTGCAGGCTGCCCGACACGGGCAGCAGCTGCGCGTTCTGCCACAATGGCGGCAGCTGTGCCGTCAGCAAAAACACTCTTTCCAGCACGCCATCCGGCCCAAGGCGGCACAGCGACCAGTCGTTTTGCAGCGAGAGGCCTTCGCCGTTCTCCTGCTCCCCGGCGGGAAAAGAGAAATAATCCGTCTGCAGCATCCAGACGGTTCCGTCGGCGGCAAAGCAGAAATCGGAGATTTCCTGCGCAAACAGCGCCGCGCCCTGCGGCGGCGACACCTGCGGCAGGGTCAGCGGCTGGCAGTGACAGCCGCCGCCATCCGGCCGCTGGCTGACCAGCCCCCACCCCACCGGGCCGCTGCCGCAAGCCCAGAGCAGCCCATCCGCCAGCCGCCAGGCGTACGCCCAGGAGACCTCCTGTGCCATGCCGCTTTCCACCGTGACCGACTGCATCGCCGCTGCCGCAGTGTTCGATGCGCCGCTGTCTGCATGGGGCACATCGGATGGCGCAGCGCGGCAGCCGGTCAGAACGGCACAGGCCGCCAGCAGCAGGCAGCACAGACGCCGCTTCCATCGCATGAACATGAAAACGCCTCCTTTTCTGCTTTGTATCGTTTCTTTCCGTCGGACATCATCAGAAAAGCGTCGGACGTTTTATGATCGCTTTGAAAGCCCGCTTCGGACGGCCTGCGGCGTCAAAATATCACAGAGTTGACCCGCACTTAAAAAGGCTGTGCCGCACGCACGCCCGCGGCCTGCCGCAGGCAGCGTGGCCGCCAAGGGCAACCGGCCGCAGGCTGCCGTACGCCCAAACGTGCAGCAGGCCGCTTTGCGACCCGTACAGCGGCGGCCGCCGCAGCCCCCGGTCCAAGCCGATGCTCTCCGTTTTTGGCAGCAAAAAAGCCTCCGGCGCAGGAGAAAAGGCGATCTGCCTGTGATCCTCCCATGTCGGAAGCCGTGGATAATAAGACAGCGAGTCCGGCCGACAGGGCGGCAACACGCACAGTGCCCATCCGGCAGCATTGTCCGCCCGTTTTTCCTGCATCCCTGCGCACCCTGTCGGCCCCATCCGCCGACGGTGCGTCGGCAGACGGGGCGCTGTCAACCGTTTGCTTTTTTAAATGGCGCACTTGCTGTACGACAGCCGGTTCTCTTCATAATACGAGAACGGCGCGGCCTCCTGCCGATCCTCCCAGGGCAGCTGCGGCTCCCGCTTGGCGGGCTGCTGCCCAAAGGGCCAGATCTTACGGGCCGTCTCGCTGTATTCACTGTCGCCCTGCGCCCAAAAATGGCTGTACGCCATGGTTTCTGCCGTCGGCGCTTCCGCTGCAAACACCGCAGCCGCCATAACAAGCAGCATGACCATACCCAAAACCGCTACCATCTTTCATACCTCCTGATACCCGGCTTTTCGCCATTGCTGTGATTGTTTTCTTGAGCGGGCAGCCGTACACGGCGCCTCCCCGCTCCAAAACGGATCGGCAGCCCTTCTGCGTGCCACATCTCTGACCGGCTTGCCGGTGTTTTGCACACGCTTTTGGCTCCATTCCACATAAAGATATTAACTCTATCGTTTGTTTTTGTCAATATTGTTTGAAAAAGAATAAGCGCCGCAGCAAAAAACTACGACGCTAAACAAAATCGCGGTGGAAAACCGCCTTTTATAACCTTGAAACCTTATAAAACATAGTCAGACATTTTGGCCGGGTGCGCCCGCTTCTGGCGCGGCCGCCGCGGATAAGACGGGCTGGGCCAGAATGGCGGTCAGCTCGCCCTGCCAGTGCAGGGTGCGCTGCGGGTGCGGCGCCAGCAGCGACTGGCCGCGATGCACCGGCACGCCGTTCAGCGTGCCCTCACCCTCCAGCACCGTAACGGTCTGAAACGTCGGCGCATTGGGCAGCCGGGCTTCGCCGTTCAGGCGCAGACGGCGCACCTGAAAATAGGGGCAGCTCTCCAGCAGGGTCAGCTCACCCTCGCCGTACACAAGGGGCAGCGCCTCCGGCTGCGGCGGCGCGCTGATCTGTGCGGCGGGCACCGTCATCACCTGCAGCGACTGCTCCAGGTGCAATGGGCGGGGCCTGCCGTTCTGCAGGCGGTCATAATCATACATGCGGTAGGTGAT
The DNA here is from genome assembly GCA_934527255.1 of uncultured Oscillospiraceae bacterium. GTDB lineage: Bacteria > Bacillota > Clostridia > Oscillospirales > Ruminococcaceae > UBA1762. The sequence continues at coordinate 5,849 of CAKTAM010000001.1, read as the reverse complement.
GTCGCTGCTCTGCTGCACCTCCAGCAGGCGGATGCCGCCCCCGATGGCGTGCACCGTACCCGGGTCAATGCGGTAAAACTGCCCGGCCGACACCGGCACCGTGCGCAGCAATCGCTTCCACTCGCCCGCGGCGACCCATTCCGCCGCCTGCTGACGGGTGGCGGCGTTGTGCCCCAGCACCAGCCTTGCGCCGGGGGCCGCCCACAGAATATACCAGCATTCGCTTTTGCCGCGGCAGGGGCTGCCATCCACCGGGCTTTCGTGGGCGGCGGCGTAGGCATCGTCGGGGTGTACCTGAATGCTGAGATCCTTTTCGGCATCAATAAATTTGACCAGCAGCGGAAACTGCCGTTCGCCCGGGCAGGCAAACAGCTCGGGGTGGTTCTTCCACAGGGCGCTGAGCGTCATACCGTCCCATTCGCCCCCGCAGACCGTACAGTCTCCGGCCGGGTGCGCGCTGACGGCCCAGGCCTCGGCAATGGGCTCGCCGGGCACACCGAAGCCATATTCCTGCGCCAGCGAATGGCCGCCCCAGATGGTCTGCTTTTTGACCGGGGTCAAAAAAATGGGCTGCATGGCGGTCAGCTCCTTTCCGGCGCTGCCTGCTGCGCCGCCGCGTAAATTTCGGTCAGGAAACGGTCGATGTGCGACACCTCCCGCCGGGTCAGCTGCTCATCCTCGGGAATATTCCAGTAATCGGCAAAGCGGGACATCCAGCGCCGACGGCCGACGGCCCGCACAAACTCCGCCGCTGCGGCCCCCGGATGCGCTGCGGCAAAGGCGCGCGCCTCCGCCAGCAGCCCGGCTGCAATGGCGTCATATTCCTCCTCGGCTTCCAGCTCCACCGGCCTTGTCACCGGCACAGGTTCTTTGTTCATTCCTGTCTTCGCCTCCCCTTTTCATTTCCGGCAGCAGGGCGCGTTCTCCGACAGCTGCACGCCCTGTGCCCTGCGGCCAAAAGCGCCCGTCAAGGCGCAGCCGCCAAAGCTCCCTGTCAGATGGGCGGCCGAAAGCGGCTTGTATCCTCCGGCGGCCGCACCCGGCCCTGACAGCGGCCTATCATCCCTGCACGGCAGGGTCTCTCACCAGCTCCATACAGCCCAACAGCGCCTGATCGTCCCCCAACGCAGGGGCAACAAGATAGCTTTGCATATCCGCCAAGGCAGGGGCCGCCACATACCCCGCCAGCTGCCGGGTCACGGCGGCGCGCACCTGCTCCAGCAGGCCCTTATGGTGGGCCACGCCGCCGCCCAGCACAATACGCTGCGGCGCATATGCCAGAACACAGGTCACGACCCCCTGCGCCAGATATTCCGCCTCCAACTGCCAGACCTCGGGGCAATCCTCCAGCTGCTGCGCCGGTACGCCCCAGCGCCCGCGCATGGCCGAACCGCTGGCCATGCCCTCCAGGCAGCGGCCATGGTAGGGGCAGCAGCCCTGATAGGGGTCGCCCGCCGCCGGCACAACGGGGATATGCCCCAGCTCCGGGTGCTGAATGCCATGCACCAGCCTGCCGCCGCTGAGCACCCCCATGCCGATGCCGGTGCCGACGGTGATATACACGCAATCGGTCAGGCCGCGGCAGCTGCCGCGCCGCGCCTCGCCCAGAACGGCGCAGTTGACATCCGTATCCAGCGCGACGGGCACTTTCAGCGCCTGCTGCAATTGCCCCGCAATATCGTAAAATTTCCACGGCGTTTTCGGCGTGGCGGTAATGTATCCCCAGGTCGGCGAGCTGCGGTCCAGATCCAGCGGGCCAAAGCAGCCCACGCCCAACGCCTCCACCTGATGCCTGGCAAAATAATCGATCAGCTGCGGCATGGTCTCCGCCGGGGTACCGGTCGGCAGCGAAATGCGGTCGCTGACAACACCGTTTTCATCCACGACGGCACAGACCATTTTCGTGCCGCCCGCCTCCAATGCTCCGATCTGCATACTTCTTCTTTCCTTTCGCAGCTTGCTATGGCTGCCGTAATGTATGTGGGCGGCCTGCGGCAGGGCTTTTTGGGCCTGCCGCCGCGCACAGCGACAGCCCGAATCGACAACACCCGCCGCATGGGCTTCAAGCGCAAAAAAAGCCATCCCGGCACTGCCCGTGATGGCCCATACCCTTCCGAGGGCTTTGCTTCAGCGCCCGGTAAAAGAAACAGATCCCGCCCTGAAGTCTGCAGCCAATTAAAACCTACTTTCTCAAGCAGGGTGGGTACGCCCCGTCTCGGAGTTCACGCTCCCTTCTTCCCCCGAAGGGGGAGGTCTGCAATCCGTCCGCGAACAAAAGAGCTCCCGAATTACATAATTGTAGGATTAAATGTGGCCGCAACAAATCGACAGGGCAGGACGCTGCCCGATAAACAGTCACCGCTGCCGCACGGCAGCAGCCCTGTGCTCAGCTCTCGATCTTGAAGTACTCCTCCAGCCGCTTGGCAAACACCTGGCTGACCTCGTACAGCTCCTCGTCCTCATCCACGATGGTGAGGAATTCTTCATTGTTTTCATCCACACCGACGCGCATGATCAGCAGATCGGCGTTTTCCTCCAAAGCCTTGGCCGGGTCGGAGCTGTACGGCAAAAGCGCCATATAGTGCTCATCGTTATGGTCGACGGCGTCGATCACTTCAAACTCATGCTCCTTGCCGTCCTCATCCTCCAGCGTGATCAGATCCGGCGTATAATCCAGTTCTTCTTCCGACACCGTGCACTCCTCCTTACCGTCCGCCGCTTGTGCGGTGGGAACGCCTTTATTGTAGCGCAAAATCTGCTTTCCGTCAAGCCAAAGCCGCCGGTTTTCTTCCGGCGGCGCGCGATGGGCAATTTTTTTACTTTGTCCATTTTCTTCCCCATCACTTTATGCTATAATAATTTAAAAAATGTGAAAGGGCCGCCGGACGCTTTGCGCCCAAACGGCGGCGGAACACTTTATGAACAGGAGCGTGAAACGGAGCATGGGTCAGAAAAAACGCGGCCGCCTTGGCGCGGCACTGCTGGTTTTGCTGTGCTGCCTGCTGACGGCCTGCCGTACCTCCCAGCCCGCCGCAGAGACCGCCGCGGACGGCGCCGTTGCGCCCAGCGTGGATGTGCTGCAGTTCCGCGAGCCGGAGGCCGACGCTCTGGTCGCCGTTTTTGAGACCTCGGCGGGTGAATTTTCCGCCGTGCTGTACCCGCAGGCAGCTCCGCAGGCCGTGCAGAACTTTGTTACGTTGGCGCGGCAGGGCGCTTATAACGGGCTGGATTTTCACCGTGTCATTGCTGATTTCATCATTCAAAGCGGCGATACCGACGGCAATGGCGGGCAAAGCATCTGGGGCAACCCCTTTGCAGCCGAGGTCAGCGACGCCGTGCACCATTATACCGGTGCATTGGCCATGGCGGGGGGCAGCGCCAACCGCAGCCAGTTTTTTGTGGTCAACTGCCAGACGGACAGTGTGCCCGACGTTCTGCAGGAGCAGATGCGCCAGCTGGGCTGGGAGGAGGACGTCATCACCGCCTATGCCGAGGTAGGCGGCGCACCGTATCTGGATATGCACTATACGGTGTTCGGACAGGTCTTTTACGGCATGGATACCGTGCGCGCCGTCGGCGGCACCGCCGGGCAGACGGATACGCCCGCCGACCCGGCGCTTTTGCAGACGGTGACCATCACCACCTATGCGGATTGGTGCAGCAGCCACCCGGAGGTTCAGCCCGCCTTTTACACGCCCGCCGCACCGGCGGACGACAGTGCAGACTGAAACAAACAAGAGGATTTTCCGGCATGAAAAAAATTTTTCGGTTTCTGTTATCGCCTACGGCGCTGATGCTGGTGCTGATGCTGGCGCAGTTTGCCATTTTTAGCTCGCTAATCATCTCTCTGGGGCTGGATTATATCGCCGTTTTCTTTGCCATGATCGTGGTCTCGCTGATCCTCGGTATCATTCTGTTTGACAAGGCGCCCTCCAGTCCCTCCTATAAGCTGATGTGGCTGTGGATCTTCACTCTGCTGCCGCTGGTGGGCGAGTTTCTGTATTTCATCTGGGGACGGCCCGGGCTGTTCAAAAAGAAAGAATCCCGTTTTCTGGCTGCCGAACAGCGCGCTGCCGCGGCGCAGACCCATGACGAAGCACCCGTCCGCCAGCTGGAAGCGCTGGATCGCGGGCTGGCCTGTCAGGCCAAATACCTTGTGCGAGAGCACAACCCCCTGTACGACGGCACCACGGCGCGCTATTTCGGCAACGGAGAAGATCTGTACCCCGTTTTGCTGGAGGAGCTGGAAAAAGCCCAGCACTCCATCTGGCTGGAATACTTCATTTACAATGCTGATCACAAAAGCTGGCAGACGATTCTGGAAATTCTCAAGCGAAAGGCCGCCGACGGCGTGGATGTGCGCATTCTGTACGATTCGGTCGGCTGCCTGTTTTCGCTGCCGCCCTATTATGCCCTGACGCTGCAGCGATACGGCATCCGCTGTTACGAATTCAACCCCGTACGCTTCAGCCTTCACATCAGCGATTACGGGTTTCTCAACCATCGCGATCACCGCAAGCTGTGCATCATTGACGGGATGACCGGCTTTACCGGCGGCATCAACATGGCGGATGAATATTTCGGCATGGCGCAACCCTACGGCCAGTGGAAGGATTCCTCGCTGATGCTGCGCGGGCCCGCCGTCTACTCGTTCACCTGCACATTTTTAAAGATGTGGGGCATGCTTTCGGGCGACACGGTAGATTATACGCTGTACCGCCCGCAGCTGCGACTGCCAACGCCGGACGACCTGCTGGTACAGCCCTTTGATGACACTCCGCTGGACACCGAGACCGTCAGCCAGAATGCCTACTCCAACGTGCTGCGACACGCGCACCGCTATGTGTGGATCACCACACCTTACCTGGTTCCCGATTATCAAATGATCGAATCGCTGTGTTTGACCGCCAAAAGCGGCGTGGAGGTGCGCATCATCACACCCGGCATTCCGGACAAAAAATCGGTCTTTCTGGTCACGCGCAGCTATTATCGCCAGCTGCTGGAAAACGGCATTCATATTTACGAATATGCCCCCGGCTTCATTCACAGCAAGATGTATCTGTGCGATGATAAAATCGCCATTGTCGGCTCGGCCAATATGGATTATCGCAGCCTGTACCTGCATTTTGAAAACTGCTGCTCGTTCTATGGCGGGCGCATCATCGGCGACATTCACCGCGACTTTGAAAAAACGCTGGAGGTCTGCCGGGAAATCACCGAGCAGGATCTGCACTTTTCGCTGTGGGTACGCATCAAGCAGGTGGTGCTGCGCTTCTTTGCCCCGCTGCTGTAAAAATATCCGCACCGATGGCTTTCACTGCGTTTTACTGATGCCTCTATGGCTTTTCGGCAGCCGAAGGGTGTAATTCAGGTGTGCTGTACACCCTTTTTGTTTTCGCTTCCCGGTTCATACCATCTGCACAGCCGTCCTCGCCGCTTGCGGTCAGATGGCAGCACAGTATCAGCAGTTGGCTGCCGCGACTGTCTGACAGCTTGCAGCCGTTATTTTTCCGCCGCTGCAATCCGCAGCCGAGGCGAAGCAGCATATATTATTTATAGGCCGCGGCAGGAGCGGGCCGATTTGTGCTGCCGTTCATCGGCCGTTTTTTCCTATGTGTGGTTGGGATATTTCCGGTTTTGCGCCGTTGTTTGTGCCATGGATATTTTGCCGGGACCCGGCATTGACTTCCCGTCCTAAATAAGGTATACTTATAAGGTATTGTACCGACAGCGTGCAACGCTTTCTCCGGGATTAGCGCAGTTGGTAGCGCGGGTGGTTTGGGAGAATACGACCAGCCGGATAAAATAACGAAATAACCGGGTGTAGCGCAGTTGGTAGCGCGCCTGCT